>JAODAO010000091.1 GCA_025463465.1 Glaciihabitans sp. | reverse complement strand
TCTGCACCAATTTGCACCACGATCTGCGATCCCGCTCCCCCCGGGAACCAGGGGTTAGACACGGTGACGCTGCCCTGTGAGCCATACACGGTGACCGTGTCCGGCTGGTTCAGCAGCACCCCGCAGGTGAGTTCGGCGAGGACACCACCGTCGAACTTGAGCACGGCGCTCGAGTACAGGTCGGTGCCCTCCGCCGGGTCGAGCTCGGCGATGGCCTTGATCAAAAGGGGTTCCGCGAACGGCAGGCCCTGGGCAGACCCGGCGAGCAGGCGAGCCATCGACGAGCAGTATGACCCGACGTCCATGATCCCGCCGCCACCGAGCTCGTTGTTGAACAGGCGGCTGCTCGGGTCGTAGTCGGTCTGGAAGCTGAACAGGCAGCGAATCAGCCGGATGTCTCCCAGCTCGCCGGACGCGACGATGTCCACCAGTTGCTGCGTCTGCGGGTGGCAGCGATACATAAACGCTTCCATAAAAAACACGTCATTTTCGCGCACGGCAGTGAGCGCAACATCCAACTCGGCGTGGGTCATCGTTGATGGCTTCTCGCAGAGGATATGTTTGCCGGCTTTAGCCGCGCGGATCACCAGTTCGGCGTGCTGGGGATGTGGTGTGCAGACATAGACCGCGTCGACGGCGGGGTCGGCGAACAGGGCGTCGTACGAGTCGTAGGCGGCGGCGATGCCGAACTCCTCGGCGAAGGCGGTGGCCTTCGCCTGGTCGCGGCTGGCGACGGCGACGACCGTCGCGCTGTCGGAGGTGGCGGCAGTTTTTGCGAACTGGCGAGCGATGTTACCGGTGGCGAGGATGCCCCAGTTGATGGGTGTCATACGGCAGTCTTCCTTGAGCATGTCGATGGTGGGGCGAAGTGATCCGCGCCATCCACCCTACCGAGTGCGGCGGAAGGCACCCTCCGATGTTTCCGGGAGGTGTCCACGTGGCCCCGGATGTGTCGGCCAGGTAAAAGAGTGTTCCTCGCTATTGCTGCGGCCCTGGGCGTAGGGACAGAGTGACGGACATGAACTTGGTCAACTGTCCAACTTGCTCGCCGGTGGCGTTGTGAGGCGTATCGCGCCGGCCCTGCGGCGCGAGGAACTCATCAACGCCGCCGTGACGGTGATCGCCCGTGACGGCATTGTCGCCGCGACAACACGCGCCATCGCGTCCGAAGCGAAAATGCCCCTCGGCGCATTCCACTACGTCTTCGATTCCCGCGACGAGCTCATCGCCGCCGTCATTGATGAGCTGATGGGTCGGGAACTCGGCCGGGCCCTCGAGGGCATCACCCTGGGCGGCCCGCGCACTGTGACCCAGGTGCTCGAGGCCGGGTTGAACGGGTTCATCGACTGGTTGACCGAGAACCCCGACCTGGAGCTGGCCCTGTTCGAACTCGCTTTCTTCGCTGCCCGCACCGGCACGTCCGGGGGGATGGGAGCGCAGTACTCCGCCTACTACCGCGCCTCGGCCGCCCTGGTCGCCCAGGCCGCTGTCCTCGGTGGCGTCCAGTGGAACGAACCGGTGGATCGGCTCGCCCGCCACCTCACGGCCCTGGTCGACGGACTCACCACCACCTGGCTCGCCGACCGGGACACCGCAGCGGCCCGCGAATTCGCCTCCCTCGCGGCGAGCGCCCTCGCGACAAAAGTCCACCCCATCAGTCACCCGCAGACCACCGTCACCCAGGAGTACTCCCACCATGCTCATTGATACCGATCCACTGGTCCGGGCGCGGGTGAACCTCACGGCAATCCTCGGGGCGCTCCCCCGGCTTGCCGAACTGTCACCGGAGGCCCGGGCCATCCTGCACCGCCTCGACGGCCCCGTCAGCCTGGGCTTTTTCGCGCCGGGTGGGCTCTCGATGCACCTCACGTTCAGCCCGACGGGCATCACGGTTGGCCGGGACGCGAAGGCGCTGCACGCGACCCTGCTGTTTCGCTCACCGGCGCACCTGACCAGGGTGATCAACGGCCGGGCCCAGCCGATCCCCGTCGGCGGCCCACGCGCCCTGAAATTCCTCGCCACGACCTTCGCCCCCCTGAGTGCCCTTCTTGGTTCAGTGCTGGAGCCGACACCCGAGCGACTACTCGACCCCGCCTTCGCCGAGCTAAACGCGCTACTGACCCTCGAGGTCGCTGCCGCGGCGATTGCCGTGGTCGGCAACCACGATGCCAGCGGCAGATACAGTTCCGGGCAGATGCCGGACGGCAGCATCGACCTCGAAATCGGCGACGTGCTGCGCTACCGGCTGACGGTCGCCGACCACCACCTGGCCATCGATCCCTCCCACGACGGCCAGCCCCGGGCCGCCCTGCGCTTCGCCGACCTGGACGTGGCCGGCGGTGTACTCACCGGCAAATACAGCGCGATCGCCTGCGCGGCGGACGGCCGGATCAGCATGCGGGGAATGATCCCCCTGGTCGACAACGTCAGCCGCATCCTCACCCGCGCCAGCTCCTACCTCGGAAAGTGACCGTACAGATGACGAACCTGCAGACTCCCCAGGCCCTGTACCAATACCCCAAAAGCCGGGAGGCGTTCGAGCGAGCGCTTAAGGTCATCCCCTCCGGCGTTTATGGACACACCGGCCCGTCCGGCGGGGTGATGATCCCCCGCGAGGCATACCCGTTCTTCTCCTCCCGCGCCGAAGGAACCCGGTTCTGGGATCTCGACGGCAACGAGTTCATCGACTATATGTGCGGCTACGGGCCCAACGTCCTCGGTTACCGGGACCCGGATGTCGACGCCGCCGCCCGAAAACAGGCCAACCTAGAGGACGTCGTTTCGGTTCCCTCGTCGATCATGGTCGACTTCGCCGAGCTGCTCGTGGACACGGTGGCGAGCGCGGACTGGGCCTTCTTCGCCAAAAATGGCGGCGACGCCACAACGCTGGCGATCATGACGGCGCGCGCCGCGAAGAATCGCAAAAAGATCGTGTTTGTGAAGGGTTTCTATCACGGGGTCGCCCCGTGGACCCAGAAGCTCGACTACCCCGGCGTCCTCGAGGAGGAGGTGGCAAACAACCTCACCGTTCCGTTCAACGACCTGGAGGCGTTGCGCGCCACCCTGGAAAAGCACTCCGGTGAAATCGCCGCCCTGATCGCCCAGCCCTACATGCACCTGAACTTCGCCGACAACGTCCTGCCGCAGGAGGCATACTGGCCGGCGGTCCGCGCGCTGTGCGACGAATTCGACGTGCTGCTGATCATCGACGACGTGCGGGCGGGCTTCCGTGTCGACATGGCCGGCTCCGACCACTATTACGGCTTCACGGCCGACATGATCTGCTTCTGCAAAGCCCTCGCCAACGGCTACAACGTCTCGGCACTCTGCGGAAAGGAGGACCTGAAAGACGTGGTCAGCAGCATCACCTACACCGGCAGCTACTGGATGAGCGCCGTCCCTTTCGCCGCCGGCATCGCCACGATCAACAAGCTGAAAGAACTCGACGCCCCCACGCTGTTCGCCCGGCTCGGCAGCCGCCTCACCGACGGCCTTGTCACGGCCGCACGCGCTCACGACTTCACCCTCGTCGCCTCCGGTCATCCCGCCCTGTTCTACCTGCGGCTCGCCGACGATGACTCGCTGATGTTGAACCAGGAGTGGGTGGGTGAGTGTGTGAAGCGGGGCGTTTTCCTCACCTCGCACCACAACCACTTCATCAACGCCGCCCTCACCGACGACGACATCGACATCACCGTCAACGTCGCCAACGAGGCGTTCAGCGTCCTGCGCTCGCGGCACCCGCTGTGGAGTTGACAGAGCGAATGGAACCGAACCAGCACCCGGCCAGCCGGGTCTCCATCGTTGTGGTTGGTGCGACCTACGCCGCCCAGGGCTTCGGTTTCGCCCTGATGGTCACCTCATTTCCCGCGATGAAGTTGCGTTTCGACCTGTCAGATTCCCTGGTGTCCGTCCTGCTGCTGTCGGTGGCGATCACCGCCGCCGTCGGCTCCATCCTCGCCAACTACGTCTCCGTTCGCCAGAACAGCAAAACGGCCATGCTGCTCGGCCTGGGCTGCCAGGTGCTGGGTCTCGCCGTCATCGGTTCTGGCCTCCCGCTCCCGTTCTACGTTGTGGGGGTGGTCGTCTACGGGGTTGGCCTCGGCGCGGTCGACGCGGCGGCGGCCATGCAGGGGGTCCTCGCCCAGCGCGGACGCGAACGCCCGCTGCTCGGCCGCTTTTTCGCGGTCAATACCCTCGCCTCCATCACCGCCACACTGCTGATGGCCGCCGTCCTGGGGGTAGGGATGAGCGCATCGTTCGCCCTGCTGGTCGCCGCTGGGGTGGATGTCCTGGTGATCTTTGGCGGGTCGCGGATGCTGTTGCCCGAGCACGCCTCGAGGAGCACGTCGACCCGGGTGCGCGCGGAACCGCTCCCGCTTCGCCCGATCCTGATTTTCGGCACCCTGATCTTCGCCGCATTCACGGCGGACTCGGCGGTGTCGTCGTGGAGCAGTGTGTACCTCGGCAGCGACCTGGGGGTGTCCCCGGCCATGGCTCCCCTCGGATATGGCGTCTACCTCGTGTTTGTGCTGCTGTCCCGGGTGGGGGTCGACTACCTGTCTCGCAGGATCCGCGGGTCCACACTCGCGCTCGCGGCCCTCGCGCTGGGCACCATCGGCTGCGCGGCGGTTGCCCTCCTGCCCAGCTTCGCCGGGGCGATGATCGGGTTCGCCCTGATCGGTACGGTGGCGGGCTCCCTGGTACCCATCACCTTCACCGCCGTCGGACGGGCGCTCCCCGCACGCAGTGATGAGCTCGTCGCCCGGGTCAACCTGTTCAACTATGCGGGCGGCATCGTCGGTGCGGTCCTCACCGGGCTGGTCGGCGACGGGCTTGGCCTCGGCCTCGCCTTCCTGCTTCCGCTGGTGGTCCTCGCGCTGGCAGCGCCCGCGGCCCTTGCCCTTGGTCGGTCGGTGCCGGTGCCTCGGCGGGCTCCGGTTGGGATCACCGCCGAGACGGGTGACCGCGTCCCACGCGACTAGGCACGGGCCCCGCCCCGTTGACCCGGGTAAACCAAAGGCCGGTCATCCGAGGCGCCCTGCGCCTGAGGGTGACCGGCCACACAGTTGAGCCCGAGCAGGTCAGCTCGGGTTGTACGCCGAGGTGGTGACGGTGATCTCCGCCGGGTCCTGCTGGCCCGCGGTGTTGCTGGCCAAACCACCGGACTTCAACGCGGCCAACCGTGCCTCGATCTCGGTCTGCTCGCCGAGGTCCTCGAGGTCGTTGAACTGGGCGTCGAGGCTGGAGGCTGCCAGCTCGTTCGCGCCGAGCACCTTCGCCTCCTCGCGGCGGATCTTGTCCTCGAAACGGCTGACCTCGCTGGTGGGGTCGAGAATGTCGACGCTTTTGATCGCGTCGGCCACCTGGGTCTGCGCCGCGGCCAGCTTCGACCGGGCGACCAGCTCGCTGCGCTTCGATTTCAACTGCTCCAGCTTCTCCTTCATCGAGTTCAGGCCGGTCTTCAGCTTGTTGACCACCTCGTTCTGCGACGCGATCTGCGGCTCGGCGCTTTTAGCCTCGTTCTCCGACTGGATCTGGCGCTGCAGCGCCACCTTCGCCAGTGCATCAAATTTGTCGGCGTCGGTCGCGGTCCCCGTGCCGCCGCTGGCACGGTATTCGTCGGCTTTCCGGCTCGCCGCGAGGGCCTTGCCACCCCACTCTGTGGCGGCCTGCACGTCCTCGGCGTGGTCCTGCTCCAGCAATCTCAGGTTGCCGATGGTCTCCGCGATGGCGCTCTCCGCGTCAGCGATGCTGCTCGTGTAGTCGCGCACCATCTGGTCGAGCATTTTCTCCGGGTCCTCGGCCTGGTCGATCAGCGCGTTGATGTTCGCTCGGGTGAGCTGCGCAATGCGACCGAAAATGGACTGTTTTGCCATGATGATTACCTTTCGTTGGGTACACGTCACTGGGTATGGGTTTGTGGAGATGTAATTCGGATGTCGTTCATGGGGGATGTCGAAAAGCCGGTCAAGCGGGCGCCGTCAGAACCGGCCACCACCACGACGGGAACGTGTTCCGCTGCCCCCAAAGCTTGAGGAACTTCTGCCGCCACCACCCCGGGAACCGCCGCCGCTGAAACCGCCGCCGCCGCTACGTCCACCGCCGCCTCCGCCGCCTCCGAACATTCCGCCACCGCCACCGCCACCGCCGAACATTCCACCGCCGCCCCCGCCACCTCCACCGCCGAGGAAGGAGTTGATGAGAATGCCGCCGAGTACGGCGCCCATCATGCCGTTGCCACCCGAGTTACCTCCACCACCGCCCATCAGCCCGCCGAGACCGGAGTTGCTGGTGAACCCGCTCACGTCCTGTTCGGCGAGCCGGATGGCCTGCGCCGCGAGGTCGCCGCCCCGCTGGGCCTGGCCAAGCGCCGTGGCCGGGTCGGTCGCGGCCGTCGCTTCGGCGAGTGACACCATCCGCTGTGCTTCCGCCAGCCGGGTGCGCGCTTCTGCGCCGACTCCCCCACGGCGGGCGCTGATGAAGTCCGTCGCCGCCGAGATCTGGCTGCGCGCCGAGCCGAGGGTGCTGCTGAGGGCGGCGCTGGCGCGCGCGTCCTGGGTCTGTCGGTCGCGGACGGCGTTCAGCACCCCGTCGATGTCGCGGTTGGCGAGATCGAGTTTCTGGGACAGTTCCACCGGGTTCACCCGGCCGGCGGCCAGCCGATCCTGCACCTCTGCGAGCACGGAAGTGGTGGATGTCGCGACGGCCGCCGCTGCTCCCTGGGGGTCACCCGCTGCGCTGAGCGCGTGGGCGTCCGCGACGTCCCGGCGCAGTTCCGTTATCGTCGCGTCGATCCTGCCGCGGGAGGCGTCGAGGTCGTCCCGCGCCCGGTCGATCCCGTCGAGCAGGTGCGCCGCCTGTGCCACCGAGTCCTCGGCGGCGCGAACACCGACGGCTGCCTCGCTCGGCTTGTTCGCTGCAGCATCCTCCTGCGCCTCGGTCACGGCGGTGCTGGCGAAGGTGAGGCGTTCCTTCGCCTGGTCGATGTTGTCATTCACGGTGACGAGCGCGTCGTCCGTGTATTTCGTGCGCAGCTCGGCGAGGGTCCGGGTGCTCGAATCGAGACGGGATTGGGCGGCTGCTGCTGCGGCCTGCACGGCGCTGATGGCACCGGGGATGTTTTTCTCCAGCGCCCGCAGTTCGTCGAAGGCTCCTGCCTGCTCGTCGAGCACGGTGTTGGCCTCCTCGCAGAGGTGCACGATCTGGGCGTTCCAGTCCCTGGTTTGCTGTTCGCTGTCCGGCTCGGCGTCGTCGAGTTTTTGTTTGAGCCGGAACGCGGCATCCATTTTCGCTTTGGCGTCGGCGAGCGCCTTCTGGAACGGTGCTGCTGCGTCGCCATAAGAGGCAATCGCGAAGCCGAGTTCCTCCTCGCTGGACTGCACGGCGTCGTCGGTCTGGACGAGTGCGCTTCCCGCGAGTTGTTGTAGTTCGGGCAGCGGCATCGCCTGCAGTTTGTCGACCGACTCTGCCGGGCCGTTGTCCGCTGCACCTTGCGCTCCGTCCACGGCACGCTTGCGGCGGGCGCGGACGAGCAGGATGACCCCCACCACAAGGATGACGAGGACAATCGCGATCACGATCCCAAAACCGCCGCCCCCTTCGCCGCCGCCACCGCCACCGCCGACGGCGTCGCCCAGCCCGGTCGCGGCGGCGATCGCCGCACCGGCCCAGTCACCCGCCTGCAGCTGGGGTTCGACGGAGTCGGTCTCGATGCTGCCGAGCTGGTCTTCGGTGACGGGGCCAGCCGAATCCCCCGACAGGTAGTAGGTGCGGCCCACGGTGGAGACGGCCAGCAGGTAGTCGGTGGGGCCGAGGCCGTTCTGCTCCGCGGTGGCATTGGCCCATTCGGCGGCGTCGGTGGGGTTCGTGAAGTTTTCCACGAATACGACGAACAGGTCGATTTTGTGCTCGCTGTAGAGCTGCTCGGCCGCCGCTTCGACGCTGGCGGTGTCGCCGCTGAGCACCCCGGCCTCGTCCAGGACGTGGGATTGCCCCAGCGAGATCGGATCGTCGGCGAACGCTGCCGGCGCACCGACCATTAGGGCCAGCAGCAATAACAGCCCGGTCGCGGTTGCCCGCACCCGACCGCCGCCCAGCGGAGACCGCCGTGATGCGGCGGGGGATGCGAGCTGTGGAGACGGAGAGAAACTGTATTTTGTGTGCAACACGACCCTGCCCTCGGGGAATTCTCGGATTCGTTCCCCCTCCCTCAATCTAGGATTCCCCCGGAACGAGCGCTAGGTGCGTGGGGGAGATCAGGGGAAATCCACACACTCGGCAAGGGCCGACGAAGCGGGCCTCGTGCATCGCCCCCAACGATCAGGAAGCAATCGCCGCGGCGATTATTGTTAGCAGGTGCCGTCGCCTACCCTTCCTCGCATTCCCGACGAGGAAGCGGTGGAGCCAACAACAAAGGTGATGGCCCGTCGAGGCCTGCGGCTCTGGCTCACCGTCCTGGCGAAACTGGCCACGCTGGTGGGTGGCTGGTCCTACCGGTCCCTGCGCGCCCTGGCCTCCCGGCTGCAGGACAGCCCGGTCATCCAGGGGGCGGCCCGCACCGGATTTGTCGTGAACGGATTACTGCACATCGTCATCGGTGCCATCGCGGTGAGTATTGCGTTCGGGGGCACCGGCAAAGCGGACCAGGGCGGCGCCCTGGCCTCCCTCGCCGACCGCACGGGCGGAGTCGTCCTGCTGGCCGTCACGGTCGCCGGCCTCATCGGCCTCGGCCTGTTCCAACTTCTGGAAGCCGCCATCGTGCGCGGAACCGACGGCCAGTCCTGGGCGTCCCGCGCCAAAGAGGCGGGAAAGGGCATCGCTTACCTGGCGGTGGGATCCACCGCTTTCTTTTACCTGATCGGCCGTTCCCCCGACAGCGGGGAGAAAACCCGCGACTTCACCGCCGGACTGCTGGCCGCACCCGGCGGGATTGTGGTGCTGGTCATCGTCGCCATTGTTGTGGTAGTCGTTGGTGCCTACTTTGTGGTCAAGGGCGTCCGCCGACGTTTCCTGAAAGACATCGCCGAACCCGAAGGCGCTCCGACGATAGTGATCAGTGTCCTCGGCATCGGTGGCTACATCGCGAAGGGGGTCGCGCTTGTCGTGGTGGGGCTGCTGTTCGCCGCCGCCGCGATATCTCTCGATCCCTCCGCGGCGACCGGTCTGGACGGCGCGCTCAGGTCGCTGGCTGACGCACCATTCGGTGTGGCCCTGCTGACCATCGTCGGCTGTGGGTTCATCGCATACGGCCTGTACTGCTTCGTCCGATCCCGCTACGCGGAGCTCTAAGCGACGTTTCTTCGGTTCATGGCAAGACCTTGCAGAGTCGTCCGCTCCTTCGTAACGTGAATGGCCGGGCGATGGCGCCCGCAGCGGACCGAGGCCAAGGGAGTCCTGATGTTCAGCACAATGAATCGTCGACGCAAGATTGTCACCATTGGAGCGGTTATGGTGGCGAGCACCGTGATGCTGGGGCTCACCGGTTGCGGTTCTGGCGACAGCGCCGGTAGTGGGGGCGGCGGTGAGGGCGGCGACATCAAAGTCGGCCTGATCACCAAAACCGACTCCAACCCGTTCTTCGTCAAGATCCGCGAATCTGCCCAGGCCGCCGCCGATGACGCCGGTGTGAAACTGGTGGCCCTCGCCGGGGCGTTCGACGGTGACAACGAGGGCCAGGTCGCCGCGATCGAGAACCTCGTCTCCCAGGGAGTCAAGGGCATCCTGATCACCCCGAACTCTTCCTCCGGCATCCTGTCGGCCATCAAGACGGCGCGAGACAACGGGGTCATCGTGATCGCGCTCGACACCGCCACCGACCCGGAGGACGCGGTCGACGCGACCTACGCGACAGACAACACCGCTGCGGGGGTCAGCCAGGGCAAGTGGGTGAAGGCGGCGCTCGGCGACGCGGCCCCGCAGGTCATTCTGCTCGACGGCACCCCGGGCGGCACGGTGGACACCTTCCGCCACGACGGGTTCCTCGAGGGCTTCGGCCTCAAGGAAGGAGCGGCCGAGATCGTCGGCCAGGAAAACACGAACGGCGACCAGACCAAGGCGCAGACCGCGATGGAAAACCTCCTGCAGCGTGCCCCGGGCGTGAACGCCCTCTACACGATCAATGAACCGGCGGCGGCGGGAGCTTACGAGGCCATCAAGTCGGCCGGCCTCGAAGACCAGGTGACCATCGGCTCCATCGATGGCAGCTGCACCGGAGTGAAGAATGTCAAAGCCGGTGTGATTGGGGCGACGGTGATGCAGTTCCCCGCCAAGATGGCCGAGGAAGGGGTGAAGGCCGTTGCGGCGTTTGCCAAGGATGGCACCAAGCCCTCCGGCTTCAACGACACCGGCTCGCAGCTGATCACCGACCAGCCGGTTGACGGACTCGAGTCAAAGGACACCACCTGGGGTGCCGAGAACTGCTGGGGCTAACGGGTAACCGGAACCCGGGAGACGGTGATGAGTAACACCAGTTCCACGGTGCGCAGCCCCTCGGGCGCGGCCAGGCAGACGTGGTCCCGCATCCTGCGGGAGCCGCTGCTTGGACCGCTGATCGCCCTGATTGTGGCGATCGTGGTGTTCAGCGTGATTTCGAGCACCTTCCTGAACCCGTTCAACCTGTCGCTGATCCTGCAGCAGTCCGTGGTGGTGGGCATCCTGGCCGTTGGCCAAACCCTGATCATCCTCACCTCCGGCATCGACCTGTCCATCGGTTCCGTGGCAGTGCTTGGCACCATCGTGATGGCCCAGGTGGCCGGAGCGCAGGGGCCGCTGGTGGCGTTGTTCTCCACCTTCGCCGTCTGTGTCGTGCTCGGTGCCGTGAACGGCGGACTGGTGACGGTGCTCCGGCTGCCGCCGTTCATCGTCACCCTTGGCACCTTCACCGCGATCCAGGCATCCACCCGGCTCCTTGCCGGCAGCCAGACCTACCAGGTGCCCGAGGGCCCGCTGACGTTCCTCGGCACCACGTTCAACGTGTTCGGCTTTGTCACCACCTACGGTGTCGCGATGATGGTGCTCGTCTACATCGTGATCGGTTATGCGCTGTCGCAGACCGCGTGGGGCAGGCACGTCTACGCGGTCGGTGGCAGCATCACCGCATCCACCCTGTCCGGCATCAAGGCGGGCCGCACCCTGTTCTCGGTCTATGTGGTGACCGGGGTCATCGCCAGCATCGCCGCGTGGGCAGCGCTTGGCCGCATCCCGAACGCCGACCCGAACGCGTACCAGAACGCCAACCTGGAGACCATCACCGCCGTGGTGATCGGCGGCACCAGCCTCTTCGGCGGTCGTGGCGGGGTACTCGGCACCCTGATCGGGACGCTGATCGTCGGGGTACTGCGCAACGGCCTCACCCAGGCCGGGGTGGACAGCCTGTACCAGAACATTGCGACGGGAATCCTGGTGATCCTCGCGGTCACCGTTGACCAGTTCGCCCGACGGAGGTCACTGTGAGCTCACCTGTCCTTGAGGCCCACGGCCTCGTGAAGCGGTACGGCAACGTCACCGCCATCAACGGTGCCGACTTCGAACTGTGGCCGGGCGAGGTGCTCGCGGTTGTCGGTGACAACGGTGCGGGAAAGTCCAGCCTGATCAAGGCGCTGGCCGGGGCGGTGGTGCCGGACAGCGGCGAGATCCGGATGAACGGGTCTGCGGTGAACTTTCGCAACACCCGGGATGCCAGGGCCGCGGGGATCGAGACCGTCTACCAGGACCTCGCCGTGATTCCCGCGCTCGACATCGCCTCGAACGTGTTCCTCGGCCGGGAGGTGCGGCGGAAGGGAATTATGGGCAGTGTGTTCCGCCGACTCGACATGCCCAGGATGCGCGCGGAGTCCTCCGAGCATCTCGCCGACCTGAAGATCGGCATCAAGTCGGTGAACCAGGCCGTGGAAACCCTCTCCGGTGGGCAGCGCCAGGGTGTCGCCGTGGTGCGCGCCGCCGCCTTCGGCCGTGGGGTCATCATCATGGACGAGCCGACGGCGGCGCTCGGGGTGAAGGAGTCCGGCCAGGTCATCGACCTGATCCGCTCCATCCGCGACCGTGGCATCCCCGTTGTGCTGATCAGCCACGACATGCCCCACGTGTTCGAGGTCGCCGACTACATCCACGTTCACCGCTTGGGCAAACGGGCCGGGGTGATCGACCCGCGCGAGCGTTCGATGTCCGAGGTGGTGGCACTGATGACCGGTGCCCTCGAGCCGAACGAGCAGGAGAGAGCCGGCGAACGCGGCGCGCCCCACGCCATCCAGGTGGATGCCGCGCCGGTCGGGGATGCGACCGTGCGTGATGCGGCTGCGCCCACCACCGGAACCGCGGATGCAGCTGACCCGGTGAGGAGAACTCCCCCTCGCGCCTGATCGCTGAAGCACACGGTAGCGTCGGAAATCCAGCGTTGTCGCCGTCGTCAGGAGTGTCTTGTGAAAGCCGTTGTCTCAACCGTTGCCGCTGCCCGCCCCGGAGGTTCCTACAGCCAGGGCGTGGTGGCGAACGGATTCTTCTTCACGGCCGGTTTCGGGGCGGCCAATCCCGACGACGGCCCCCTCCCCGAGGGAATCACCGCCCAGACCACGGCGACGCTGCGCAACATCGAGGTGATGCTGGCCGAGGTGGGGCTGGACCTCGGCGACGTAGTGAAAGCGACCGTGCACCTGCAGGACCTGGGTGATTTCAACGCGTTCAACGCCGCATACGCCGAGCTGATGCCGCAGCCCTACCCGGTGCGCACCGCCGTGCGCGCCGACCTGCTCGGCTACCTCGTTGAGATCGACGTGATTGCGGCGCTGCGGCCGTAAAAGTTCCGCTCAGCGACGCGGGTCGACGAGCACCTTGGAATGGCTGCTTTTACCGGAGTCCAGCTCGGCGAGGATCGCAGGCAGCTCGGCGAGCCCAACGGTTCCGGTGTGCAGGATGTCGACGTTGACGGCGCCGCTGCGGATGGCGAGCATGGCGCCGGCGAAGTCCTCGTGGTTGTAGGCGAGGGAACCGATGACGGTGAGTTCGCGGCTCTGCCAGTCGGGGTAGCTGACCTCGGAGGAGGACATCGGGTAGCCGAGCAGCGACAGGGTGCCTCCGCGGCGGACCAGCTCAGCCGAGGACTGGAAGAGCCCAGCGACGCCGGTGCATTCGTAGAGCACGTCGGCACCGAGGCCGTTGCTTGAGGAGAAAACCAGCGCGGTGGTCTCCTCACCCGGGGCGTAGACCTCGGTGAAGCCGAGGTCGCGTGCGGTCTGGCGGCGGGCCTCGCTCGGCTCGATGACGAGCACCCGGCCGGCACCGGCATGGCGGGCGTGCTGCGCGGTGAGCAGTCCGATGGGGCCGGCGCCCTGCACCACCACAAAGGATCCGATGCCCTGGCCGGTGCGCTTGACGGCATGGAAGGTGACGGTCGTCGGCTCGACGATGGCGGCCTGCTCGTCGGTGAGACCGTCCAGCACGGCCATCACCCGGCGGGCGTTGACGGCGATCTCCGAGGAGAAGCCGCCGTGGTTCGGGGCGTCGGCGGTGATGCCGTTGGCCTCGGCGAACGCGGTGTCGCAGTTACTGGAGTTGCCGGCGAGGCACTGGGGACAGCTGCCGCAGGCCGGCCCAACACAGGCGACAACCCGTGTGCCGACGGTGACCGACGTGACGTCTGCGCCAACGGCGGTGACGGTGCCGGTCCATTCGTGGCCGAAGACCGACGGCGGGATCAGACCACCGCTGGTGTAGCCGTGGGTGTCGGTCGCGCAGACACCGCAGTAGGAGATCGCCACAACGACTCCGTCGGCTGCCGGCAGCAACGCTTCGGCCTCCGTGTGCATTTGCACCGAGCGCGGGGCGTCGACGGTTGCGTAGGAGTGGTCGAGACGGGAATCGACGCTGCGTGGGGTGGGCGCGGAAGTCTGTTCAGCATTCACCATTCCAGTGTAGATCCGCTTATTCAACACGTGGACGTTAGTTGTACCGAGGTCATAACCGGATGGTGCCGGAGCGCGGCAGGCCCTGACAGCGACTGACAGCGGCGCGACAGCGGCGCCGGCGCACACTCATTCCAGACGCGCACACCCTGCGTGTTTCGCAGAGGAGAACACAGTGACAGCAGCAATCGAGGCCCATGGCCTCGTCAAACGGTTTGGTAAAACCACGGCGTTGAACGGAATCGACCTGAGGGTCGAGGAGGGGCGGGTGCTCGGTGTACTTGGCCCGAATGGTGCGGGTAAAACCACGGCGGTACGCATTCTCGCCACACTGTTGAGGCCGGACGGCGGCACCGCGACCGTGTCGGGTCTCGACGTTGTCCACCAGGCGACGGCGGTACGCCGGACAATCGGGCTCACTGGGCAATTCGCCAGCGTGGACGAGGATCTGACCGGAATGCAGAACCTCGTGATGATCGGCCAGCTCCTGGACCTCCCCACCCGGCAGGCGAAAATTCGCGCAACCGAACTGCTTTCCGAATTCGACCTGATGGACGCCGCGGGCCGGCTCGCGAAAACCTACTCGGGAGGAATGCGGCGCCGACTCGACCTGTCCGCTTCCCTCATCGGGCGCCCCAGCGTGGTGTTCCTCGACGAGCCAACCACGGGGCTCGACCCGGCCAAGCGCGACGACGTGTGGGAGATGATCCGCACGCTGGTCCGCCAGGGCACAACGGTCCTGCTGACCACGCAGTACCTCGAGGAGGCGGATGCTCTCGCCAACGAGATCACCGTCATCGACCACGGTTCAATCATCGCCCACGACACCCCGCGGGGACTGAAGCGCCAGGTCGGTGGCCAAACCCTGGAGGTCAGGCCCAACGACCCGGCCACCCTCCCCCGCGTTCGGGAGCTATTGGTCAGGTTCGGCACACGAGAGCCTGAGCAGCCGGCACCGGACCTGCTGTCGGTCCCCGTGACCGACGAATCGGCGCTGACCCACGTCGTCGCCGCCCTCGCCGCCGAGAACATCTCGGTGTCGGAGTTGTCGCTGCGACTGCCGAGCCTCGACGAAGTTTTCTACTCGCTCACCGGGCAGGCCAAAAAAGACGACAGCCCGGCTGACACCCTGATTGGAGCGACCGCCTGATGGTTCGCGACTCCCTCATCCTCGCCAGACGCACGGTCACCAAAATGGTGCGTAACCCGGAACAGTTCATCGACGTCACCGTCCAGCCCATCATCATGACGGTCATCTTCGTGTTCATCTTCGGCGGCGCTATCGCCGGTTCGACCGGCGAATACGTCGAATTCGCCTTGCCCGGCATCATCGTGCAGACGATTATGTTCACCTCGCTCACCATCGGGGTGAACCTCAACACCGACATCCAGAAGGGCATCTTCGACCGGTTCCGGTCGCTGCCAATCGCCCGGTCTGCACCCCTGTTCGGAGCGGTGCTCGGCGACGTGGTTCGGCACTCCATCGCCATCACCGTCACCCTCGTTTTCGGTGCGATCATCGGCTTCGAGTTCAACACTCCCTGGTGGCACGTTGCCGCGGCCATCGCCCTCATCATCGCGTTTGCCGTCAGTCTCTGCTGGGTGTCCGTCCTGATCGGGATGATGGCACGCAGCGCTGGCGCGGTGCAGGGGATCTCGTTCCTGATCGTGTTCCCTCTCACGTTCGGATCCTCGACGTTCGTCCCCGCCTCGACCCTTCCGACCTGGCTGCAGGGCTGGGTCGCCATCAACCCGGTCACCCACGTGATCGAGTCGATGCGTGGCCTGCTGACGGGTTCCACCGGTGTGGCCGGGGACACCGTCACCGGGCAGGTCCTCTGGGTGATTGGCTCGTGCGTTGTCCTCGTCGCGGTGTTCTTCCCGCTGGCAACCCTGGCCTACCGCAGGAAGATCTAGTCGAGCAGGCCGCTGAGGGCCTCGAGAGAAATCGGGCGTTCCGGTACTTCGGTACGTGGACGCCCGATTCCCGCGTCGTCGGCGGCCGCACTGACCGCGGCGAGGTCAGGATGCGTTGCATCGCAGGCTCCGATGATCGCCGAGGCGAAATCGATAGCGCGCACCGCGAGGGCGATCTCCCCGCGCGCCATCGCGAGCATGGCGATTCCATTGGCGACACCACCGATAACGGGGTGATCGCGACTGCGCAGGGCGTATTCCGCGGCCAACCGCAGGTGCGACTCTGCCAGAGCAAAGTCCCCGCGTTCACGCTCAACCGCGGCCTTGCCCGTCTCGAGTACGGCGAGGGACTGCTGGGGCATCCGCGACAGACCAACAAGCCGGTCAATCAGCGGGATGCGCGCATCCGCCGACGGCAGGTCCTTCATCGCAGCATCGAGCAGCAGCGCGTTGATCTGTGCCTGGACGATGGCCCGCGGGTCCCCGCTGATTTCGGTGTCAGTCAGCATCGCCGCAAGGCGCGCACGTGCCTCCGTGACCCGACCGAGCCGCCAGAGCAGCTGGATGCTGAGGCCCTGCTCACGGGCAAGGTCCGGGGTCGAGGTGATGGCCCGCATAATGTTGGTTGACGAGTCGGCCAGGAGGAGGGCCTCCTCGAGTTGGCCGTGCAGCGTCAGCCATTCGGCCCGCATCCGCTGCGACAGGGCGAAACCCCAGGAGTCCCCCACCTCCTCGAACAGCGCCAACGCGATTCTCGACTCGTCGCCAAGCACGCTCACCTCGCCTCGGTTCTGCGCAGCAGCCGCGCGCATCACGTGCAGCATCGCCGTCGGCCAGGGATCCAGCAGCAGGTCCTCCCCGCGAGGGATTCGCACCGAGTTGACCCAGTCCGGGTCCGCCGCGACCTCGGCGAACGCCACGAGGCCGGGTCCGAGCAATTGGAACACCTCATGGCGTCCGGAGCCCAGCTCGATCGATCTCATCGGCTCCAGCAGTCGCCGCAGCTGGGCGGCCAGCTCGATGATGTCGAATTCGTCGTCGTCGGCTCCCGAGAAGTTGAGCAGGAGGGGGTGGAGCAGGCTGAGCGCCCTGGCCTCTTCACCCTCGACGCCGCCAGCCAGTCCCGCTGCGACGCGGAGCCAGGAGGCGGCTTCCTCGTTGCGGTCACGGAGGACCCAGTACCACGTGCAGGCGATGGTCAGCCCGACGGTGATGTCGGCCAGAGGCACTCCGGACGAGTAGCGCAGGGCGCTTGCGAGGTTGTCCTCTTCGTCGTCGAACCACGTGATGGCCTCCATGATGCGCGGGCCCCGAAGCAGGCGGTCGATCTCGCTGGCGCGCTTGGTGACGTAGCGGGCCTGAGCGGTTCTCGCCTCAGCGAGGACACCGTGATCCGCCAGCCGTTCTATCCCGTATTCGCGGATGGTCTCGAGCTGGCGGAACCGCCCACGTGTGCGCTGCAGGAGTGAGCGGTCCACCATGGAATCGAACACCGCAGCGCCCGGCAGGTCGAGCTCGGCCGCGAGGGAACGTGCCTCGGCGACACTGACACCGGCGGGAAATACCGACAGCCCGGTCAGCGCCCGCCGCTCCGAGTCGTCGAGCAGGCTCCAACTCCAATCGATCATGGCCCGGAGCGTCTGGTGCCGGGGCATCGCGGTGCGGTAACCGCCCGTGAGGAGCGTGAACCGGTCGTCGAGGCCGGCGAGCACCTCGGCGGCGTCCATGGTGCGCAGTTTCGCTGCCGCCAGCTCGATAGCCAGCGGAAGCCCGTCAAGCCGGGAGCACACACGCGCGGCGGTCGCCAGCTCGGCATCGTCGAGAGGTCGCCCGGTGGCCGACAGCGCGCGTTGGACGAACAGTTCCACAGCGGGAAACGCCCGCAGCTCGGACCCCGGAGATTCCGTGATTTGCGCGTCGGTCGGGTGCGCGAGGGAGCTGAGCCCGACAAAGGCTTCGCCGGGTACACCGAGGGGCTCCCGGCTGGTGGCGAGGATGCGCAGTCGCGGCAGCGAGGAGAGAAGATCCTGCGACAGGACGGCCGCAGCGTCGATCACGTGCTCGCAGTTGTCGAGCACCAGCAGCACATCGCGGCCGGCGAGTGCCTCCAGGATGCGGGTTCGGCTCGATTCCCCGGTCGTCTCCCCCGTGCGCAGGTCACGACCGGTGGCGGTGAGGACGGCGCCGGTGACCTCACTCGCCCCGACGGGCGCCAGCTCAACCAGCATCGCGTCGCGGCGACGGGCAACGGCCTCCAGGGCCAGGCGCGTTTTGCCGGCCCCGCCGGTACCAATGATGGTGACAAGGCGGTTATTCGCCAGCTGGTCGGCGATCGTTGCGAGCTCCGCATCCCGGCCAATGAGACTCGTGAGCTGGACCGGAAGGTCGGGCATCAACCGCGGGGAGGTGGTGGTGCCCCGGATGCTGAGCGCCTTGGCATGGTCGGCGGTGAGATCACGAACGAACCAGTCGAAGTTGTCCGAGGGTATCCAGGGCTCCCCTGTCCACAGTCGGAGGGCGTCCGCGGCCAGCTCGGATCCCCCCGCGGTGGGTTCGGCGGAGGCGACAAGATCGGAGAAGACGAGGGCGTCGACGTCGGCGCGGGCGATCGCGAGCCGATAGCCCCCGGCCGTCGACTCGATCGAGGCGGCAGGAAGTTGCAAGCGAAGCCGGGAGACGATCGACTGGAGCGCCGCTTTGCTGTTCTCGGGCGCGTCCTGGCCCCACACGTCCTCGGCGATGGCACGGTAACTCACCGCCGTGCCGGCGTCGACGGCGAGACGGAACAGGACCGCGAGCTGCATTGCCCCGGACACCACAATCGTTCGACCGTTGTGCTCGACCCGCAGGCCTCCGAGAAGACTGATTCTCACTTGCCAACTCTAGTGCGGTCCGCATCGCCCGCTTAGGAGGTCCGACGGGCAGCTAACGCCGGCTCAGGCGCGGCACGGCGCAGCCACCGCAGCAGCAGCAGCTGCAGCTGCAGCGTGAAAACTAGATGGCGATGTCGTCGATGAGGGCCGCGGTGATGCGCGGCGGAACCGGGCCGCCGTGCTCGGCCGCTGTGGCGAGGACGCTCAGGCTTTCCAGCCGCGGGGACGGGGCGCCGTCGGTATCGATGAACCAGCCGCCGATGAGGAACGCGTTGGCCACCTCTGACCAGACCGCCATCCCGGTGATGGTGAAGCTGCCGTAGGCGCGGACGAAGAGACCGGCCTGCACCAGGTCACCGTGCGCGAGGCTCGCGACGCCCTCGCGCAGCGAATCGGTGTCGGCGGCCGGCGGCACACTGGCCGGGTTGTCCTCGGTGACGGGGGTGAGCACCCGCAGGGTGCGGTCGGGCTTCATTCCCTGCTCGATGAACCGGCCGGCGAGTGTGAGGGTTCCGGCTGAGGCCGACAGCACGGCATCCCCCACGACCACAAAGGTGCCGTAGCGGTCCTCCACGAACGTGGCGCTGACCGCAGACGGGGCGTCGATCTCACCGAGAATGGTGCCGAGCGACTTGACGTCGCGACGAGCCGGATAGGACAGAACACTCAGAGCAGACACACACATCCTCACCTGGCGGACGAAGAAGCCGTCCACCGATCTCGTCGAACTCTAACGGACCCGCGTTGCGGCCAGGCCACCCGACCGCAATCCGGGGACGGATCCTGTCACTACCGGAGGCTGTGCACGGCGGTCAGGCGCGGCCGCTGCGGATGGCGCGGCCGGGTTGGGCTCCTGGCACGAGTTCGCCGTCTCGCACCACAAACCGGCCGTCGACGAGGACGTGCCGGAAGCCGGTGGATGGCGCGGTGTCGCCGGCGCTCGCGTTGTCGGTCACGGTGCGCGGGTCGAAGACGACCAGGTCGGCGTCGGCGCCCACGGCGATGCGACCCTTCGTCGCCATCGCCGGGACGCTGTCCTCGAGGATGCCGGCCGGAAGGTAGGAGCAGCGCCGCATGGCCTCCATCAGGGTGAACGTGCCGGTCTCGCGCACCAGCCAGCGCAGGGTGCGGCTGAAGGTGCCTGCGCTGCGCGGGTGGGTGTGGGCGTCCTTCGGCACCGGCCACTGGTTGTGCACGTCGAACCGGCCCGCCCGCACCAGCGGCATCGCGTCGGAGGCCACCACCGTCCCGGGCAGCTCGAACGATCTGAGGAGTACCTGCACGTCCGCCTCGACATCCCCCTGCAGGTAGTCGATGAGGCAGAGCCCCGCCGGGTCGGTTTCGCGCAGCCCGCGCAGGTGCGCCTCGTCACGCACCCGCTCACCGGTGGGCAGGTAGAGGATGTCTCGCGGGGAGATACCGAGGCGGTGCAACTGTTCGGGGGCGAGGAACGCCGCGCCGATGCTGGTGCTGCTCACCGGATACGGGTAGGCCTCGGTGGTGATGAGATTTCCGCGCTCCTGGGCGGTGACAATCGCGTCGGCGACGTCGTCGATGCGGCGCAGCGAAGTGCTGTTGATGTGGCAGATGTGCATGGCGGCGCCGGAGCCTGCGGCAGCGCCGATGATCTCGAGGGCGCCGTCGAGGGAGGAACCCGGCTCCAGGTTGGACATTCGCCGGGAGTGGGTGAAAACGGGCATCCCCAGGGCTTCGGCCCTGCGGGCGATGGCGAAGAACTCGTCCCGGCCGGAGTTCGGCGAATAGCCGAGCAGCACCCCGATGCCGATGCCACCGGCGGCGATGCCCTCCTCAACAATCGCGAGGATGTCGTCGACCTGGCGGGCGGTGGCGAGGCTGCTCCAGCCGGGGCGCATCTGGTTGGCGTAAAAGGTCTCCAGCGCACTGGGGATCGACCCGTCCGCGCGCGGCGAGGGATACGGCACCCCGTCGAGGACGTGCATCCTGGCGACCGCCCACGACGACGAGAACCCGAAGTTGATGGGCCGGCCCTCCTCCTCCGCCCGGGCGTATTGGGCGGCGACCGGGAGTGTGCCTGCCTCGAGATCAAGCGCCGTTGTGACACCGTCGAGCGCCTGCAGGGCAAGGCCCGTCGGCGACTGGGCGTGGCTGTGCATGTCGATGAAGCCGGGGGTGAGCACCAGGCCGTCGACGTTGACGACGGTGTTCGCTTCGATTCCGGCGGAGGCGGCGACCGTGTGGATGGAGACGATCTCGCCGCCGCTGACCCCGACCGTTCGTTCTTGGTCGAGGCCGGATTCCGGATCGAGGACGCGGGCGCCCACAAAGAGGGTGTCGACGCGCATCCCGGACCCGTCCGCCTCGTCGGTTGCCCTCAGAGGGAGGGCATTTCGCTTTCGAGGTCGGGGAACGGGTCATCGATCGATTCGTCGATGAGCGCCAGCAGGGCGCGGGCATACGCGTCGACGGCCTCCCGCGCCTCGAAGGTGCGGGGAACGCCCGCGATCACGGTGCTGACCTCGAACCGGTTGCTCTCCGTCCAGTGCAGGGAGCGGAAGGTCGCCCGAAGCAGGGTGCGCAGCTGGTCTTCGCGCGGCAGCCACAGGGCGTCGTCGAGGGCCACGGAATCCAGCGCCCACTCGGTGGTGCCGTTGAAACCGAGCACGGTGCCGGTGGGATGCTGGTGCGCCTCGACCGTCATGTCGCTGAGGATAAACACGTCGCCGTCGACCTCCATCCGGTCGATGCAGAACGAGTCGCCCGCGAGCGGATGCCAGCTGAGACCGGAGTCCCGCAGTGCGCGGGCCAGCACGGTGGAGATCATGCCGCCATTATGCGCGGGCGCGCTGCAAGTATCCAGTGTCACCGCCTAGTGTCACCATTTACTGTGGCCGCCCGACGCCGGATCGATTAGGCGGTGTAGCGCACACCCCAGCTGGCCGTCCACTGCTCGGCGGGAGCCAGCCAGCGCAGCGACTGCCCGGAGTTGAACGCGTCGGCGGGCGCCGTCATCGGCTCGATGGCGACCGCGAGCGTCACACCGTCGGCGGTGGGGTAGATCGGGGTGGTGAACACCTGCAGGTAGGGGAAGTTCTCGTCCTGCCAGAGCGACACGGTTCGCCCGTCCGGGGCGGCGAGGGTCGCACTGACCTGGTCGATGGGGTCGAGGCCACCGAACGCGTCGTCGAGTTCGAGGTCGCCGACGCGGGCGCCGGCGTTCAGGTCGTAGCGTCCCTCCACGGGGACCTCGGCGCTGACGTTCAGGCGGGCGTCCACCGGGAACCGGGTGCTGGCCCGCACGGTGAGGGTCAACTCGGCGGTGTCGACGTCGCCGATCTGGAAGAACGGGTGGGTGCCGATCGCGACGGGCGCGTTGGCGGCGCTCTCATTGCGAACGGAGTGGGTGACGGTGATGCCGTCGGGCTGCAGCTCGTAGCTGACGGTGGTCTCCAACATAAACGGGTAACCGTGCTGCGGAAAGACGGTCGCGCCCAGGGTGATTGCCGAGTCGGTGCGGGACACCACGGTGTAGGCGGTGTTGCGCAGCAGCCCGTGGATGGCGTTGTTGTATTTCGGTTCGGTGATGTCGAGCTGCTGGCTTGTGCCGTCCAGCATCCACCTGCCGTCCTCGACCCGGTTCGGCCACGGCACCAGCACAATTCCCGTGCCGAAGGGGGTAACCCTGTCTTCGGCGTATGGCTGGGAGATGTCAACGCCGTTCACCTTCAGGGTGCGCAGCGAGGCGGCCAGCTGAGTGATTATCGCCTCCGTCCGGCCGGTCTCTGTGTCGAGGGTCAGGACGAACTGTTCACCGGTGGGAGCACGCATGATCCCACCCTATTGCTCGGACGCGTCGGACACCACGACTGTGAGCCCACGCTGCCGCAACTGCGCGACAACGTTGTGCGGCACGTCGCCGCCGGTGACGAGGTCGTGGAAATCGCTGATCGATCCCACCACCCCGAGGCGCACCTGGCCGAGTTTCGAGCCGTCGGCGAGGAGCACATGCCGGGTGGATGACTGGAGCATGCGGCGCTTCACCTCGGCCTCCGGGTAGTTCAGGTTGGTCACGCCGCGCTGGACGTCGACGCCGTTGCAGCCGATGAAGGCGATGTCGGCGTGGATCGACTCGAGCAGGGTGGATGCAGAGGGGTTCACCAGCGAATGTTGCAGGGGGCGCAGGGTGCCGCCGGTGACCACGATGGTGAACCGGGGGTGGGCCTTTTCCAGGGCGAGGGCGATGGTGAGCCCGTTAGTGATGATGGCGACGTCGCTGAGATCAGCGCGTTCGACCAGGGCCTCCGCCACGGCGAGCGCCGTTGACCCGACGTCGAGGATGACGCTGTCCCCGGAGCGCACCATGGCCGCTGCGGCCTGGCCGATGGACCTTTTGGTGGCGCTGGAGAGAGACAGGGCCTGCTCGATGGTGGGTTCCGGCGGGGCTGCGCTCGGCGGCATGGCACCGCCGTGCACGCGGCTGACCCGCGATTCGGCTTCGAGGGCGCTGAGGTCGGCCCGGACGGTGACCTCGCTGACGCCGAAAATGACGCTGGCGTCACCGACGCGCAGGAAGCCACGCTCGGCGACGAGGGCGGCCAGCCGGTCGCGGCGGACAGCGGTGGTGTCGCGAAGCATCCACCCTCCTCGGTCGGTTCATTGCGCTCGGGTCGTCGCGGTCGGATCTCGTCGTCGGTCGGTTCGGCGGGAATTCTCTTACTTACGATATCGAAAGTAGATCCCTTACGATATCGTAATCTCATGACTTCGAGCGGAATCGTGTCCCACAGCACCACACTGGCTGACGGTCGCGAACTCATTTACTTCGACGACGCCAACACCACCCTCGCGCCGGGACGGACCGCCGACGCGCGCCACCTCGACCCGCGCCCGGCGACGGCCCTGATGCGCCAGGACGTACTGACCGGCGAGTGGGTCTCCCACGCCGCCAACCGGCAGAACCGGGTGTTTTTGCCCCCGGCTGACCAGGACCCGTTGGCCCCGGCCAGCGCGAACAACCCGTCAGAGGTGCCGGACAACTACGACGTCGCCGTCTTCGAGAACCGCTCGCCGTCGTTCGGCCCCGCTCTCGACGGGCCCGGCGCCCCCACCTCGCTCGCCGACATGCAGGAGATCGGCATCGGCCGCAGCTTCACCGCCGTTGGCCGCTGCGAGGTCGTCTGCTTCAGCCCGCAGACCGAGGGCTCCTTCGGGTCCCTCAGCGAGACCCGCGCCCGCACCGTGATTGAGGCATGGGCCGACCGCACCGCCGCCCTGTCGGCGATGCCCGGCATCCAGCAGGTGTTCCCGTTCGAGAACCGGGGCGAACAGATCGGTGTGACGCTGCAGCACCCGCACGGCCAGATCTACTCCTACCCCTACGTCACTCCGAGGACGACCCGCCTGCTTGAATCGATCGACCGGGTCGGCGACGACCTGTTCGAGCAAATCCTCACCACCGAGCGGGCCTCGGAGCGGGTGGTGCTCGAGGGCAAACACTGGACGGCTTTTGTGCCGTTCGCGGCCCGCTGGCCCCTCGAGATCCACGCGCTGCCGCACCGCCACTTTCCCGACTTCGCCGCCATGAACACCGAGGAACGCGACGAGCTCGCCGGTTTTTACCTGACCCTGCTGCGCGGCCTCGACAACCTGTATGACACCCCGACCCCCTACATCGCCGCCTGGCACCAGGCCCCGGTGAACGTGGGCCGCGACACCGTCCGCCTGATGCTGCAGATCACCTCGCCGCGTCGCGCGGAGACCAAACTCAAGTATCTCGCTGGGTCGGAGGCCGCCATGGGCGCCTTCATCGGCGACGTCCTGCCAGAACAATCCGCCGCTTTTGTGCGGGAAGGAATCAGCCGAGTATGACCGAGCCAACCGCCCCCGTCCCCGCCGCGACCCCCACCGAGGACGCCGTCCGCGCCGGCGTCGTCTCCGGTTTCAGCGCCCTCTACGGCTACGAGCCTGACGGGCTCTGGTCGGCCCCCGGCCGGGTCAACCTGATTGGTGAGCACACCGACTACAACGAGGGCTTTGTGTTCCCGTTCGCCATCGACCGGCGCACCGTGCTCGCCCTGGCGCTGCGCCAGGACCGCCGCATCCGCATCAGCAGCGCCTTCAGCGACACCGTGATCGAGACCACCGTCGATGATGTGCGCCCGGAGACCCTGTCCGGCTGGTCCGCCTATCCGCTTGGCGTCGCCTGGGCGCTCGGCAACGTCGAGTCGTTCAGCAACGCCGACGAGGGCGCCGGTGTTGACGACCGCCTCGGCGCCGACCTTGACACCGTGCCCGGTTTCGACGTTTTCCTTGACTCCACCGTGCCCATCGGCGCCGGACTGTCCTCCTCCGCCGCCATCGAAAGCGCCATGGCGCTGGCCCTGAACGACGTCTGGGAGCTGGGACTCGACCGCCAGACCCTCGCCAAGGTGGGCCAGCTTGCCGAGAACCAGGCCGTTGGCGCGCCGACCGGGATCATGGACCAGAGCGCGTCGCTGCTGGGACGCCGCGATGCCGCGGTGTTCCTCGACTGCCGCAGCCTGGATGCCGAGGTCATCGACCTCGGTTTCGCCGAGGCGGGCCTCGCGCTGCTGATCATCGACACCAACGTCAGCCACTCCCACGCCACCGGCGGTTACGCCGAGCGTCGCGCCTCCTGCGAGGAGGGAGCAGCGGTGATGGGGGTGCCCTCCCTGCGTTACCTCGAGATCGACGACCTGCCGCGCGCCGAAGAGCGGATGAGCGAGACCACCTTCCGCCGGGTCCGCCACATCGTCACCGAGAACCAGCGGGTGCTCGACACCGTCCGCACCCTCCGCCTCGAGGGGCCGGGCGCCATCGGCCCGCTGCTCGATGCCTCGCACGTGTCCATGCGCGACGACTTCGAGATCTCCGTCCCCGAGCTGGACCTCGCGGTGGAGACCGCTCAGGCCAACGGCGCGATCGGCGCGAGAATGACCGGTGGCGGTTTCGGCGGCGCCGCGATCGCCCTGGTCCCGAGCGCCACGGTGCCCGCCCTTGAGACGGCGATCCTCGCCGCGTTCGCCGGCGCAGGTTTCGCCACCCCCACCATGTTTGTGGTGAACGCGGCCGACGGCGCCAAGCGGGAGTCGCTGGACTGAGCACAACCGGGCCGACCACTCCAATCGGCCCGGCAACGGCCCGCGTGAACGGCATAAGCTGGACGCTATGAGCACCGTGGATTTGAACAGCGACCTCGGCGAATCCTTCGGACAGTGGACCCTCGGCGATGATGCTGCGATGTTCGACCTGGTCAGCAGCGCCAACGTGGCCTGCGGTTTCCACGCCGGCGACCCACTCACCATGCTGCGCTGCAGCCGGCTTGCCGCCGAACGCGGCACCAGCCTCGGCGCCCATGTCGCCTACCGTGACCTGGCCGGGTTTGGCCGACGCGAAATGGACATCGCCCAGGACGAACTGCACGGCGACGTGCTCTACCAACTCGCCGCCCTCGCCGGCATCGCCACCAGCCAGGGCACCCGCGTCGGCTACGTCAAGCCGCACGGCGCCCTCTACAACCGCATCGTCCACGACGGGAAGCAGGCGGACGCCGTCGCACGGGCGGTCCGTGACTTCGACCCGACCCTCCCGGTGCTTGGCCTGCCGGGCTCCGCCATCGAGCGCGCAGCGGCCGAGCACGGGTTGCCGTTCTTCCGCGAGGCATTCCCCGACCGGGCATATACGGCGGAGGGCACCCTGATGCCGCGCTCCCAGCCAGGAGCCGTGATCACTGACCCTGCCACCGTGGGCGCCAGGGCCGTGGAGATGGCACGGTCCGGCAGCATCCACTCCCTCTGTGTGCACGGGGACACCCCCGGCGCCGTGGCCATCGCCACCGCGGTGCGTGCCGCGCTGCTGGCCGCGAACATCGACGTCCGGGCGTTTGTATGAGGGTGCTCCCCTACGGAGACCGGGCGTTGCTCGTCGAGGTGGACACCCTCGATGAGGTTCTTGAGTTGTATCCGGCGCTGGTCGCCGGCAAACGTGACGGCATCGGCGAACTCGTCCCCGCCGCGCGCAGTGTGCTGGTCACCGTCGAGGTGGCGCGCCTGTCCCTTGGCGCCGCAGAGCGGTGGATCGCCGACATCGCCTGGGCGGTGAACGAGCACACCGGCCTCACCGACGAGGTCGAGGAGCACAGCGCGGTCGTGGAAATCCCCGTCCGCTACAACGGCGAGGACCTCGCCGAGGTCGCGGCGCTGCTCCAGCTGGAGCCGCAGCAGGTCATCGACCGGCACACCGCCGCAGAGTGGCGGGTGGCCTTCATCGGCTTCGCACCCGGCTTTGCCTACCTCGCCCGCCCCGCCGGCGACCCCTCCACCGACCTCACCGTCCCCCGCCGCTCAACCTCGCGCCCCACCGTGCCCGCCGGCTCCGTCGGCCTCGCCGGGGAGTTCAGCGGCATTTACCCCCGCTCCTCCCCCGGCGGCTGGCAGCTGATCGGCACAACGGATTCCGTGCTGTGGGACGTCGACCGCCCGCAGCCCGCCCTGCTCGCGCCGGGCACCCGCGTACGTTTTGTCGCCGTTCCCGACGAAGCCGTTGCCGATGTCGCCGCCACCGATGGGGACACCCGGTGAACGCGCTGGAGATGGTGAGCCCCGGCGCCCTCGCCCTTGTGCAGGACGGCGGACGGCCCGGGCAGGCCCACCTCGGTGTCGGCTGCTCCGGCGCGATGGACCGCTCCGCCCACGCCCTCGCCAACCGTCTGGTTGGCAACACCTCGGACGCCGCAGCGCTGGAGATCCTGCTCGGCGGGTTCAGTGCCGTCGTTCGCGAGCCCCTGTGGTTCGCCGTGACCGGCGCCTGGGGCGAACTCAGCCTCGACGGCCACACCGTCGAGCCCCACACCGCCACCCGCGCGCCCGCCGGTTCAACAATCCGTATCGGCACGGCCACCGCCGGCCTGCGCTTTTATCTCGCCGTGCGCGGCGGCATCAGCGCGGATGTGGTGCTCGGGTCACGGTCCCGGGATACCCTCGCCGGGCTCGGCCCCGCCCCGTTGGCTGCCGGGCAGGTCGTTCCCGTCGGCGCAGAGCCGGCAACCCCCGTTCCGGCAGTCGACCTGGTGCCCGTTGGCCCACCCGCCGCCTCCGCCGTGCTGCAGTTGCGCCCCGGCCCGCGCGTTGACTGGTTTGACGACGTGTCCTGGCACCGGTTGTTCACCACGGAATGGACCACCTCGGCCCGCTCCGACCGCACGGGGGTGCGCCTCGAGAGCGCCGCCGGTGTGCGGCTCGAACGATCCCGTGGCGGCGAACTGCCGAGCGAGGGTATGGTCTCCGGCGCCATCCAGGTGTCCCCGGACGGTTCCCCAACGATCCTGGCGACCGATCACCCGGTGACCGGAGGCTACCCGGTGATCGCCGTGGTGACGGATGCCTCCTTCGACGCTCTCGCGCAGCTGCGCCCTGGATCGGCCGTACGCTTCACCCTCGCCACGGGCCACGCGTAACCGAGCCGCGGCAGGGCCAGCAGGACCGGGACAAACAGCGGAGGGCCGACATCTTCCTTCCTACGTTGTGTAGGTACATGGGGGATGTCGGCCCTCGGTCACCGCGACGCGAACGCGCGGCGAGTGGTCATACGGTGCTGTGCTGCCGTGCTGTTACGCCTTGTCACGGTTGGCGCGGCGGGACGTGACGGAGCGCCAGACGAGCGGGATGACGGCGGCGGCGAGCAGTGACTTGACGATGCCACCGATGATGAAGGGGAACAGGCCGGACTGGAGCGTTGCGCCCAGGTCGAGCTGCAGCGTCGAGGCGAGCCAGATCATGCCGATACCGAAGGTGACAACGGTGCCTGCACCGAACGAGAGTGCCGCGGCGACAAATTTGCGGTCGCCAGCGCGCTCGGCGACCCATCCGACGAGGGCCGCGGAGAAGATGAACCCGATGATGTATCCACCGGTCGGGCCCGCAATAACGTGGAAACCCGAGGACGCATCGGTGAAGACGGGAAGGCCGACGATGCCGAGGACGGCGTAGACAACCATCGACAGGGCACCGCGGAAGGCGCCGAGGGTGCTGCCGACAAGAAGAACAGCGAGGGTCTGGCCGGTGATCGGCACGGGCCAGAGCGGAACGGCGATCTGTGCGGCGAGCGCGGTGAGGCCGGCACCGGCAAC
>JAODAO010000089.1 GCA_025463465.1 Glaciihabitans sp. | reverse complement strand
ACGGGCGACACCGGCCTCATTTACCGCAACGGCTGCCAGCAGCGAAAAACCGAGGCGGCACTCCTCACCTGCACGTTCGGCGCGGAGGATTCCCCGCGGACCATCGCACTATTTGGCGATTCCCACGCCGGACGGTGGTTCCCCGCCCTTGATTCGGCGGCGGAAAACCTCGACTACCGGCTGGACACGTTCACCAAGTCCGGCTGTCGTTCAGAGGAGACATCCGCCGCCTGGGCCTCCTCCGCCAATACGTCCTGCCTGGACTGGCGCGACGACGCGGTCGCACGATTGGTCGGCGATCCGCCCGACGTAATTGTGCTTGCCAACCACCTCGGGCCGAAACCGGGCGTTCACCAGGGCAAGCTGGAAGCCGATTGGACGGAGGGGATCTCGGCTCTGCTCGACCGGTTGCCCTCGTCGAGCCAGGTGATCATGCTGGCCGACACCCCCGAGTTCGCCAGCTCACCGGTTCTCTGCCTGGCCTCCCACCTGGGCGATGCCGGAGCCTGCGCCGTGTCCCGCGATGCGGCGCTGAACCCGGCCATCCGCAACGCCCAGCTCAGCGCGGCGGCCAGCCACGGGGATGCGGTCATCGACCTGACCGACTATTTTTGCAACGCGACCGACTGCCCCGCCATCATCGGTTCAACCCTCGTCTACTCTGACGAGCATCATGTGACGGCGACGTTCTCCCGCACCCTCGCACCCGTGCTGCAGGACGCGTTGGCGCGGTACCTGGAGCCGGTCGGCTGACACCCGGCGGGGAGCCACAGCGAAACGGGGCCTAACACGGCGAGTGCTGGGCCCCGGTTCTGCCGATCGACTGCTACGGGACGATGACGGCGCGCCCGCGGATGGTGCCGGCGGCGAGGTCTTCGTATGCCTTGGGGCCATCGTCGAGGCTGTAGGTCTGCACCTCGACGTCGATCTTGCCGGCGCGGGCGAGATCGAGCACCTCGATGAGTTCACTACGGGAGCCCCAGTAGGGAATACGGACGGCTGCGTCGTAGGCGATGGCACCGAAGCTGAGCTTCATCTCGCCGCCACCGATACCCACGATGGTGACGTCGGCGTCCAGGGCTGCGACGCTCTGGGCGAGCGCCATGGTGGGGTTCGCGCCCACGAAGTCGAAGACGGCGTTCGCGCCGAGACCGTTGGTGATCTCGCGGATCTTCCCGGCGGCATCGCCATCGCTGATGATGACGTGGTCGGCACCGACGTGGGTGGCGAGTTCAAGCTTCTCGTCGCTGACGTCGAGGGCGATGACCGTGGCGCCCGACAGTGCTTTCAAAATCTGGATTCCGACGTGCCCGAGACCGCCCGTACCGATGACCACGGCGAAGGTGCCGGCGCCGAGCTTCGGCAGGGATCGCTTGATCGCGTGGTACGGAGTGAGGCCAGCATCGGTGAGTGACACGTTCTTCACGGGGTCGAGGTCGCCGAGCGGAACGAGGTGGCGGGCGTTGTCGACGATCATGTACTCGGCCATCGAGCCCTGGCTGCCCAGCCCGGGAGGGCGGATACCCTCTGCTGCGGCGTTTGTGCAGTAGTTTTCCATTCCCATCGAACAGTTATGGCAGCGCCCACAACCCCATGGGCCATACACGGCCACGGCGTCGCCGACCTTCAGGGTCGAGTCGACACCCTCTCCGATTTCGTGCACGATGCCGGCGCCCTCATGGCCGAGGGTGAGCGGCAACGGGTAGCTCTGGTCGAGATAGTCCTTCTCGGGCAGGCTCATCACGTAGTCGTCGGAGTGGCAGACGCCACCGGCGGTTACCTTGAGCAGCACCTGGCCGGGGCCGGGACTCGGGATCGGAATGTCGACGATCTCGGGTGGCTGGCCAACGGTGACGTAACGGAGTGCTTTCACGGTGTTTTTCCTTAGAACGGGTAAACGGTAAATCTGGTTCGAGGTTGGAGCCAACAAAATTGGGGCTGCAGCTCCGACGACTCCACTATACGACTGTAAAATTGGAGTAACCAGTGGAGGGGGATGTTCCCGGGCACGGGATCGGCCATGGCTCAGCGACCGCCCTCGACCAGCGCAGCCATCGTGTCGACGCACCGATCGAGCCCATCGCTGCACAGGTCTCGTACTTCTGCGGACGTGTAGCCGTGCTCGGTCATCTCCAGCGGAGTTCGTCCATTGCCCGCCGGGATTCCCTCGGGGATGTCCGCCTCGGCGTAAGTCCAGTCGAAGGGTGCAGTCTCGGCCATGCCACTCCCATCTCGCTTCACAAACCCGACTGCGCAACCTGGCTGACCACGACTCCCCCCGTTCGACGGTAGCGCGGTGGCGGGCAACCATCAACGGGGCATGATGATGCCCGCGCAGCCGTCTGTTCCGACTTTTGCTCGCGGAATGGGAGCAGATATTTTGGCCCCAACACGTGACTGCTGGTGATGCGAGAGTGACAATAAAACATGGATGAGCCCAACGGCGTCAACCCGGATCTACTCCACCGCGAGTTTCCGCGCACGCCACCCTATTTGGTCGGTCGCGAGAAGATCCGCGAGTTTGCCCGCGCGGTCCAGGCAACCAATCCGCTCCTCTTTGACGTCGAATCGGCGCAGGCCGCCGGTTACGCCGACGTGATCGCCCCCACAACGTTTCCCGTGGTGATCCAGGAAAAGACGATGACGATGCTGCTGGATGAACCCAACACCGGGATCAACTACTCCCGTATCGTCCACGGCAGCCAGGAGTTTTCCTACGCTCGTCCCATCGTCGCCGGCGACGAACTGACCGCGCAGATGCGCGTGACCGACGTCAAGACGCGCAGTGGTACATCGGTGATCACGTTTGAAACAGAGATTCGTGATGCGAGGGACACCCGAGTGGTGACGGTGGTCTCTGGCCTTGTTGTTCGCGGCGACGACTAGCTCCACGCACGTCGTCCATCGGGGCAAAGCACCCGCGGCGGTGATGTCTCGACATAACGGACCGTTCGAGATGGTGGAGTGCCCGTGGGGCCGAGTCACGTCGCCGTTGACGCAACCTGGCATTCCAGGACATCCGCCAACCGGGTTAATTGCGCCGGACGCGCCTGCGGTTGAAGGCGACGACGAACGTACCAACCAGCAGCGCGAGTCCTGCGACCATAACGGTGATCCCAGGCGAGCCGCCCGGGCCCGTGGCGGCGAGAGTCGCTGTCGAATCCGCGTTCACCGCGGGAACGGTGTCGGAAACCGCCGGATTGACGGGCGGTATCGCAGCGGACGGCTCGACCGGCGGCACCGAGGTAGGTTCCGCCGTGGGCGGCACCGAGGCGGCCGCGGAATCCACCGTGACCGACTGCCCGAGCATGTTCACGCCGAGCGTTCCATCCCAGGTGCCGGCGTTCGCCGTCTGGATGGCGAACCGGGAATCGCTGCTCGTTGCCTCATCCGCCGAGGGCAATGCGAGTGCCAGCGCGTAGGAACCATCGGCCACCGGGCTATCCGCGTCGGCAGCGATGGTCGCCGTCAATTCGGTGGTGGTGCCCGGGAGCCAGGTCCTGGCATCCTGGTCAGAATCGAACGCTACCGACACAACCTCGGATGAACCGATCAGCTGCAGCGTCGCGGTGCGCGGATTGTATGGAGCTGCCCAGCCGTCGTTGCGTACGTTAAGCGAGACAAGAGTGCTTCCATCCGCCTGCGGGGTGACGGTGCTGTCCTCGAGAACAAAGCGGTATCCCAAACGTTGCGCGGTTTCGGTGAGACCGGCTTCGCCCCAGCTGTCCAGTACGTCCTTGTGGTAATCGCGGTTCAGGTAGCTGTAGTGGTACCGCGCGAGCTCGGCGGATGCGCTCGCCCACTCCGATCGGGGCGGATTGACGTTGCAGGTTTCCCCGCCGACGGGGACGTAGAGGCTGTCGGCTTCGAGGTACTGCTGGTCGAGCTCGATCGGGTTGGAGAGAAACGTGCCCCAGTCATCGGGAGCGGCGAGCAGGCAGTCATTGTGGTGTCCGACTCGGGCGATGGCGGTGTCGGTGAACGCCTCGTCAGCGGTCACCGCGCTTTCGGCGGCCGCCGGGACGCCGAGCAGTTGCTGCTTGGAGGCCATGGTGCGCACCTGGACACCGCGGTCGGCGGGCAGCTCGGCGAGGAGCGCTTCGGTGACGGCGGATCGTTTTGCCCAGTCCGCCGCCGTCACCACACCGGGGTCGGCGGGATCTGCGACGAAGTGATCGGTGTAGTACCCCTCACCCCATAGCCCGATCAGCCCGTTCTGAACTACCGGGATGACGTCTGAGTTCTGCCGCAGGATCGGTCCAAGCTGCGAAATGTGGCTGAGCACAACCTCGAGTGGGGCATCCCCATACGGCGGCAGGTACGGCCAGTCGCCTCCCTGCACGTAGGCGAAGCGGGTGATGACGGAGACTCCGGCCGCCCTGGCCGTGTCGTAGTCGGCCTGGACAAGAGCGAGCCATTCGTCGTCAAGCGTCGGAGTGTTTGCGAACTTCTCGAGGTAGAACACCCGCAGGATCTGGGTGATCCCCTCGTCCCGGTACCCCGCCAGCTCGTCACCGTCGAGCGGGATATACCCGGAACCGTCGGCACGGTAATGGGTTTCGGTGTGGTGGTAGAAACCGCGCTGCGGGTTAGCGATCACCTCGTCGCTGGCTTCGTAGGCAACCGTGACGGAGCCAGCATCCACCGTGGCGGCGGCGGCTTGCGGCACGTAGCCCAGGCCGACGGCGCCAACGAGGGCGGAGATGAAAAGAGCGAGAGGCCGGTTCATGGTTCTCCTGGTTCAGTTGCGAGATTGGCGGGAACGGTTTGCTGAATCCTGCTGTTACTTGAGCCCACTCGAGGCGAGCCCGTCGATGACGCGTCGCTGCAGCAGGATGAACATAATGAGGACCGGCGCCATGGCGAGCAGGCTGGCAGCCATAACCACGGGGTAGTCAGTGGTGCGATCACCAATGAGGGTGGCGAGTCCCGCTGACAGCGGCATACGGGTGCTGAACGTGGTGACGACGAGGGGCCACAGCAGTTCGTTCCACGACCACAGTACCGTTGTGATGGCAAGCACACTGATGGTGGGTCGAGCCAGCGGCAGCATGACCTGCCAGAAAATCTGGAACGGGTTGGCGCCGTCGAGGCGAGCGGCCTCCTCCAGTTCTGGGGGCATCGCCAGGAACGCTGTGCGCATCAGGTAGGTGCCGAATGCACTGAACAGGCCGGGCAGCACCAGGCCGCCCAGGCTGTCCAGCAGGCCGAGCCCCTGGACAATCTGGTACTGCGACAGCAGGTACACCTGCGACGGGACCATCAGGATCGACAGCACGAGTGCGAGCATGATGGCTTTGCCGCGGAAGCGCATCCGGGCGAAGGCGTACCCGGCGAGGGTGCAGAACAGGATCTGTGCGACGGTGCGGATCACCGTGATCAGGACCGAGGTCTGGAACTGTTCGAAAAATGGCAGCCGGTCGAAAACCTCGGTGTAGTTCGACCACTGCAGTTCCGCTGGCCAGAACACCGGGGTGACGCTCTGCACTTCCGCGTTCGTCGACAGCGACATGATGATCTGCCAGATAAACGGGAAGGCCATCAGGAAACCGCCGACACCGAGCACGATGTGGGCGACGACATGCGATCCGCCGCGGCGCTTCTTGTTGCGACTGGCCGCGCTGCGACGCTTCACCGGCGGGATCGTAACGCTGCTGGGAATGGGAACGCCCGAACGCACTGGGACTCTCGGGCTGGTCAGCTGATCGCTCACTCTTGCACCCACCTTTTCTGGAGACGGAACTGGAGGGCGGTCACAAGGCCGATGATCACGAAGATCACCATGGCAACAGCGGCGGCGAAACCCTTGTCGTTGGTGACGAATCCCTCTCGATAGAAGAAATACACGAGAGACATACTCTTGGGCAGGACGGGGTTGCTGCTGCCGAGGATGGCGTAGAGCAGGTCGAAAAGCTGGAAACTCGATATCACCGTGACGATGGTGACAAAGAAGATGCTGGGCGTGAGAAGCGGAACCGTGATGGAGCGAAATTGCCCCCACCGCGTGGCGCCATCGAGTTCAGCGGCCTCGTAGAGTTCCGGCGGGATGTTCTTCAGTCCGGCGCCAAGCACAATGAGGCTGAAGCCGAGAGACGACCACAGGCCCACTATTGCCACGGCAACCATCGAGAAGCCGGGAGTGCTGATCCAGTACGGACCGTCAATACCCACAAAGCCCAGAACGTAGTTGACGAGACCGAAGTCCCCGTTGAAAATTACGCGCCACACCATTGCGACAGCGGTCGGCATCGCGACGTATGGCAGGAAGAACAGCACCCTGTACAGGGACGCGAAACGCAGGCCCGGCAGATTGAGCAGGCTGGCCAAATACACGGCGATCGGGATGCCGAGCAGGACGATCGCCGTGTAGAGGAGTGTGTTGCCGATAGAGAGGTAGAGCTGCGGGTCGGCGAACAGTTCGATGAAGTTCTGGACGCCCGTGAAGGTAGAGCCTCCAAACGGTCCGGTCTCGGTGAGCGACATCCACGCCGTCTGGGCGATTGGCCAAAGGTAAAAGACCGAAACGCCAAGCATGAGTGGTGCTACGAAGAACCACGGCCACAGCCCGTCCCCTGCCAGCCGACGGCGCGGCGTCGTTTCAGAGAGGGGAGGTGTTGGGCCGACGGCCCTCGCCCCGTCCTGGTCGGACGGTGCGGGAGAGGCGGATCGTTTGGTGGCTGTCTTCATTGTTGGTTACTCCTCGGCGAGAGCCGCGTCCATCTTGTCGGCGAGCTCTTCCGTAACATCGGCAACCGGCTGCGCTCCGGAGAATGCCTGCGGAAGCAGGTCGATTTCGAGGGCGTTCCAGACCGCGGAGTTGTTGCTCACCGGCAGCGGCTGGGAGTAGTCCACCGCGTCGAGGAACACCTGCAGGTCGGCGTTCGGCATTGATTCGGTGAACGCCGACTGGGTGTCCGTGTATGCGGGGATGATCGCTCCAGCATCACCCTGGGCCTGCTGGGCATCCTCGCTGGCGAGGAACACCTGCAGCGCCTGGGCAGCTTGCTTGTTCTTCGATGCCGCTGACACCACGTTGGAAACGCCGTGGATAACCGTGGCCTGCTCCTCGCCCACCGGCAGGGGAAGCACGGTGACGTCGTCGACGAGTTCGGTGTCGGTCAATGCCGAGCGGAACCAGCTGCCACCCCAATACATGGCGAGCTTTCCGGAGGTGAACCATTGGTCGGCGGTGGTGTCGGTCAACTGCTGGATCGAGGGCGAGGCGCCGCTGGCAATCAGGTCGGTCCAGAACTGGATACCCGCCTGGCCCTCGGCGGACGCATACCCGGAGGTGTCACCGTCGATGACGGAGCCGCCGGCCTGCATGATCGTGTTGTAGTAGGTGGTCTGCCCGTCCATTCCACCGCCCGCGCCATACTCGCCATCTGCAGACAGTGCGGTCGAGATCTCGGCCGCTGTCTCCTGGAACTCGTCCCAGGTCCAGTCGCCCTCGGGCAGCGCAACCCCGGCCTTTTCGAACAGCGCCTTGTTGGTCCAGATTCCGATGGTGTCGAAGTCTTTTGGCACCCCGTACTGCACGTCATCGATCGTGTAGAGGTCAACAAGCGACTCGGGGTAGTTGGCCGAGTCCAGGTCGCCGGCGTCAATCGCCCCGGTGATCGGTTCGAGCTGGTCGTTTGAGGCATAGAGGCCGACGTTGGGGCCGTTCATCCAGAACAGGTCGGGGAGGGTGTCACTCGAGGCCTGGGTCTGCAGTTTCGTAAAGTAATCGCTGTAGGGGGTGACGTTGACGGTGACGTCGATGTTCGGGTAGGTCTCGTTGAACGCGGCAATGTTCTCGTCGATCGCTGCGACCTGGTTCTGGTCCCACACACCGTAGGTGATGGATGCAGAGAGGTCGCTGTCTGGCTCGGAGTACTCGGAAGACCCGGCAGAACCGGTGTCCGCCGAGCAGCCCGTTGCGACGAGTGCGACACCAACGGCGAATGCGAGGCCCGTTGTGACTCGTCGGACATACGGACGCTTTGCCGGGGTGGGGAACGCGATTCTCATCATGAGGTCCTTCCAAGGGTGGTTTGTGCGCTTTGTGGGGAGGAGGTGCGGCGAGTGAAGTAGTCGACGACGTGAGCCGGCAGGGTGGGAACGTCGATGGGGCGGGAACCCTCGCGAAGCGACGCTGCCGCGAGCGAGCCGGCCGCGACAGCCTCCCGGGCGGCAAGCGGGGAGACAAGGGTGGGCAGGCCGTCAACGAGGTGATCGAAAAATTCGGTCATCGTGAGCAGGTCGGCGTCATCGTGGCCGCTTGTCACACCCTCGATCGGGTACTCCAGGTCCCCGTCGACCTGCCAGTCGTGTCGACGGTTCCAGACCTTCACCACTCCGCCGGCCGTGTCGCCGATGTTCTCGAGTCGGCCCTCGGTGCCGATCACCGTGTAGTTGCGCCAGTAGTCCGGAGTGAAATGGCATTGCTGATAGCTGGCCATAACCCCGTTATCGAGCGTCATCAGCATCATGGACACGTCTTCGACGTCGACGACCGGGTTGAGTCCGGTATGGCTCGCCGGCGGCCAGTTGTCGAAGGAGAACCAGTCGGGCATTACCTCGCCCGTACGGTCGCGACGGTCGGTGATGTCGCCGTAGACCATGAGGTCGCCCATGCCAACTACTCGACGCGTATAACCGGATGCGAGGTAGTGCACGATGTCGATGTCGTGGCTGGCCTTCTGCAAGAGGAGGGTGCCCGTCTTGGACCGGTCGGCATGCCAGTCCTTGAAGTAGTAATCCCCGCCGTTGCCAACGAAGTGACGAACCCAAACGGCCTTGACCTCGCCGATCTCGCCACGTTCGATAATCTCGCGCATCGTGCGCACGACTCCCGAGTGACGAAAGTTGTGTCCGACGTAGAGGGCGGTTCCGGTCTCGGCTGCGGTCGTAAGCACCCGGTCGGCACCTTCAAGAGTGATCGCCAGTGGCTTCTCGAGATACACGGCGATGCCGGCCTGGAGCAACGCGACGGCGACACCCTCGTGGGTGTTGTCCGGAGTGGTGACGATCGCAGCGTCGATCGTTGCGTCGCCCGAGCGATGGGCTTCAATGAGCGCATCGAGTGACGGATGGATCGTAGCGGCGGGATAGGCGGCGAGCGCCCTGCCTTGACCATCGGGGTTGCTGTCGGCGATCGCAACGATGTGCGCGCCGGGACGCGCAACGGCGACGTGCTCGGCGATCTGGGCACGAGCACCAAACCCAATGACGGCTACCCGCAGCGGACGCTGGGTTGCTGGATTTGACGAGTCTGTTGTGATATTCGAATCGGTCACGCGCTGGGCGTCCACATCTTTGTGCATGACGCTATCGTGCAGCATTTGCACGAATTTGTCACTACTGGGGCTGAAATGAGCATGTTCAGACACTAACCGAGCAAGTTGCGAGCCTGAAGCTGAGAGAGATTTGTTTACGACGTCGTAACAAATGACCAGGAGGACCTGTGTCACGGGGTGAAACGTGTTGCGCGAAGCGAACAGCTACGCAGAGGCCGCGACGATGACCTCGACACCCGCGAGGGCGAACTCGCTCGCGAGTTCAGCCGAGACAGGCTGATCCGTGACGAGCATGTCGATGCGCTGCAGTGTGCAGATACGCGCGAATGTGCTCCGACCCAGCTTCGTCGCGTCCGCGGCGATGATCAGCCTTCGGGCGACACCCGCGATCTCGCGGCTCGCTTCCGCCTCACCCTCGTGCAGGGTGGTTGCGCCAAACGTGCTGCTGAGCCCGTCAACCCCCAGCACTGCCGTGTCCAGGCTGAAGCCCTGCAGAGTGGCGGCAACCAGCGGGCCGACAAGTTCGTAGGACTGTCGTCGGGGCACACCACCTGTCACAACAATCTTGATGTGCTCACGCACCGACATTTCATACGCGATGTTCAGGGCATTGGTGACGATAGTCACCCCTGCCGTTTCTCCGTTTGATTGAAGCCGCTCGCTGCGTCCCAGCATTCGCGCGACCTCACTGGTGGTGGTACCGCCGTTCAGCCCAATGGATTCACCAGGCTTGATCAGCTCGGCCACGGTGCGGGCGATCGCGACTTTCGCCTCGGCCTGTCGCGCAATTTTGTACTGGAGCGGCAGCTCATATCCCGAGCCGAGCGCCGAGGCACCCCCGTGTGTGCGCGTGACCAGACGCTGCTCGGCGAGCGTATTGAGGTCTCGACGCACCGTCGCGGTTGATACGTTCAGGGCTTCGCTCACCTCGGCGATCGACACATTGCCACGTTCACTCACAAGTTCGAGCACGATGTTGAGGCGCTGCTGTTGGGTCATTTGCTGGCCGATCGGTAGTGGGTCGACCCATTTTCGCACATCCGACCTTGCGCCCGATGATTGATTCTGCTCAAATAAGGCCATATCAATCATTTTTGTTACATCACTGTGCAGAATGACCTCGAACGGAAAGAAGCCGATGTTCACCACCTTCGTCGATGCAGAAATTGCCTCCCAGCCCGAGACATGGCGCCTCGCCGCCGAACTGGTACCCCAGGTGGCCGACAGCCTGCCCCGACCGGGTGAGCGGGTCGCCATCGTCGGATGCGGCACCAGCTGGTTCATCGCCATGTCCTACGCTGTCCTGCGCGAGCAGGCCGGCCACGGGGTGACGGATGCTTTCGCGGGGAGCGAATACCCCGCAACGCGCAAGTACGACCGGATCATCGCGTTGTCGCGGTCTGGAACAACGACAGAGATCGTGACGCTGCTCGAAGCTGTCACCTCCACTCCGACCACCCTTATCACCGGTGTCGCCGATTCACCGGCGGCCGCATTCGCCGACGCCGTGGTCGCTCTCCCATTCGCCGACGAACAGTCCGTTGTACAGACGAGGTTTGCGACCTCGGCGCTTGTGCTGCTGCGCGTCTCGCTCGGTGAAGACATCGAACCGCTGATCGCCGATGTCACGCGTGCACTCGAGGTACCCGTCGATGACCTACTGTCAGCAAACCAGTGCACCTTCGTGGGACTCGGCTGGGCTATTGGCCTCACTTTTGAGGCCGCGCTGAAGACGCGGGAGGCCGCGCAGTTCTGGTCTGAGTCCTACCCTGCAATGGACTACCGGCACGGACCGATCGCCATCGCGGAGCCGGGTCGCCTGGTCTGGAGCTTCGGCGAGGCACCCGTTGGGCTCGCCGATGAGGTCGCGGCGACCGGCGCACAGTTTGTGATCCATGACCTTGACCCGCTCGCCGGGCTCGTTGTCGCGCAGCGCTTCGCCGTCGGACTTGCCAAGGCTCGCAACCTCGACCCCGATCACCCGCGCTCGCTGACGCGATCCGTCATTTTGGCATGACACCGGACTCCGGGGCGTCGGCCATTGGTACGTCCACCATTGGCATCGACGTCGGTGGTACTACGATCAAGGGCCTTCGCGTGGCCTCGACCGGTGTAATCGAGGACGAGTTCCGGGTTCCCACTCCGAGCCCCGACCCGACCGGCGAGCTCGTCGTCGAGGCGGTGGCCCGCGTGGCCGCTCGCCTCGGCGGAAAGCCGGGGACATCCATCGGCGTTGTTGTGCCGGGCATCGTGGACGAGGCGCGTGGCGTGGCCGTTTGGTCGGCGAACGTCGGATTCGTCGACGTGCCCCTGCGCGATCTTTTGTCTGAACGGCTCGGTACCCCGGTCGCTTTTGGCCAGGACGTGCGCGCTGGTGCCCTGGCCGAGTTGCGCTCGGGATCCGCAAGCGGTGTCGACGGGTCGGTCGCGTTTGTCGCCATCGGCACCGGCGTCGCTGCGGCGTTCATCGTTGATGGCCACACCCTGGTGTCTGGGGGCTGGGCCGGGGAAATCGGTCAAATCCTGATCGTGTCGGGGCCGCATGCTGGCCTCCGGGTCGAGGAAGTGAGTTCCGCCTCCGCGACCGCCCGCCGCGCGGGTGAAACGAATGCGTTCGCCGTAGCCCGGCGGGTCGAGTCCGGCGACACTGTTGCTACCACAGTGTGGGGCGAGACCATCGCGGTTCTTGCTGACGCCCTCGCGGGTATCGTCGCCACACTCGCTCCGGGCACCATCGTTGTCGGTGGGGGGCTCGCCCACGCCGGTTCCCTGTTGCTTGATCCACTGCACACCGAACTGTCGCGTCGACTCGGCGCTCTTCGTATGCCGCTGCTGGTCACGGCCCAGCACGGCGACCTCGCCGCCGCCATTGGCGCCGCCTACCTTGCTGCCGACCTGGCGCAATCCTTCGGCGAAAGCCGCCCGCTGTGAGTGGCTCACTCCTCCTCGGCGCCGATCGGCTGGTCGACGGCGCGGGTTATGACGGTCCAGGGTGGTTGCAGGTGGATGACGGCATCATCGTTCGCGCGGGATCGGGTCCGGCCCCCGCCATCGCCGACGTCTCCGTCGCGGTGTTGGTGCCCGGCTTTGTCGACACCCATGTCCACGGCGCCGTCGGTATCGACTTCGCAACACTCGGGACAGACCCAACCGCTGCCATCGAACACCACGCTCGCTCGGGCAGCACCTCGCTCGTGGCATCCCTGGCAACGGGCGAATGGTCACGCACCCTCGATCGCCTGCGCGAACTAGCACCCCTCGTCACCACGGGTGTCCTTGCCGGGCTGCACCTCGAGGGTCCCTTCCTGTCGCACGAACGGCGTGGCGCCCACGATCCCGCCCTGCTGCGCGCTCCCGATCCCGCCGCTATCTCTGACGCGCTCACCGCTGCAGCCGGCACACTCTCGATGATGACGATCGCGCCAGAGATCCCCGGGGCCCTCGACGCGATCGTTCAACTCCGCGAGGCGGGTGTGACGGTGGCAATCGGCCATACCGACGCCTCGGCCGATGTTGTGCGCCAAGCCATCGATGCCGGAGCAACCGTGATGACCCACCTTTTCAACGGCATGCCGCCACTGCATCACCGTTCTCCCGGCCCGGTCGGTGTTGCGTTGGCCGACCGATCACTCGTACTCGAGCTGATCGGCGACGGCCACCACGTTGACGACATCGCAATCGATGCCGTGCGCAACGCCGCAACCCACCGCTACGTGGTTGTGTCGGACGCCATGGCCGCGACCGGACTGGGCGACGGCCACTACAACCTCGCCGGGTCGCGGGTCGTTGTGACGGACGGGGTCGCCATGCTCGCCGACGGGTCATCGCTCGCCGGAAGCACCACCCCCATTGCTGGCGCGGTAGAGCGACTTCTCGGCAGGGGGGTCAACCTCGGGGAGATCGTTGCCGCCACCAGCATCACCCCTGCGCGCACCCTGGGATTAGCAAGCCCGGCGCTGGTCGCCGGTGCGCGGGCGGACCTGCTGGCGCTTTCCGGCTCCAGCGTCGCCCGGGTAATGAGGGCGGGATCATGGCTCGAGTAGTCGTCGTCACCCCAAATCCGGCGGTCGACATCACCTACCGGGTGGCTACACAGGTCATCGGTGAGACCGTCCGCGTGCAGTCGGTCACGCGTCGTCCCGGCGGCAAAGGCATCAACGTTGTGCGTGTGCTGCGCCAGCTCGGCCTGGATGCCATGGCTGTTCAACCGCTCGGCGGGGCGAATGGCGCATGGATCCGGGAACAGCTGGCCCACGACGGAATCAGGACGGTGTCCGTCGATTCGATCCTCGAGACGCGGACAACCGTCGCGGTCGTCGACAACATCGCGCATCCAACGCTCTATTCCGAATCCGGCGGTGCCCTCACCGACGAAACGTGGGCGGGCCTGACGGATGCCGTCAGCCAATCCTGCGAGAGCGGCGGTTTCCTCGTTGTCGCCGGATCGCTGCCTCACGGCACCAGCAACACCCACGTCGCACGCCTGGTCGCGGCAGGCCGCGCGGCCGGCGCACTGGTCATCGTTGATGTCAGCGGCCCCGCCCTCCTCGCTGCCGCCGATTCCGGTGCCGACATCGTCAAGCCGAATGAGTCCGAGTTGCTCGACGCTACCGGCGCACCGACCCTCGAGCAGGGCCTGACCGATCTCCTTAACCGCGGTGCAGGAGCAGCGATCGTCTCGCGTGGGTCTTCGGGCCTGCTGCTCGCCGAAATCAACGGCGCGCGCACACTCCAACCGGGCGTGCCGGGCGTCTCGGGCAACCCGACCGGAGCAGGTGACGCTGCCACCGCTGGCCTTGTATTCGCCCTCGCTGCCGGGTCGTCGCTGGCTGACGCGCTGCTCAGCGCCGCCGTTGTTGGAGCGGCGGCCGTCCTCTCGCCAACAGCTGGGGAGATCAACCCCGACGACCTGGCACCCCTGGCACTACGCCTTGGCGGACGATCACTGCCGCCCATTCCCGTCACCTTCCACCCCGACACCACCGAGGTAAAATAAGAATGTCTTCTCCGTCGCTCACACCCGTTTCCCTGGCAGCGGGTCTTGTCACCACCGCTCGTTCCTCGCGGCGCGGAATCGGCGCCTTCAACGTTGTACTGCTCGAGCATGCCGAGGCCATCATCGCTGGCGCAGAACGTGCCGGCCTTCCGGTGATCCTGCAGATCAGCCAGAATGCCGCGAAGTACCATGGCTCGTTCGAACCAATCGCGGTGGCCAGCCTCGCGCTTGCGCGCGCCGCATCCATCCCCGCGATCGTTCATCTGGACCACGCCGAGGATGTCGACCTCGTGCACGCCGCGGTCGACCTCGGAGTACACAGTGTGATGTTCGACGGATCGGCCCTGCCCTATACCGACAATGTCGAGACCACGCGTGCGGTCGTCGAGTACTGCCACGCCCACGGAGTTTTCGTCGAAGCGGAACTCGGCGAGGTCGGGGGCAAGGATGGGGTGCACGCACCGGGCGCCCGCACTAACCCGGAGGAAGCTGCGGCATTTGTCGCGGCAACGGGTGTTGATGCGCTCGCCGTCGCGGTCGGTACATCGCACGCGATGACGTCCCGGGTCGCCACAATCGACCGCACCCTCATCACCCAGCTCGCGGAAGCCGTACCGGTCCCGCTCGTGCTGCATGGCTCGTCCGGTCTGAGTGACGACGAACTCGTCGCCGGGGTGCGCGCCGGAATGACGAAGATCAACATCTCGACCCACCTCAACGGGCTGTTCACCGCTGCCGTGCGGGACGTGCTGGCGTCGGATTCAGCGGTGGTTGACCCCCGCAAGTACATCGCTCCGGCGCGTGAGTCCGTGGCGGTCGAGGTGGCGCGACTGCTGCGTCTGCTGGCCTCGTGACGTCATCCCTGTTATCGATTGCCGCCAGGATGCCGGAGACGGCCTCTGACTTTGCAGGTGTCCTGCCCGCTGTTGACGCTCTCAGAACCGCGATCTGTGCGGACGACACCACCACCGCCAGCGCCGAATTCGCCGAGCTGACAGCGGGGCTGGAGTTGGGCGAGCTCACCAGAGTCCTCCTGGCGGTGGAAGAAGCGGCTCGCGAACGCCACCTGCGCGCTGGCATCCCGCTCGACATCACCGCAGCGACCCTCGCCGACGTCGGCCGCAAACTCGACGCATACGGTGCAACCGTCGACCGGCCATGGCTGGTCAGCCTGTTGCGGGGCGACGTCCTCGCATTCGGACGACTTCAATTCGAGGCGACCATGCCGGATGACGGTCGCGCGCTGCACATCCCGGAGGGCGGTTCCCTCACCGCAACCGAGGTTGACGATGCGCTCGCTCGCGCCGACGCGTTTATCGGCGGGCGCACCGTCGTCTGCACATCATGGCTGTTCGATCCCGCCCTCGCTGCGCTGCCAGAGACCAGCAACATCTCCGCGTTTGTGCGCCGCTTTGACGTTG
>JAODAO010000076.1 GCA_025463465.1 Glaciihabitans sp. | reverse complement strand
GCGCTCAGTCTCGGCCGTACGCTTGCCACCCACGAGATCGTTATCCGCGACTCAACGGGACGCAGATTGTCCACCGTGCGGATGACTAACATCCTGCGCGATGCGGAACGTCCAGCCGCGTAGGGGGATGTCTCCACCCGTGCACCGCAATTGCTGGCGTCGTCGCGGCACAAAAAACGGCTGCGCCCGCGAAATCGCGAGCGCAGCCGAATCAGCGTGTGGGGTGTGGCTACTTCTTGGCCGAGAGCTGTTCGATGATTGCCTGGGCGACGTCGTGCATCGTCAGGCGACGGTCCATGGACGCCTTCTGGATCCAGCGGAATGCTTCGGGCTCGGTCAGCCCCATCTTCTCGTTGAGCAGGCCCTTGGCCCGGTCGACCAGCTTGCGGGTTTCGAAGCGCTCGACAAGGTCGGCGACTTCGGCCTCGAGGGTGATGATCTGGGCGTAGCGGCTGAGGGCGATCTCAATGGCCGGTAGCAGGTCGTTGGGGGTGAAAGGCTTCACCACGTAGGCGAGTGCTCCCGCCTCGCTGGCGCGCTCGACCAGTTCCTTCTGGCTGAAGGCCGTCAGCAGAACCACCGGTGCGATGTGGTTCTTCGTCAGGCGCTCGGCGGCGGAGATGCCATCGAGCTGCGGCATCTTCACATCCATGATGACCAGGTCGGGACGAAGTTCCGTGGCAAGAGCAACGGCGGTTTCACCGTCGCCCGCCTCGCCGACAACTTCGAATCCGTTGTCACGGAGGGTCTCGACGATGTCGAGTCGAATCAGCGACTCGTCTTCGGCTACAACTACGCGACGGGGTGCTGCCGGGGGGTTCTCTTGCTCACTCACGTGACAACCTTACGGTATTGTTTCAATGTTGATGCGAGCCGGATTGGCGGAATGGCAGACGCGGAGCACTCAAAATGCTTTGTTCGAAAGGACGTGCGGGTTCAAGTCCCGCATCCGGCACATTCAACCGGCCCCTACTCCCCCGTAAACACGCGGGAGTAGGGGCTTTTCTCTGTCCAGTGCCTCGCGCCGGGTGGCGTCGTGGATGTCGGCGGGCGAATCCTTTGATGCCCCGCGAGAACCCCGAGACATCCGCCACTGGCAGAAATGAACCAGGGCGCGCTGGCCATGCGTTTCGAACAGCTTCTCTACAAGGTGCAGCTATTGACACGCCTGTGACAATAGTTGCAACGGAAGCCAGAGCTGGCCACACTGACGAGCTCTCGTTGTCGTGGAAGTTTGACCCGGTTCCGTTGGGGAGGAATTGGTTCATCATGGCAAAGTTTCACTTGGAATTCGACGACGTCGCCACCTACGCGGCCCTGGTGTACCGACTGCAGTCGGTCACGAAGCACCTCGACAGCGCGTTCGGTAAAGAGGGAGAAATAATATTTCCCGATCGCTCGGAAATCGAGACCATCCTCAGTGACGGATCCGTTGGTCGTTGGGCGATAAGCACGCCTGCCTCGGCCATCGGCGCCGACTAGATCGGGGCCATCGGCACCGCTCCCCGCCCGCGTCCGCACCCGGCGGACACCTCGAGGATTCGATCCCAGGCGAATCGCCGCGCGGGCAACCCGTCTGGCTTATTCGGACAACTTCATCTAGAGTTTCGAGCATTCGAACATACGTTCGAGCTCGGCTTGGAGGTGGTAGGGGTGACCCGAGTAGATGAGGTGGTTGTGATCGAGATGACCGCTGAGGGTATTCCCGCCCAACTGTGGTGGCGGTCCCAGCTGTATAGGGTCACGGACACCCCAACCAGGCTCGGCGGGCTGCCCGACTTCGTCCTGGATTTTGTGACCCACCCACCCTCGTCTTTTCACGGGTGGCGTTTCCAGGGCACCACCAGCGAGGGCGCAACACTGGTTTTCGACATCAGTGACGACCCGGAACGGGGTCGTTGGCGGCTCCTCAGGACCTACGACTAACGTCGACGTTGAACCTCGCTGGTGTGGATTATGCCTCCGCGTGGACAGTGAGATGCGCTAACGGATTGTCCAGCGCCTCCTGCAGGGCTAACGACAGCCTGGCCTCGTCGAACACGTTCGAATTGAAGGCCGCGGTGAGATGAATGGCGCCAGCCACGATCACAATGATCAGGGTGATGTCTTCTGGTCCATCAGCCCTGACCACAAAGTTGCACGACCTTCCCTCCACGGGGGCCGTCCACGGCAGCTGCTGGAGGGAGCGGGATACCCCCATATTGTTGAAAACCATCGAAGCACGTGGTGATTGGCCCACCTCGGTGGGCATCTTGAACTGGTTTCCAAAGATCACATGCTGGATGACCCCAAGCAGGAGGACTGCGAGCGGGCGACCGGAGTCGAACTGCCGGCGCATCGCCTCATCCACCTGCTTGACATCATTGGGGTCGCTCACCTGCACGGGCAGGCCGGCGATGAAATTGGAGTCGACCAACGACACCTCGGGGGGTAGGTACCTGCGCAGGTTGTAGATGACCTCCGTTTTATTCTGCAATTCCATTCCGGAGCTTTCGAGAGCCCGGCGAAGGACTACCAAAAGCGCCGCCGCCACGGTGAGCGATCGATCCGTCGACCGGATCCACGATTGGATTTGCTTCAGCGACGCTACCGGCGCTGTCGCAGTCGCCACGGCAAGCTCGGGTCGCCACGGTCTCACCGGCCCGATGTCCCGTGACTCCCGTGAAGAACGGTCAGCCCGGCGATCCGCCAGCAGTCGCCTGATTGCGCTTTTCGTATGGAGGAACGTGTGACGCAGCGCGAGCTGGATCGGCCGGTGCGCTGGCACGGTGGTGACCCACGGGGGAAGGTCCTGCCCCCCCGCGGCGACCCGCAGTACCGTGGTGAGCCGATCCATCAGCATCACCCCGTCACCCAGGGCGTGGTCGTTGACCTGGATGACGTAGTCCCCCGCCAACACAAAGCGCAGGGGGCGTTCCGCGTCTACCAGCCACGCCTGGCGCAGCGCGATCGAATTGATCGTCTCGGCGGTGGCCGGCGCTATGGTCACAACCATTCCCTCACACCAGCTTTTGAGTTCGTCGTCGTCAACAACCCAATTCTTCGCGTCGACGTGGAACCCCAGCGGGATCCGGGTGTGGTGGCCGTGGCGGGCTATCGTCAGCAGCGCCTGCACCACCTGATCCCTGCTTGGCACCACTATGGGGCCGATGATCGCCGTAACGACTTCGCCGCGCAGCATGCGGTCGCGGGTGTTCATCGGGAGTCTGCGCTCGGTCATAACGTCTCCTGTCGCGTCTGGTTTTGTCTGGTCTGGTTTTGTCTGGTCTGGTCTGGTCTGGTCTGGATGATGAGGCCGGTCAGCGCATCGTGCGCTCGCCGGCGAGTCGCTGGCGGAAATACAGCCAGGGCCCCTTTGCCACGGAAGCGAGTTCATACCATCCGACGCGGGCGATCGCGCGATCGAACTCGTCGCTCGGAGCATCGGACTGGACGACGGAAACCTCCGGTTTACGCCATGCGATCGATACCAGCTGCTTGAGCGCGTGCGGGCTGCGCACGAAGGCGATGCCGAAGGTGCGCGGATGGGTAAGGATTTTGGTTAGCCAGGAGCCAAGGCCATTGCCGTATCCCTTGGCCTGTTTCTTCAGTTCATCCATCTCGTCGCGGTGTCGGTGCCACACCAAGGCCGACGGATGCAAAACCAGGGTGCGCCCGTCGAGGATGATGCGCACGAACATGTCGAGGTCTTCTCCCCCGCCCGTGCGAGTTCCCACGCCGAAGGCGGTGTCGAACCCCTTGAGGGCCAGGGCCGCCGATCGGCGCACCGAGAAGTTGGCCCCGGTGCCGTAATCACCAACACAGAAGGGGAACATGGGCAGGCTCGCTGGTGGTGTCGACAGCGAATACACGCGAGGTTCGATGATCTTCGACCAGGTGACCCGGTCGTCGAAGTAGCCCTGGACCCGTGTCCGCAGCTCTCCGCTTGGCACAAGGCCAGACACACAATCGACGTTGTCCGCCCGGGCGTAGCCGGCGGCGAGTTCGCGCAGCCACAGGCTGTCCACCACAACGTCGTCGTCGGTGAAGGCGACGATCTCGCCGGTGGCGCGTAACAGGCCGGCATTGCGGGCCTGGGCGAGGCCCGGGATGGGCTCCTCGACGAGAATGATGCGGTCGTCGTCGAATTCGTTGCGCAGAACGTCCTGGGTCGCTCGTGTGCTGGCGGCGTTGTCAACGATCACCACGTTGAAATCCGGGTAGTCCAGCCGCAGGATCGCCGCGAGTGCCGTACGGATGTATTGGGGGCGGTCCCTGGTGCAGACCACGATCGTGAACGACGGCAGGCGAACATTGCCAGGCATCGTCTCCGCTGCCGGCAGCTCCGAGATTCGCTGGGACAGCACCGCACCATCGATCATGTTCTCCGAGACGGGAACGTCAACGAAACCTCGGAGGATGCTTCCCTCCCTGATGAGCAGGCGGGCGTGCAGGTAGCCGTCCGAATCCGCAAGTTTCACGTCGCCGTGCGCGGACACGCTGAGCGAATCGAGGGCACCCACCCAGCGAGCGTTCGGCCAGTCCGGACGTCCGTTGCTGGGCATTGCCGGGGCGAGTTCAAGATCAATCATTTCGGGGCCTTTCGGTGGTGCCGCTGGAGGAGTAGGTAAGGGCCCTGCTGGAAGTGGGGCCTATATCGCGGGAAAGCTTCGAGCGTTTTCGTTGAGACGTCGTCAGCGGACGACCTCGTGCTCGGCCGAGGGGATCACCGTGCCGGGGGTGTGCCGGTGAACGCTGCCATACGCGTATCCCGCAGCCGCCGCTGCGAGGGACAGGAGGATCGCGAATGCCCCGCTCAGCCTGCCGTGGGCGATTTCGCGCACAACGGCGGACGGGAGGACACGTGATGTGTAGCTGCGTTCGCTGGATAGCGCGTCCGCCGACCCGAGTGTTTTGCTCAGGGCGGCTTTGGATATCCCTTCAAAATACGAGCGTCGGCGGATGTACCGCCAAGTCACCCGGTCAGCAGTTACCCGGTGGCGCACAACGCTCGACGGTTCATAAACCACCTCGCGTCCGTTCTGCGCCGCTCGGAGTTTGATACACGCCTCGGTCTCCTCAGCGCCAAGCGGATGCTGCCCGACACGTCCGGCATCGAGGTTGAATCCGCCGATTTCACGTAGTGGGTCGCGTCGGATCGCCATTGAACACCCGATGACGTTTCGCACCGTGGCGCGCTCCACCGGTAGACCCTGATAGCTGCAGCCCACGATCCACCACAGCTCTGCCGGCATCCGCTGCGGGGCGGTGCCCGCCGGCCATACCGGGTCGGCCCGGCCTCCGACCGCGACGACTCCTTCCAATGCGAACTGCGGCAGCATGCGCCTCAGCCAGTCATCCGCCGCGACGGCGTCGTCGTCGAGGAACGCAACGACCTCGCCGGACGCCCGTTCCAATCCCGTGTTGCGGGCGCCGGACAGCCCCTGTTTGTGGCGGTTCTCCACAACAAGCAGACCACCCCAGGCGCGTCGGGTTCTCGCGAGTAGGACCTCGTCGTGGTCGATTACCACGATGACCTCGGTGGCTTCAGGCTGGCGGACGGCTGATGCGATCGCCGACATCATGTCGTCCCATCGCTTCGCGGTATACGCACATATGATGACGGTGACCGTGGGGAGGTCGCCGCTCACGCGGACTCCTCTTTTGGCTGAATCGGGTAGTCGATGGCCATCACCGGCTGCGTGCGTGGTGAACTCACCGCGCTGGACCTCGCCGGCATGGGCGCGGCGGGAAGCGCCCGAAGGCTGCGCTTACGTTCCGCGAGAATTGTCTTCAGCACCCGGAATCCATCACTGACGGCACGCAGGTTGCTCTCACCGTGAATGCGCAGGCGCTCCACGCTCGGCACCTCGATGACGTTCATCCCGGCGGCTGCGAACCGGCAGTTGAGGACGGTTTCGATCTCAAAACCGTCACCCCAGTGCATCCGCCCATCGGCGTGGCGGGCCAGGGTGATGTCGGGCAGTTCGAGGCGCGGCAGGATGTAGGACCAGAACGCGTTGTAGCCGTAGCAGAGGTCCGTGTAGCGAGTGCCAAGCAGGACGTTGGTCGTCAGGTTCAGGCCGTAGTTGCCGAGCCGACGGAAGCGGGTGATGTCCTCGCTTCCGCCTCCCTCGCAGAACCGGCTGCCCTTTGCCACGTCGGCACCATTGACGAGCGCCTCGACGAAACGGGGAATCTCGGCCGGGTCGGCCGAGCCGTCTGCGTCGAACATCACCACTATGTCGCCGGTCACCGCGGCGAATCCACAGGCGAGCGCATTCCCCTTGCCCTTGCGGGTTTGGCGGATGACCTCGATCCGGGGCATCACCCTCAGGGCGGTGGCGATGGTGTCATCCACCGAATCCCCGTCGACCAGGATTACCTGATGTACCAGGGGAAGCTCGGGCAGGATGACCTCGAGGTTCCTAGCCTCGTTCCGCGCCGGAATAACGATGGAGATACGAGGGGAGAGTTTTTCGGATCGGTAATTAACGGCTCGCATAGTGCGTGTCCTGTCAGGTCTTCGGGTGTCCTGGGGATAGCGCTCCACCGGCAGCGTTGGCGGAGGCGCAGCCGCTCGGCGGATCGGGGTAAGCGACCTACTGAGCGGTGTCAGGAACTTATCGTTGTTGGCGAAGCCTCAACAAGAGCCCGAGCATGGCTTGCACTCCGAGCGATTTTGTGATTGTCGCTCAATTTGTACCCCCGGTGCATCAACATGACCCCGCTTCACACATGACGGATCGTCGCCCAGCGCCGCGTAGAATTGAGGGGAATAGTTAGCGAAGCGCGACCAGCCGAACGAGGACGTCATGGCACCGGAAACAAACGAGGACGCTGTAGTAATGTGCGTGTGCGGACACGGCGAAAACGCCCACGAACACTACAGATCCGGCACCGATTGCTCCCTGTGCGTGGCTGGGAACTGCCGCAAATTTCGTATGCTGAGCATCGACATAAAGGCTGCTGAGCCCGCACACACGCTTCATCAGGACTGACCGGGCCGCTCCGGCCCAGCGCAACGGGCGCAGCGATCATTGGTCTACCCTCGCCCAGTGAATGTGACCGATTGTGTGTTTGTACCCCGGCCGAAATACCTGACGATTCCTTCTATCTTTCCGTTGGAGCGTAAGCCGGCATGTTCGCACAGCCGCCATCCCTGCGGTGCCGAGAGCGTTACGTGGTCACCGGAACAGAGGCCTGGGCGTTCCAGTCGGACGACTTCACCAGCAGCGTGTGAATGAGCGGGGCACTCCTATGAAACAGCTGTCGTGCCAGCCCTGACGGAGCGAACCCGGCCGCTGGAAAAACGGCAGGCCCAGCCCGAACGGCCCGCCTGCTCCCCCGGGCCCAATCCGGCGAACCGCTTGCGCTGGCACAGCAAACGGCGGGGCACGGACCGAGTGTGTCTCGGTCCGTCCCCCGCCGTTCGCATGACAGTGCGCTGTGCCCGTCGACCGCCATGCGGGCGGACCGCCGCCGGTTAACCGGCAGCACAACGCAGGCTGGCTGCTAGTCCTTCCAGGCCGGCTCGGGGGCGTTCTGCGAGTCGCCGACACGGTGAACGCGGAGGTCGTTGGTAGACCCGCTGATCCCGGGAGGGGATCCGGAGATCACCACAACCTTGTCTCCGACCTCGGCGAGGCCCTCACGGAGCAATACCTCGTCCACCTGGTGGAACATGGCGTCCGTGTGGGTCACCCGATCGACAACGAAGGACTCGATGCCCCAGATGAGCGACATACGACGGCGGATCGCGGGATCCGGGGTGAAGGCCTTCATCGGGATCTTGAATCGCAGCCGGGACATACGGCGAGCAGCGTCACCCGACTCGGTGAACACGCAGAGGAACTTCGCGTCCACAAACGATGCGACCTCGGCTGCGGCGAGGGTGATTGCTCCACCCTGTGTCCGCGGCTTGGTGCCGAGTGCGGGAATACGCTCGAGGCCGTGCTCTTCGGTGGACGTGACGATGCGAGCCATCGTCTGCACCGTAATCACCGGGTACGCACCGACGCTGGTTTCGCCACTGAGCATTACCGCGTCAGCACCGTCCAGGACGGCATTCGCGACGTCGGACGTCTCGGCGCGGGTGGGGACCGGGCTGCTGATCATCGACTCGAGCATTTGCGTGGCCACGATTACCGGCTTCGCCATACGACGGGACAGTTCGATCGCACGCTTCTGCACGATCGGGACTGCCTCGAGGGGCAGTTCAACACCAAGGTCACCACGGGCGACCATGATCGAGTCGAACGCGTTGATGATCGCTTCGAGATTGTCGACAGCCTGCGGCTTCTCGATCTTGGCGATGACGGGGACCTTGCGTCCCTCCTCTGCCATGATCTCGTGCACGCGGTCGATGTCCTGCGCGTCACGGACAAACGACAGCGCGATGAGGTCGGCGCCGAGGCGAAGCCCCCAGCGGAGATCCGCTTCATCCTTCTCGGACAACGCCGGCACGTTAACGGCAACGCCGGGCAGGTTGATGCCCTTGTTGTTGGAAACGGGTCCGGCAACGATCACCTTGGTGGTCACAACGGTGTCGTCTGCCGCGACGACCTCTACCTTGACCTTGCCATCGTCGATAAGCAGGAAGTCACCGGGAGCGACGTCCTGGGGAAGACCCTTGAACGTTGTGCCGCAGATTTCGCGGTTGCCGATGATGTCCTCTGTGGTGATTTTGAAGATGTCGCCGACAGCGAGCTCGTATGGCCCGCCCTCGAACTTGCCAAGGCGGATCTTCGGACCCTGGAGGTCAACGAGGACCGCAACGGCGCGTCCCGAGTCGTCCGCGGCCTTGCGTACGTTCTTGTAAACCTCTTCGTGCACGTCGTAGGACCCGTGGCTGAGGTTCATGCGCGCGACATCCACCCCCGCATCGATGATGGCTCGGATGTTTTCATAGCTCGACGTTGCCGGACCTAACGTCGCGACGATTTTGGCGCGTCTCATAGTTTCCTTTGTGTACTGGTAGTGCGGTGGTGGTTCAGTGGTGGATTGGATGGTCAGAACACCTCGTGTTGGCCAAACGCATCGATCATACGGCGATAGCGTGATCCGTCGGCTTAACGGGGAACGGCAATTGGGTGTCGCCTTCGAGGTACCGGTCAACGGCCGAAGCCGCAGCCCGTCCCTCAGCGATGGCCCATACGATCAGCGACTGGCCACGGCCAGCGTCCCCTGCGACGAACACGCCGGATTCGCTGGTCTGGTAATCACCGTCACGTTCGACATTGCCGCGGCCGTCGAAGGGCACCCGGAGCTGGCTGTCCAGGGCGGCCGAATCTGGTCCGGTGAAGCCCATCGCCAGCAGGACGAGGTCCGCCGGAATTTCACGCTCGGTGCCCGCCTTGGGAACACGGCGCCCGTCGAGATACTCGGTTTCCGCCACCCGGATGGCTCGGACTTCGCCGGCATCGTTGGAGAGGAACTCGATCGTCGACGCGAGGAAAACGCGTTCGCCGCCCTCTTCGTGAGCGCTGGACACCTCGAACAAAGTTGGTGCCATTGGCCAGGGCTGGTGGCTCTGTCGCTCGGCTGGCGGCTGCTTGCCGATAGCGAGGTTCGTCACGGAAAGCGCGTGCTGGCGGTGGGCGGTCCCAATGCAGTCAGCTCCAGTGTCTCCACCACCCAAAACGACAACGTGTTTGCCGTCTGCCCTGATCTGGTTGGCTACCCGGTCGCCCGCACCGATCTTGTTCTGCTGCACGAGGTAGTCCATGGCGAAGTGCACACCGAGGAGATCGCGTCCCGGGATCGGGAGGTCCCGCGGGACCGTGGCACCGGTAGCGACAATGACGGCGTCGTAGCGGGCCTTGAGATCGTTCCACGCGATGTCCACACCGATGTTGACACCGGCGCGGAAGCGCGTGCCTTCCGCGGTCATCTGGGCGAGGCGGGACTCGAGGTGCTTCTTTTCCATCTTGAAGTCGGGGATTCCGTAACGAAGCAGACCGCCGATACGGTCGTCGCGCTCGTAGACCGCAACGGTGTGCCCGGCGCGGGTGAGCTGCTGGGCGGCGGCCAGGCCTGCGGGGCCGGAACCGACAACGGCGACAGTTTTACCCGTCAGACGCTCAGGGGGATGCGGCTGCACCCAGCCATTGGCGAACGCCTGGTCGATGATGGAGACCTCGACCTGCTTGATCGTCACGGGAGGCTGGTTGATGCCCAGAACGCACGACGACTCACACGGTGCGGGGCAGAGCCGACCGGTGAACTCGGGGAAGTTGTTCGTCGCATGCAGGCGTTCGATGGCCTGGCGGCCCTCGTCCCGCCAGGTGAGGTCGTTCCACTCGGGAATGAGGTTACCGAGCGGGCAGCCCTGATGGCAGAAGGGGATACCGCAGTCCATACAGCGACCGGCCTGCTTACGCACCGTTGCGGCGTCGCCCTGCTCGTAGACCTCTTTCCAGTCCATCAGTCGCAGGGCGACCGGACGACGGACAGGGGTTTCACGTTCCGGAACCTTGAGGAACCCTTTCGGATCAGCCACCGGTAACCTCCAAGATTCTGTTCCAAACCACGTCGCCGTCGGGGTCGAGCCCCTCGTCAATCGCGGACTGCCGAGTGCGGATGACCGCCGCGTAGTCGCGCGGCACCACCTTCACGAACTCGGCGATTGTTTCGTCAATGTTGTCGAGCATGCGCGCGGCGACGGCCGATTCTGTCTCGGCAAAGTGGCGGGCGAGGAGATCCGTGAGGATTTCCGCGTCGGCACTGCCGAGTGCTTCGAGGCGCAGCTCGCCCGAGGCGAGCGAGTCCGTGTTGACGTTGTCGGATTCGAGCCGGTGCACATAGGCGGTTCCGCCAGACATACCGGCTCCGAGGTTACGACCGGTACCGCCGAGGATTACGGCCAGGCCGCCGGTCATGTACTCGAGGGCGTGGTCTCCCACTCCCTCTACGACCGCCGTCGCTCCGGAGTTCCGGACCAGGAACCGCTCCCCCACGATGCCGCGCAGGAACATGATTCCCTGTGTTGCACCGTAGCCGATGACGTTTCCGGCAATGACGTTGTTCTCCGCGGGGAAAACGCTGCCACGATCGGGGCGAACCACGATCTCGCCGCCACACAGGCCCTTGCCCACGTAGTCGTTGCTGTCACCCTCGAGCCGGAGCGTAATGCCGTTGGGCATAAATGCCCCGAACGATTGTCCTGCTGAGCCCCGCAGGGTCACATCGATGGAACCGGCGGGAAGACCGTGTTCGCCGTGACGAAGGGTCACTTCGTGGCCGAGCATCGTTCCCACGGCACGTTCGGTGTTGCGGATGGTTCGTTCGATCTTGATCGAGCCACCGTGGTCAAGTACGTTGCGGCTCAGACTGATGAGCTCGTTGTCGAAATGCTTCTCGAGTTCGTGCTCCTGGCCACGCTTGTTGCTGCGCGGCTCGTCGTCCGAGAACTTGGGGCCGACCAGGATGGGCGACAGGTCGAGACCCGATGCCTTCCAGTGCTCGATCGCACCGTTCACGTCGAGCAGTTCGTGGTGACCGACGGCCTCCTCGATGCTGCGGAAACCCAGCTCCGCCAGGTATTCCCGAACCTCCTGTGCGAGGAACTCGAAGAAATTGATAACGAACTCCGGCTTCCCGGTGAAACGCTCACGCAGAACGGGGTTCTGCGTGGCGACGCCTACCGGGCAGGTGTCCAGATGACAGACACGCATCAGGATGCAGCCGGAGACAACGAGGGGTGCGGTCGCGAAACCGAACTCCTCACCACCGAGCAGCGCGGCAACCACCACGTCGCGACCGGTCTTCATCTGACCGTCGACCTGGACAACAACGCGGTCACGCATGCCGTTCAGCATCAGGGTCTGCTGGGTCTCCGCGAGACCGATCTCCCACGGGGTTCCCGCGTGCTTCAGTGAGTTCAGCGGGCTGGCACCGGTGCCGCCGTCGTGCCCGGAAACAAGCACAACGTCGGCAAGGGCCTTGGAAACTCCCGCGGCAACGGCACCGATTCCGGCCTGGCTGACCAGCTTCACGTGGACGCGTGCCTTGGGGTTGGCCCTTTTTACGTCGAAAATCAGCTGTTTGAGGTCTTCGATGGAGTAAATGTCGTGATGCGGCGGGGGCGAGATGAGACCAACCCCGGGCGTGCCGTTACGGGTACGCGCGATCCATGGGTACACCTTGCCCGCTGGCAGCTGGCCGCCTTCGCCGGGCTTGGCGCCCTGCGCCATCTTCAGCTGGATGTCGGTCGCGTTCGTCAGGTAGAGACTCGTCACACCGAACCGGCCGGAGGCGACCTGCTTGATGGCGCTGCGGCGTTCGGGGTCCAGGAGTCGCTCGACGTCCTCGCCGCCTTCACCGGTGTTGGATTTCGCACCCAACCGGTTCATGGCGATAGCGAGCGTCTCGTGCGCTTCCTTCGAGATCGACCCGTAGCTCATGGCGCCCGTGGAGAATCGCTTCACAATCGACGACACCGGCTCGACCTCGTCGATCGGGATCGACGGACGTGCACCGTGCTTGAACTTGAACAGCCCACGCAGCGTCATAAGGTTCGTCGCCTGGTCATCCACCAGCTTCGTGTACTCGCGGAAGATGTCGTAGCGACGCTCCCGGGTCGAGTGCTGCAACTTGAACACCGTGTCGGGGTTGAAGAGGTGCGGCGGCCCGTCCCGGCGCCACAGATATTCGCCACCCGTTCCCAGGCGTTCGTGCGCTACAACGGCGCCGTCTTCCGGGTACGCGTCAGAGTGACGCGCAGCACTTTCCGCGGCGATGACTTCCATTCCGACTCCGCCAAGCAGGCTCGAGGTTCCGGTGAAGTACTGGTCGACGAAGTCCTGTCCGAGGCCAACAGCCTCGAACGCCTGCGCGCCGGCGTAGGAACCGACGACCGAGATACCCATCTTGGACATGATCTTCAGGACACCCTTGCCAAGCGCCTTGATGAGGTTCTTCACCGCCTTCTCGGCCGTGATTCCCTCGATCATCCCGCTGCGGACAAGTTCCTCGGCGGTCTCCATCGCCAGGTACGGGTTGACCGCTGAGGCTCCGTATCCGAGCAGGAGGGCAACGTGATGTACCTCGCGCACATCGCCGGCCTCGACGATGATTCCGACCTTCATCCGGTTCTGCTGGCGGATGAGGTGGTGGTGGACCGTTGCCAGCATCAGCAGGGACGGCACGGGAGCCAGGTCCTTGTTCGAGTCCCGGTCGGACAGGACGAGGAACGATGCGCCGTTGGCGATGGCGGCATCGGCCTCGCGGCACATGGCCGCAAGGCGCTTCTCCATCGCCTTTGGTCCCTTGTCGACGCGATAGAGCCCACGGATCGTGGTGGTGACATTGCTGCCGGGTGCCGGATCAATGTGCTGGATCTTCGCGAGTTCATCGTTGTCGATCACCGGGAAAGACAGCACAACCTGCCGCGCGTGGGCCGGGGTAGCGGCCAGGAGGTTCAACTCCGGTCCGAGCCCGAGGCTCATCGAGGTGACAACCTCCTCGCGGATCGAGTCGAGAGGAGGGTTCGTCACCTGCGCGAACTGCTGTGCGAAGTAGTCGAACAGCAGCCGGGGGCGCTTGGACAGAATCGCGATGGGAGTGTCGGAACCCATCGCCCCGAGGGGCTCCGCGCCGACCTTCGCCATCGGCATCAGCAGGATGCGGACTTCTTCCTCCGTGTAACCGAAGGTGCGCTGGCGCCGGGTGACCGATGCGGGCGTGTGCACGATGTGCTCACGTTCCGGGAGGTCGGCAAGGTTGATGCGGCCAGCGTCCAACCACTCGCCCCACGGCTCCGCGGCGGCGAGGTCAGCTTTGATTTCGTCGTCTTCGATCAGGCGACCGGCGACGGTGTCGACGAGAAACATCTTCCCGGGGCGCAGGCGGCCCTTTCGGACGACCCGACTCGGGTCGATGTCGAGAACACCGATTTCGCTCGCGAGCACAATCAGGCCGTCGTCGGTGACAAGGTACCGTCCCGGACGTAATCCGTTGCGGTCGAGGGTCGCGCCAACGAGTGACCCGTCGGTGAACACCAGCGCAGCCGGCCCGTCCCACGGCTCCATCAACATGGAGTGGTACTCATAGAAGTCGCGGCGGGACTTGTCGATCCCCACCTGGTTCTCCCACGCCTCCGGCACCATCATCATGATGGAATGCGGCAGGCTTCGCCCCGTCAGCGTCAGCAGTTCCACGACCTCGTCGAAGGACGCGGAATCGCTGGCTCCCGGCGTGACGATCGGGAGGATCGGTTTGACGTCTCCGATGAGCTCGGATTCCAGCTGCGACTGGCGGGCGCGCATCCAGTTGCGGTTGCCCTGAACGGTGTTGATTTCACCGTTGTGGGCGATCATCCGGAAGGGCTGCGCGAGGGGCCATGACGGGAACGTGTTGGTCGAGTAGCGCGAATGGACGAGCGCGAGCTTGGACATAAAGCGTTCGTCGCTGAGGTCGGGGTAGAACGGCTCCAGCTGGAGCGTTGTCACCATCCCCTTGTACACGAGTGTCCGGCACGACAGGGATGGGAAGTATGCCCCGAGCTCGCGCTCTGCGCGCTTGCGCAGGCGGAAGGTCTGGCGGTCGAGGGCAATGTCGGAGTTCAGGACCCCGGCGGAGTCCTCCCGGGAGGAGGAGACGAACAGCTGCTCGAACACCGGCATGGCGTCGCGGGCCAGGTTGCCCAGCTCACCGGGGTTCGTCGGTACAACACGCCAGCCGAGCACAACGAGCTGCTCAGATGCCGCGATCGCCTCGATCCCGGCACGGAGTTCGGCGCGCGCGTCGTCGTCCGTCGGGAGGAAGGCCATTCCCACCGCGTACGAACCAACGGCGGGAAGATCGAAATCGACCACCGCGCGCAGGAACTCATCGGGAATCTGGGTGATGATCCCCGCACCGTCGCCGGTACCGGCGTCTGAGCCGATAGCCCCGCGATGTTCCAGGTTGCGCAGAGCGTTGAGGGCATTGTCGATGATGTCGTGTCCGGCCGTTCCCCGAAGGGTGGCGACCATGGCGAGCCCGCAGGCGTCGCGTTCGCGACCCGGGTCATAGAGACCAGTTGCTTCGGGGATCGAGCTGAAGCTCGAGAAGGGTGGCGTGAGAGCCATGAGGTACCGTCCTCACAATAACGCGGATGCGTGCAGGGACGTCACTGGCCCGTGGACTTGTGGATTGCCCTTAGCAATTAGGGTGAATAGCTATTTCGGGATTGTTGCCTGCCCGCTTTTGGCGGACGTTTCGGATTCACTCACGGCGTCGTTGCCGGAGCTGTCGCTGTCCGAGTAGGTCTCTGTTGAGTCTACTGCAGAAGCGTTAGGCGACCATTCGTGGCCAACCACGTACGGACCAGGCTCCGCGCCCGGGTGACGACGTGACTGCACCGCAAGCACGATGATACCCAGAACAACGGCGGCTAAGGCAGCCCATACGTTGGTGCGGATGCCAAAGAAAGTCTCGCTCGGATCCAGTCGGATGGATTCAAACCAGCTGCGTCCGATTCCGTACCAGATCAGGTACAGGCCGAGCATCTTGCCCCAGCGAAGGTTGAGGCGTCGCTCGATCAGCAGGAGCACCACAACACCGACGAGGTTCCATACGATTTCGTAGAGGAACGTCGGAGCGAACAGGGTGCCCTCTGGCAGTCCGAGGGGGATGGCGGCGTTGGGGGTATCAATCTCGAGGCCCCACGGCAGGTTCGTCGGCTGACCGAACAGTTCCTGGTTGAAATAGTTTCCGAGTCGGCCAAAGGCCTGGGCGAGCAGAAGTCCCGGTACCAGCGCGTCAGCGAAGCTGACAAAACGAATACGAGCGAACCGGCAACCGATGTAGACACCAACGGCGCCCAGCGTCAGCGCGCCGAATATGGCGAGGCCGCCTTCCCAGACGTACAACGTCTTCAGGAGGTTCTTACCCTCTCCGAAGTAGTCATCTGGATGGGTGATCACGTGGAAGATGCGACCGCCGACAATTCCGAAAGGAACAGCCCACAGGGCGATGTCCAGAACGATTCCCGGTTCAGCGCCACGCTTGGTCAGCCGGGCCGACGTCAGCCAGATGGCTGCGACGATACCCGCGAGGATGCACAGGGCATACGCGTGGATCGTGAGGGCGTATGTTTCGGGAACACCGATGCCACTCAACCACTCTCCGACGGGAATGGTGAAGGACTGCCAAGAGGCGTCGGGGCTGGGGATGCTAAGCGGGGCGAACAATGAAATGGTCACCTTTCACGTGTCGGAACTAAGTAAGACTACTTGCCGGTGGCGAGGTGGGCGGCCGTACGAGCTACCGCGTCAACACCGCCGTCGATAAGAGCCTTGACGAGCAATGATCCGACGATGGCACCGTCGGAGTAACCGATAACTTCGCGAACCTGGTCGGGACTTGAGATTCCCACTCCGACGCACGTGCTGGTGGACCCCGCGTCGCGCAACCTGCCAACCAGCGACCTGGCGGCCGTGTCCACATCGGCACGTGCTCCGGTGATACCCATTGTTGAGACCGCGTAGACGAATCCGCGGCTTCGCTCGACGGCCTGGCTGAGGCGCGCGGGCGTCGAGGAAGGGGCGGCGAGGAATACCCGATCAAGCCCGGTGCGTTCAGATGCCGAGAGCCAGTCCGCGGCATCGTCGGGGACGAGGTCGGGCGTGATGAGTCCGGCGCCGCCGACGGCGAGCAGTTCATCCGCGAATCGATCGACTCCGAACTGAAGGACAGGGTTCCAGTAGGTCATCATCAGAACCGGGGCGTCAACCCTGGCGGTGATGGCGGCGACGGCCTCAAAGCCGTGCCTGAGTTTGAATCCCGCGCTGAGCGCCTCCTGGGTAGCCTGCTGGATCACCACGCCATCCATCACGGGGTCCGAGTACGGCAGGCCAAGTTCGATGATGTCTACGCCGTTTTCCACGAGCGCGACAGCAGCCTCGATGCTGGTCTGCAGGTCGGGGTAACCCACGGGCAGGTAGCCAATCAGAGCACCGGAACCTTCGGCTTTGCGTGCTGCGATGACGTCTGCGACCCGACTCATGCGTTGTCTCCCTGCGCGCCGTCCGGGGCGGGCTCGGCGATTGCCGCCTGTGCCGCTTCGGTGTCGAGGATATCGAAGTACTTCCCGGCCGTTTCCATGTCTTTGTCGCCGCGGCCGCTGAGGTTTACGAGGATCACGGCATCGGGACCGAGCTCGCGGCCGAGTTTCATTGTGCCGGCGAGGGCGTGCGCCGACTCGATCGCCGGGATGATTCCCTCGGTCAGAGACAGCAGGCGCAGTGCCTGCATGGCCTCATCGTCGGTGATCGGCAGGTAGTGGGCGCGACCGATGTCGGCCAACCAGGCGTGCTCGGGGCCAATGCCGGGATAGTCGAGGCCCGCGGAGATTGAATGGGATTCAACCGTTTGGCCGTCCTCGTCCTGCAGCATGTAGCTCTTGGCGCCGTGCAGCACACCGGGGCGTCCCCGGGTGATTGTGGCGGCGTGACGTTCGGTGAGGTGTCCCTCTCCCGCGGCCTCGTAACCGTAGAGGGCGACATCCGGGTCGTCGAGGACCGCGTGGAAGATTCCCATGGCATTGCTGCCGCCGCCGACACAGGCGGTGACGGCGTCCGGCAGTTTGCCGGTGAGGGCGAGTACCTGCTCACGGGCCTCTTCGCCGATGATCTTGTGAAAGTCGCGCACCATCACGGGGAACGGGTGCGGCCCTGTTACCGTTCCGAGGACGTAGTGGGTGTTTTCGACATTGGCGACCCAGTCGCGCATCGCCTCGTTGACCGCGTCCTTGAGGGTGCGGGATCCGGCGACCACGGGGATAACGGTCGCGCCGAGGAGACGCATCCTGGCGACGTTGAGTGCCTGCCGTTCGGTGTCGACCTCGCCCATGTAGACGACGCATTCCATG
>JAODAO010000059.1 GCA_025463465.1 Glaciihabitans sp. | reverse complement strand
AGAACTACGGCCTCGACAAGCAGATCGAACACGACCTGCGCTACGACCGGGCAGAGGAGTGGGTGCAGGTGGTGCGCAAACTCTGGCGCAGCTGGGACGCCGACGCGATCGTCAGCGATGCAGCCGCCGGGGTCTTCGCGGACTTCAGCAAGGTACACACGATCGACCACAAGGGTGAGTTCTTTCAGGTGCGGGGGCCGCTGAACACCGCCCCGCTAGCGGAGGAACCGGTGATGGTGCAGGCCGGGGCCTCCGGCAAGGGCCAGGACTTCGCCGGCCGCAACTCGGACGTGGTGCTCGCCCTCGCCAGCACCCCCGAACGTATGCGCGCCCACCGCGAGGGCATCCGCGAGGTTGCCGCAGCACACGGTCGCAACCCCAACGACATCAAGGTGCTGTTTGTGGTGAACCCCATCCTGACTGCCAACGCCGAGGAGACCGCCTCGGTGCGCGCCAGGCGCAGCGAGCTCACGCAGGCCGCCATCGATGAGGCCCTCCAGGGCGTCTCCTACCTCTCCGGCGTCGACTTCAAAAAATTCGACCTCGACGAGGCGCTGCCCGAGCTGACCACCAACAGCAACCAGGGCACCCTCGACAACTTTGTGAAAAGCGCCCCGGCCGGCTCGACCCTCCGGGAGATCCTGCAGGCCAGGGCCAACAAGGACGGGCTCGCGATCATCGGCAGCGGCGAGGAAGTGGCTGAGCACCTCGGCGAACTGTCCGACGCCGTCGGCGGCGACGGGTTCCTGTTCACCGGCCAGGTGCACCCCGCCCACGTGCACCGCACCCTCGACCCGCTGGTTCCGGCGTTGCGTCGCCGCGGGTTGCTGCGTACCGAGCTCGGTGACGGTGGCCTGCGCGCCAACCTCGCCGACTTCTGATCCGGGACCCCCGGTGGGAACTCGCGAATGACCATCTACATCGGGGCAGGCCCGGTCAGTGTCTCCGACGTCGCCGCCGTGGCGGCGGGGCAGAAGGTCGCCTTTGCCCCCGGGGTGCTGGAGCTGCTGGTGCGCTCGCGCACCGTCGTCGAGGAGCACCTGCGCGACGGTGTCGCCGTTTATGGCCTCAACCGGGAGCTCGGCGCCGGTCGTAACATCGCGGTCGCCAACACCGAGGTCGCCGCCTTCCAACGCCGGATCATCCGCAACCACAATGCCGCACTTGGCGAGCCCCTGCCCGCCGCCCACGTGCGGGCCATCGTTCTCGCCCGCCTGGTCGGCTTCACCCGCGGCGGGTCCGGGGTGCGACCGGAGCTGGCGGAGTTCTACCGTCAGCTGCTGAACCGGTCTGTGCAGCCGCTGGTGCGTTCCACCGGCTCCGTCGGCGCCGCCGACCTGGTCCAGCTGGCCGCCATCGCCGCCGTTGTTATCGGCGAGGGGGAGGCCGTCGTCGACGGCCATCCGGTCGACGGGGCGACGGCGCTGGCCGCCGCCGGTCTCGAGCCACTGCCGCTCGCGGCCCACGAGGGCCTCGCGGTGATGAGTTCCAACGCCTACAGCGTTGGCGCCGGCGCCGTGGTCCTGGACGAGCTCCGGCGCGCACTGCCGGTCGCCGACCTCGTCGTCGCGCTGTCACTGCGGGCCCTCGCCGCCCACAATGCCGGTGGCAACCCCAGTCCCTTCGACCCGGTGGTCGCCGAGGCCCGCGGAAACCGAGACCAGGCCACATCCGCCGAACGCATCCTCCGCGCACTGGCCAACACCGCGGTGATTGACGGCGGCCGCGAGTCATCCACCCAGGACCACGTCTCGTTCCGGTCGGCTCCGCAGCTGCACGGGGCCCTCGCCGCCGCGGTCCGGGCGTCCTCGACCCGGGTCGAGGACGAGCTCGCCGCGCGCACCGACAACCCCCTCGTGGACGTCGACTCCGGCCGGATGGTGTCCGGCGGCAACTTCCAGGCCGTTGACCTCGCGCTGTCTTACGAGAACCTGCGTGTTGCGGTCGCGTCCGTCGCCGGGGCGAGCGAACGCCGTCTCGCGGCGCTGTCCCGCCTGCAGGCCCCGTTCCGCCGGTCGGGTGACGCCAGGGTACCCGGCCTGCTCTGGTACTCCGCCTCTGCCCAACTCGCCGAACTTCGCCACCTGGCGGGGCCGGTCACGCTGCTCGGCAGCAGCCTCAGCGATGACGTGGAAGACCATTCGGCGCACGGGCCGCTGGCGCTGCAGCTGCTGGAGCGGGCGATTCCGCTGCTGCGCGGCATCCTCGCCGTCGAGGCGCTCACCGCCGCCGACCTGGTGACACTGGGCGCCGCGGGGGACTACGCGGGAGACAAGGCGGGGCCCGGCATCGCGGAGGAGTTGTTGGGGGATGCGGCGCGATCGTCCGCCTACCGGCTGGTCGTTGACGCCGGGGCCCTGCTGCAGTTGCGGGCCACGGAACTCGACGCCGGCGGCTCGGTCTAGGGCCGGCCTATGCGGTTGGCGAGGCCAGGGTTTTCGAGAAGGCCAGGTAACTGATTTCCTCGAAGTCCCCGTCGAGATCGAACAGCGGGCTGTAGCCGAGGTGAAGGTACAGGGCGACGGCCTCGGGTTGGCGGGCGCCGGTGGTTAGCTCCATCGCCGTGTAGCCGCGCGCAGCGGCCTCCCGCTCCAGCTCCGCCATCACCACGCGGGCGAGTCCCTGGCGGCGAAAGTTGGGATGGGTCCACACCCGTTTGGCCTCCGCCGTTGACGCATCCGTTCGTTTGAAGGCACCGCCGGCGATCGCCACCCCGTCGCGCAGCACCAGCAGGAACGCGCCTCCGGCCGCCGGGCCGAAGTGCTCCACCGGGTAACGCTGCAGTTCGAACGACGAGGGGACGCCGTCGTTGAGGCCGTAGCGCTCGTCGTAGTCCCTGGCCAGGTCGTTGACCAGGGGAGCGGCCAGGGGATCGTTCGGCAGCGTGTAGAGGAAGCTGTCCCGGCCGTCCAACGAATGCTCGTCCATACCGAGAACCGTAGACGCGGTGGCCGGGGGACGGCAATTCGGGGGCAGGGACACTTCACAATTCGTCGCAATCCGCGCGCATTCCGCAGGAGGGCTAGGTTCGAGGGATGACCTCCCACGACGTCCTCATCAGCGCACCAGAGCTCGCCGAACTGCTTGACGGCCAGGCGCCCGTGCGGGTGCTCGACGTGCGCTGGCGGCTGGACCGCCCTGACGGCAGCGACGAATACCGCGCCGGCCACATCCCCGGCGCCGTCTATGTCGACCTCGACCACGAGCTCGCCAGCCACGGGCAACCCACGGACGGCCGCCACCCCCTGCCCACCGCGGCGCAGTTCCAGGACACCGCACGGGGCTGGGGTATCAACGACGGCGACACCGTTGTGGTCTACGACAACCTGAAAAGTTTCTCCGCCGCCCGCGCCTGGTGGTTGCTGCGTTACGCCGGGTTCGAATCGGTGCGCATCCTCGACGGGTCCCTTCGCGCCTGGACGTCGGCCGGCTACGACCTCGCCACGGGTGACGAAACCGCGACACCGGGCACGGTGAACCTCGGCTGGGACGCCCTGCCGGTCATCGACATCAACGGCGCCGCCGCGTTCCCCGCCGACGGGGTGCTGCTGGATTCCCGCGCCCCCGAGCGCTACCGGGGCGAGACCGAACCGATGGATCCGAAGGCCGGCCACATTCCCGGTGCGGTGAACGCACCATCCACCAGCAACGTCGACGCCGACGGCCGCTTCCTCGCCCCCGAGGTGTTGCGCGCACAGTTCCTCGGCATTGGTGTGAGCCCTGACAGCCCCGTTGCGGCATACTGCGGCTCCGGTGTGATGGCGACCCACAATGCCGTCGCCCTCACCCTCGCCGGTTTTACCCCGGCGGTATATCCGGGGTCGTGGAGCCAGTGGTCGAACCATCCCGACCGTCCCGTCGCCGTCGGCGACGAGGCGGGGTAAACGCCGGTGGCTGGCCGATTCTTACGTTTCGTGTCCTCAGCGTTCGCCGCGGTGCGCCATGACGCTTAGCGTCGCAGTATGACCGAACAGGCAACGACCGATCAGAGCGCGCCGGACGAGACGCCCGCCACCGGTTGGTACGAACGGGACGGCCAGATCGTTCTCGGTGCCGTGATCCGCTCGCTCGGCGCATTCTCGTCGGGCTGGCGTTACCCCGGCGCCCACCGCGACCCCGCGGAGGATCCGAAGGCGCTGAAACGGGTTGCCATCGAGGCGGAGAAACACGGCCTCGACTACCTGTTCCTCGGCGACTGGTTGTCCACCCACGCCGAACTCGAATACAGCGACCCGTACCTGATCGCCCGCCTCGACCCGTTCAGCGCCGCCGGTTACCTCGCCGCTGTCACCAAAAGGATCGGCATTGTCGCCACCGCCAGCGTTGTGCACAGCGACCCATTCAGCGTCGCGCGCGCCGCTGCATCCATCGACCACCTCAGCGGCGGTCGGTTCGGTCTAAACCTGACCGTCGGCACCGACCTGTTCGCCGCGTCGAACTTCGGCCGCAGCACCCCGATCAACGACGAGCGACCGTTTGGCACGGCAGAAGAGTTCGTCGCCGTCCTACGTGGACTCTGGGACACGTTCCCCGCCGATGCGTTTAAGGGGGATGCCGAAACGGGCCGCCTGCTGGATCGTTCCAGGATCAGCCGCCTCGACCATGTCGGCCACGACTACGCCGTCGCCGGGCCGCTGAATGCGTTGCGCCCCGTGCAGGGCCACGTGCCCCTGATGCACGCGGGGATGTCACCGAACTCGCGCGAGTTCGCTGCTGCGCTCGCCGACATCCACGTCATCGCCCCCTCCAGCCTCGGCGACAGTGTGCAGCAGTACCGCCTGGTTAAGGCAAGGGTGGTCGAGCTCGGCCGCCGACCCGACGAGCTGAGCATCGTCACCCCGATCCTGCCGATCGTCGCCGCCACCCGCGAGGAGGCCTGGCAGGTGTACGACGACCTCGTGGCCCTCGTCCAGCTCGAAGACGCGGCCACGGAACCGGGCGGCCCGCGCCTGCCCAACCAGCGGCGCATCGACGACCTGATGCGCCTGGTCGGGCTGCCGTTGGTCCGCCCCCGGCTCGAGCAGGTTGTCAGCGCGGAGTCCGCCGCGCGCCTCAACGCGGTGGGCCAGCGGCTACTGGAAATCGTGCGGGTCCGCTCCGGCCGCATCGTCGGCAGCACCCGCCCCGTTACCTGGCGCCACCTGCTGGTCGCCCACCTGCCGGGTTCGCCGATCATCGTGGGCTCCGCCGCCGACGTCGCCGATCACCTCGAGGAGTGGTTCCGCGCCAGCGCTGTCGACGGGTTCCACGTGCTCAGCGCGTTCCTGCACGAGCAGTTCGAGGCCTTCACCCGCCTGGTTGTGCCGGAGTTGCGTTCGCGCGGACTCGTCAGGGGGCGTTACGCGTCATCCACCCTGCGTGGCCACCTCGGGGCGCCGGCCCGGCCGCTGCCGCTGCCACCGACCGAGAGCTGCCTGACGTAGAACAGCCCGCTGCGGCGCCCTGGGGCACGGCAACTGGGGCGCGGCTCGCGACACAACACGAGCCGCGTGGCCGATATCGCGCCGGGACATCAGACAGAATGTGCGTATGCCCCGTTCGCCCGTCCTCGTGAAAACGACGTCAGGGTGGGTCGAAGGATTCCAGCGCGGCCGGACCCGGATCTGGAAGGGCATCCCCTACGCCTCCGCCCCCATGGGCGACCTGCGCTTCCGCGCCCCGCACCCGCCGGAGCCGTGGGGTGGCACAAAGATCACCGTCAACTGGGGCCCGATGGCGCCGCAGCCGAAACTCGGGGTCCTCAGCGGGGTGTCCAGCAGCCGGGAGATGTCCGAGGACTGCCTCAACCTCAACGTCTGGTCACCCGCCTCCGACGGCGCCCGGCGGCCCGTGATGGTGTTCGTGCACGGTGGTGCATACGTCGAGGGCGCCGGGTCAATGCCGGACTACGAAGGAACCAACCTGTCCCAGCGCGGCGACCTCGTTATCGTCACGCTCAACTACCGGCTGGGTGCCCTGGGCCAGATGGACTTCAGCTCCTTCAGCGACGAGGACAACATCTTCGAAAGCAACCTCGGTGTGCGCGACCAGGTCGCCGCCCTCACCTGGGTGCGCGACAACATCGCCGCGTTCGGGGGAGACCCCGACCGCGTCACCATCTTCGGCGAATCTGCCGGCGGCAACGCCATCACCACGCTGCTGACCACACCAGCTGCCCGTGGACTCTTCTCCGGCGCGATCGCCCAAAGCCCGAACCCCACCACCGCCCACAGCAGCGGACGCAAGACCGAGCATGCCGACCAGCTGCTGCGCCGCCTCGGCGTCGACCCGACGGACCTCCCCGCCGTGGCGACCGCGCTGCAGGAGGTGCGGGCGTCCGACCTGGTGCGACTAGGTGGGCAACTGCAGGACGAGGTCGCCCGGCGCGAGCCCGGGGTGGTTGTGATGAGCCCCAGCATGGACGGCGACTACCTGCCGAAATACCCCATGGACGCCTTCCGTGCCAAAGAGTCGCACCCGGTGCCGCTGATGATCGGCACAAACCGTGACGAGGCGACCCTGTTCCGCAGGCTCAAGCTGGCGATTTTGCCGACCTCCCGGGCCGGCCTGCTCGAGATGCTGCGCCAGACCGACCCCGGCGCCGTTGACCGGATTCTCGCGGCGTACCCGGCGCCCCACAGCTCCAGGACCTGGGTGGATGCCACCACAGACGGTGTCTTCCGGGTGCCGGCCATCGAGGTCGCCGAAAGCCACGCCACGCACAGCCCCACCTGGATGTACCGCTTCGACTGGGCGTCGGTGCTGATGCGCGTGACCGGGCTGCGGGCAGCCCACACCTCCGAGCTGCCGTTCGTCTTCGGCAACTTCCATGCCGGTGCCGGCCGCCTGTTCACCACGCTGATGAGTGTGCCAACCCGTCGGCGAGTGCACCGCAGGATCGCCGGCCACTGGCTGAGGTTCGCCCGGCACAGCGACCCAGGCACCGCGACATCCCCCTGGCCCGCCTACACGGGCGACCGTCGGCGCACCATGATCTTCGCTCCGGACACCCGCGTTGAGGACGACCCGCAGAGTATGGAACGCCTCGGCTGGACCGGCGTCGCCCGACACCACTGACCCCACAGACGCCACACCCATCCTCTCCATCTGGGAGTCCGCCCGGCAAGGTCGTTCGTTTCTCACGGATTGATACTGGGGCTGGCGGCAGTGGCACACGGTTCCATAAGTTGAGGGTGTCACCAGTCGCAGAACCTCAACGAGGAGGAAAACGTGAAGGCAGTACGCCTGCACCAGTACGGACAGAACCCGGCCATCGAGGAGGTCGCCGAGCCCCAGGTCACCGGGCCGTGGGACGTGATCGTCGACGTGGGCGCCGCTGGCGTCTGCCGCACCGACCTGCACATTATCGAGGGTCAGTGGGATCCCATCCAGCACCCCTCCCTTCCCTACATTCTCGGCCATGAGAATGCCGGCTGGGTGCGCGCCGTCGGCAGCGCCGTGCACAACGTCTCCGTCGGTGACACGGTGATCATGCATCCCCTGACCAGCTGTGGGCTGTGCCCCGCCTGCCGCGTCGGGCAGGATTCGCACTGCGAGAACGCCACCTTCCCCGGCATCAACGTCAACGGCGGCATGGCGCAGCAGCTGCTCACCAACGCCCGTGCCGTGGTGCGCCTCGACGCCGGGCTGAAGCCGCAGGATGTCGCGGCGCTCGCCGACGCCGGCCTCACCGCGTATCACGCGGTGCGCAAGGCCGCCGATGGTCTGTTTCCCGGCACCCACGCCGTGGTGGTCGGTGCCGGCGGGCTCGGCCACATCGGCATCCAGGCGCTCGCCGCGATCACCAGCGCCACCATCACCGTCGTCGACCGCAGCGAGGCCGCGCTCGAGTTGGCGAGGTCCCTCGGTGCGCACCACACCGTGCTGTCGACCAGCGACGAGGACGTGGAAAAGCAGGTGCTCGACATCACCGGCGGCGGCGCGCACGTGGTCTTCGACTTCGTGGGGGAGCACGGCGCGGAGCTGCTGGCCCCGAAGCTGCTGCGCAACCGCGGCTCCCACTACGTAATCGGATACGGCGGTGAGGTTCGCCTCCCCACCATCGACATCATCTCCCGCGAGATCAACGTGATCGGCAACCTCGTCGGCACCTACAACGACCTGGTGGAGCTGATGACACTCACCTCGCAGGGACGGGTGACGCTGCACACCTCGGTCTACCCGCTGGACGCCGCCCTCGATGCCCTCGCCGACCTCGACGCCGGCCGGCTTGTCGGCCGCGGCATCCTGGTGCCCGAGCGTTCCTGACCCGCCACCGCGTCGTCCGGCTGCGTTAACGCGCCGTCGGAATCGCAAACCCCACCCCACCCACACCCAGCAAAGGAGCTGACGATGGCGTTCCCAGCCAAATACCCGCAACTGAATGAGACGGCTCTGACCGATGAGGCACGCAGTGTGCTGATCCGTGTCATCCGCGTCGCCTTTCCCCACCCCCGTTTTCCCGATGGCCCATACGAGCGCACCGCAGACACGATCCTCAAGGAGGCCGAGAACTCGACCTGGTTCCGCGTTGCCCTCACCCAGGGGCTGCTGACCCTCGGCCACCTCGCCGGGGGTGACTTCCGGGACCTGGACGACGAGGACGCGACAAAGGTCCTCCGCCGGATCGAGTCGACCGAGTTCTTCGGGTTTGTGCGGCGCACCACGGTGCTCAACCTGTACGACAACGAAGACGTGTGGGAGGTCCTCGGCTACGAGGGCGCCAGCGTGGACAAGGGCGGCTACGTCAACCGCGGGTTCAACGACCTCGACTGGCTGCCGGAGCCGCGCGTCGACACCTACGACGGCCCCAACAAGCTCGTTGAGATCGCCCAGAACGTGCCCCTGTCGAGGGTGCGTGGTTCCGACGATGCCGTACAGCAGGGCCTGGACCGCGACACCAGCAACAACCCGGGTCGTCGGGACGCCGAGATGGCGGAGGTGAAGAAATGACCGCCATCGACCAGAACGACGACGCCGTTGTTATTGTCGGCTCCGGCGCTGGCGGAGGGACCCTCGCCTACGAGCTGACCAAAATGGGCATCCCCGTGGTTGTCCTGGAAGCCGGTCCGTACATCGAGAACGAAGAATACGTCAACGACGAGTGGGAGGCCTTCAACCAGATGGCCTGGCTCGACCCGCGCACCACCAGCGGCTCGTGGCGTATCGCCCGCGATTTCCCGAACCTGCCGGCCTGGATCGTCAAGGCCGTCGGTGGCACCACCACCCACTGGTCGGGAGCAACCCCCCGGTTCAAGGCGCACGAGTTCGCCGCGAAGAGTACATACGGGCGCATCGACGGGGCCAACCTGCTGGACTGGCCGATCACGCTCGCCGAGCTGGAGCCCTACTACGACCTGGCCGAGATCGCGATGGGCTCCACCCACGTGCACGGGCGCAAACCCCTGCCGGCGAACAACAACTACAAGGTGTTCGCCAACGGAGCGGAGCGGATGGGGTACTCGTTCTATTCCACCGGCCCGTACGCGACCAACGCCGAGGAGTATGACGGCCGCCCGGCATCCATCCAGGACGGTTTCAACTTTCAGGGAGACAAAAACAAATCCAAGTGGTCCACCCTGGTGCGCGAGATCCCGCGGGCACAGGCGACGGGCCTGCTCGACCTGCGCCCGGACAGCCACGTTGTGCAGATCACCCACGACGCCAACGGCCGTGCGGACGCCGTGCTGTACCTCGACAAGGAGGGCAACCTGCAGCGCCAGGCAGCGAAGCTCGTGGCGGTGGCCGGCAACTCGATCGAGACACCACGACTGCTGCTGCTGTCGGCCAGCCCGATGTTTCCGGACGGTCTCGCCAATTCCTCCGGCCAGGTGGGACGCAACTACATGCGCCACACCACCGGCAGCGTATACGCCCGGTTCAACGAGCCCGTGCGAATGTACCGCGGGGAGACGATGGCGGGGGTCATCGCGGACGAGTCGAAGCACGACCCGGACCGCGGATTCGCCGGCGGCTACTACCTCGAGACCATCTCGCTCGGCCCGGCGTTCCTCGCCAGCTTCGCCGATCCGGGAGCGTGGGGTAGCAAATTCACCGAGATCCTTGACGCCTACGCGAACACCGCCGGCCTTTGGATCGTGGGGGAGGACATGCCGACCGAGAGCAACCGGATCACCCTGAACACGTCCGTTACTGACAAAAACGGGCTACCGGTGCCCAACGTCAACTTCAGCGACCACCCGAACGACGAGGCCATGCGCGAGCACGGGTACCGCCAGGCGGAGCTGCTCTACGAGGCCGTTGGCTCGACCGGTTCACATCGCACCCCGCCGTACCCGTCCACCCACAACCTCGGTACAAGCCGGATGAGTGAGAACCCGCAGGACGGTGTTGTCGACAAATGGGGCCGCACCCACGACGTGCCCAACCTGTTCATCAGCGACGGATCCGTTTTCACCTCAGGCGCCGCCGCGAACCCGACACTGACGATCGTCGCCCTCGCCATCCGGCAGGCCGAATACATCGCCGAGCAGCTGCGCACCGGCGGCGTGTGAGCCGATTCGACCCAATCATCCACCACCCGTTCACCACATTCAAAGGAGAATTCTTATGAGCAACGAAACGATCCAAGGTGGCGTGACCACCGCACCAAGCAGCCCGTATGACGCCATCGCCGAGGTACCCGGATTCACCCTCACCAGCACCGATGTGACGCACGGCGAGCAACTGCCCAGCCCCCAGGTCAGCGGAATCTTCGGAGCGGGCGGCACCGACACCAGCCCGCAACTGAGCTGGGACGGGTTCCCGGCCGAGACGAAGAGTTTCCTTGTGACGGTCTACGACCCCACCGCCCCCACGGCCAGCGGGTTCTGGCACTGGGCCGTCGCCGACATTCCCGCGGGTACCACCTCCCTGGACACCGGAGCTGGGGACGACGAGGGGTCGGGACTTCCCGAGGGCGCCTGGCAGATCAAAAATGATGCCAGTATCGCCCGCTACCTGGGCGCCGCTCCGCCCGCGGGCAGCGGAAAGCACAACTATTACATCGCTGTGCATGCCCTCGACGTCGAATCCCTGGGTATTGACCACGGCGCCTCTCCCGCTTTCCTCGCCTTCAATGCCTCGGGCCACACCCTCGCCCGTGCCGTGATCGCGCCGTGGTGGGAAGCGAAGTAGGGCAACCGCAACACCACAGCGCACCCGCCGCCCCGGAATCGCTCCGGACACGGCGGGTGCGCTGCGTGTGCGACCAGGTCGGGCGACCCGTCGCCTGGCACGCCGTGAGGTGCCGACCGGTGGAGCTATGCCGAAGCCATCGTGCGCCGGAAAGAGATGTGGTGGGCGTGGGCGCATTCGCGCATGGACGGTGCCACTGGGGCAAGCCGCTGGTGGATCGAACATGCTGGCCATCACACGCCCATCCTCATGAGCACCGACGGACCTTTTCGCGAAATCCGAAGCCTCGAACAAGCTCGGAGTGCCGCTGCTGTCCACGGCACCCCCTGCCGGGTTATGCCCCGACATGGTGTACAACTCCCGTGGGGCACATCGTCTCGCTTGTCGACCAACTTGACGACCAGAGCAGGGGAGCACTTACTGGGTCGTCACGTGTTTACCGGCGCTCGAGCTGTTCAAACATCCAGCGGCTCATTGTCCGGTGCCCCGTCACCGGTCCCGGCCGGGTCTGGCAACAAAAGCTATCGCCGTCGTGACGATGAGCGGCGAAAAGCTGTGCCGTGATGTGTCACTTACTGTCGACGTGGCCGATCGATTGGGCGCTGTCCTCGAATGCGGCGCGGGCAGCGACCCAGCTACGGTCGTCGACGTGCAGGGCGGTCCGTAGGTATGCGGTGCTCATTCTCTGGATAACGGCGACCCGCTCGGGGTTCTCATCGGTGGTCTCGGCGACTTCGTATCCAACGATTCCGCCTAGCGCGTGCTCGGCACCGTAAAAGGTGAGGAGATCGGTTGCGCCGGGGCTGTAGGTGTAGGCGTCCGTGAACCAGTCGGGTCCCCGGCTGGACATTTTGGACTGGTCGTGGTCGCCGGCGACGACGAGGGTCGGCGTCGTCAGCTCGTGGAACGAAGGTCGCATGAAGGGGAAGTTCGCCTGCGCGAACGGGTGCAGGTCATCGCCGCCGACGCCGGTGGCGGCGAAGAGGATGCCCGCGGTGACGCGATCGTCGGACATGTCCTCACCGACCTGACCCGTTTCGTCAAAGATCCGTGCGCCGAGCAGCGACTGCGCGGTCTGTCCTCCCCAAGAGTGACCGGTAGCGGCAATGCGGCTGCGGTCCATACGGCCGACCAGTCCGGGTACCGCGGCCTCGATGGTGTCGAGCTGGTCGAGGATGCGTGTGAGATCCGCGATCCGTTCGGTCCAAATTGTCGGGAACACCGGGTGATCGAACCCGAAACCGTTCCGGCGCGAGTCCAGGTGTGTGGGCTGGATCACAACAAACCCGCGCGACGCCCAGAATGCCGTAAGCGGCGCGTATCCGTCGAGGTTCCATCCGTTGCCATGGGAGAACACCACAACGGGGAGGTTCGTGCCGGTTGCCGGGGCAGATATTCGCACCTCCAAGGGGACAGGTCGATCCGGGGCGGACAATCGGATGGGAGCGACGGAGACGACCGGAGCGCCGGCGCTAATGATGCCGTCCAATGCGTGGACGAGTGATGAGGTCATAAAAGTTCCTTCCTGAGGCTGCGCTCTGCAATACTTGGTATCGGAGCGTCGTTCCGCAACGATACGGAACCACGCTCCGAAATGCAACTCAGAGTGAGTGCATTGGCGAGGAGGAGCACATGGCTGGTACTCAAAGTGAACAGTCACGCCCTGTGCGGCCCCAGCAGGTGGGTCGTCCGCGCCGAGACCAGCAGGCCCTTCTCGACGCAGCGGCGGCGGTATTTGTGACATCCGGGGTCGACGCTCCGGTGCGAGAGATCGCAGTGAAGGCGGGCGTCGGTGTGGGGACGATCTACCGCCATTTTCCGACGCGTCCGGAACTTGTCGTCGCCGTGTATCGACACCAGGTTGAGGCCTGCGCAGACGCAGGTCCACGATTAATCGCGGAAAGCGCGACGCCCGAGGCAGCGTTGCGGGCATGGGTGGCCTTGTTCGTGGAGTTTCTCGTCACAAAGCACGGGCTCGCGGGCGCATTGCACGGAGACAGTGCCGGGTCCGACGCCCTGCACACCTACTTCGTTGGCCGTCTCGTCCCCGTGTGCGACTCACTCCTCATGGCAGCACTTCAGTCCAGTGGCACAACTCACCCGATCGATGCGTACAACGTGCTGAAAGGTATCGGGAACCTCTGCATCGGTGCCGCAAGCGACCCCAAATACGATGCCGCCACGCTTGTGCAACTACTCATCTCAGGCCTGCTGGCCCCGGTAGCGCGCTGACCAAAACTCGTCGCACCTCCGTCGGGCACAACAAGGACCGGTGCAGAGATAACGCCACGCACCGCGGCGTTGCCCGAATCACTCCGAGAACGGCGGGTTCGATGCGTCAACGATTGCGGAGGTAGACCCGCCTACCGGCACTCGGGCGTGTAAGTTACCGGCACTATAGGGGGATGCAGCCGTCAACCAACCTTGCTCAGGAGATCGTATGACCACCGAGTACCGCGCCGTGTTCGACGCCGAAGTTTCGTTCTCCAACGGGGGCGGGCTGCAGGCGCAGGGCTTCCGGGTGGATATTCCCGGCCCGGACATCTCCGACACTCAGATCGGTGAACTGTTCGTCGTCTCGCTCGACCTGCTGCTGTCCGGAACGGTGACGGTGCACAACGTGAGCATCATCGAGGAAGCCCATAAGGGCACCCGCGGTGGGCCGAGCGACGTCCGGAACGACTGACCCATTTCGCCTGGGTGATTGTCTGCTGCGGGGTGTTGCGATGTTCGACAACATCAGCGCAGCGCTGACCTGAGCGGCTCCAATCGGAATCCGCGGGTGCGGCAAACGGCCACAATGGAGTTATGAACTTTAGTGACCAGGTGCAGCACGCCCGCGAACTCCGGGCGGACCTCGTCGACTTTGTAGCCGGCCCCCGTTTCCAACGGACGGTGGAAAGCCGGTTTGCCGCAGTTCGGCCGTACCTGACAAGCGACTTCGACGCCTGGGAGCAGGCGGTCGACGAGCTGCTGTTCGCCCAGACGAGTGACGAAACACCCACCCTGCTCGAGCGGTTCCTGTCCACCCGGCTGAACCTCACCGACGGCGACATCGCCCTCCTCGAGCTCTGGCGGGACGCCAACGTGCAGGGACTGTTCCAGGTACAGGCACGCGAGGACGAAATCCTCGACCTGCTCAACCTGGTCGATGACATCCACTACGAGACCTACGCCATCGAGGGCGCGGATTCGGTGCGGACGGCCGTGCGCGGAAGCTACCTGCAGGCTCGCATCCTGCCCGTTGGTCCGGCGTGGATCACCAGCGGGGTGCTGCAGGTTTTCCCGTCGCGGGACCGCCTGAATGTCGGCGCACGGGTTGCCCGCCTCCTCCAGTTCGACCCGACAGCCGCCCACCGCAACCCGGAGCGGGTAGAAAAGGCGCGCGAGCTTCTCCGCACACACCACGCCGTTTTCCTGGAGCTCTTCGGAGCCGACCTTGTCCCGGGAACCGGTGCGGAGGCAGCCGAACGCTACCGAGCGTTCCTCGCCTCCGACGCCGAACCCGCGGCCGGTATCATGCCATTTCCGGAGGAACTCGCCGGCTCAGCAGACGTCGCGATTTTCCACGATAAGACGCGCGGGGTCGGCTTTCTGGAGGGCTATTCCGCGGTTGAGGCGGCGCATCGCGACCCGGCAGGGTCGCCGTCCGGGCGGGATCTCCTCGACGACTGGCTCGACGACAACGCCGTAGCGGCATCGGTGCTGTCCGACCTCGCTGGCCGTCACCCCCACACGGTCGATGCGCTGTACCGGGAGCTGCTGCAACGACCCGACTTCACCTGGGCGGCCGACGGCGACGCCCTCCTCCACGAACACAAAGCATCCTGGTTCGACCCGCACACCCTGCCGGCGCTCGCCGTCCTGCCCCAGATCGCGCTGGACGCCGTGCTGGAGCAACGCGGAACCAGCGCCCGCTGATTCAGCGAGCGCAATGCCAGAGCAACCCACGGGGGTCAGTGCGGGGGAATCACCTGGCTGGCGGTTATCTCCAAGGGCGCGGTAGAGGGGCGGACGACCAGGGTCGTTTCCATCAGGGTGACCCGCTGCACCGGTTTGTTCTCGATGCGGCGCACCAGCACCTCAGCCATCTTCGCGCCGAGCTCGTGCGACGGCTGGTTGATGGTGGTCAACGCCGGAACCGCCGTTGAGCTGAAATAGTTGCCGTCGAAACCGGCGACGGCGATGTCCTGGGGGATACGCAGCCCCTCGGCGTAGATCGCGGAGTACGCGCCTGCCGCCATCTGGTCGTTGGCGGCAAACACGCCGTCGATGGGAACGGCGCGTGCCAGCAGCCGCCGCATCGCGGCAGCACCGGATTCTGGTGTGAAGTCGCCGATCTCGACGAGTCCGGCGTCGAGCCCGCTTTCATCCATTGCCCGCGACCAGCCGCGCAGCCGGTCGAACCCGGGCGGCATGTCCTGCGGGCCGGCGATTGTGGCGATGTGCCGTCGCCCGCCCTCGACCAGGTGCCGCGTCACCGTGGCAGCTCCCGCCTCATTGTCCACGTCGACGAAGTAGCTTTCACTTTCGCTCTGCAGCAGCGGCCGACCGCCGAAGACGATGGGAAGGGATTGGCCGAGGTGTTCGTAGGAGTGGTCACCGCTGTGGTGTGACACCACCAGCGCCCCGTCGACGTTTCCGCCGAGCAGGTAGCGCCGCGTTTTTTCCGATCGCGTCTCCGACGAGATCAGCATGTTGAGGGTGTAATCGGTGTCGGAAAGGTAAAGCGCAGCTCCCTGCACAACACTGGCGAAGAACGGGTCGCTAAACAACTTTGCGGTGGTTTCCGGCACCACAAGGGCGATGACCTGGGTGCGCCTGCTTGCCAACGAACGGGCTGCCCGGTTCGGCACGTAATTAAGTCGAGCAATGGCCTCATTCACCGCTTCGGTCACCGGCCCGGACACGCTCGGCGACGCGTTCACCACCCGCGAGACGGTGGCGCGGGATACCCCCGCCGCCGCCGCCACCATCTCGAGGGTTGGTACAGGACTGTGGGCGCCCGGGCCTGTTTCCGACGTGCTGGTCACGATGGCCCTCCTCGGGTTAACGGATCTCAGTGTACGGCGCGGGTGACGCGTAACTCGGAGATCAACGCGGCGTAGGCAAGGCCGCTGTCTTTCACCGTCCGTTCCTGGCTGCTGTAATCCACCCTGACAATTCCGAAGCGTTTGTTGTAGCCCCATGCCCACTCGAAGTTGTCGAGGAACGACCAGACGAAATACCCCCGCACGTCGGCCCCGTCGGCAATCGCCCTGCCCACCTCCTCGACATGGCTGAGGATGTAGGCGGTGCGGTCCGGGTCGTGCACCTGCCCGTCCGAATCGACGACGTCGTTGTAGGCGGCCCCGTTTTCGGTGATATACAGCGGGGGCAGCTCCGGGTACTCCTCGCCGAGGCGCAGGAGCAGGGTGTGCAGTCCCCGAGGATTCACCTCCCATCCCATTGCCGTGCGCGGCAGCCCGCGCGAGGGGAAGGTGACAAACTCGGAGCCGACGAACGGCGAACTGGTCGGCCTGCCCGTCGCACGCACGTGCTCCGCCTCCTGCGGCTGCGGATGCCCGCTGACGTTGTCGTCGTGGTAGTGGTTGACGCCGAGGAAATCGATCGGGGCTGCGATGATCTCGAGGTCGCCAGGGAGGATCACATCGCTGAGCCCGAGCCCGGAGACATCCTGCAGGAGGTCCTGCGGGTATCGGCCACGGAGGATCGGATCCAGGTACATCCGGTTCCACAGCGCGTCGATACGGCGCGCGGCATCAACATCCACCGGGTCAAGCGGATCGTTCGGCACGGCGTTGGTGAGGTTCAGCGTTATCCCGATTTTGTCGGGGGTGGTGTCCCGTCCGGCGCCGGCCAACTCACGCAACCGCGCCACGGCCAGCCCGTGGGCGAGGTGTTGGTGGTGGGTTGCGTGCAGGGCTGCCTTCGGCTCACGCCTGCCCGGCGCGTGCTCTCCGGAGGCGTAGCCGATGAGCGAGGAGCACAGCGGCTCGTTGAATGTCGTCCAGTGGGTCACCCTGTCGCCGAGTCGTTGGTACACCGACTCCGCGTAGTCGGTGAACCGGTAGGCGGTGTCGCGGTTCGTCCAGCCGCCCTTTTCCTCGAGCGCCTGGGGCAGGTCCCAGTGATACAGCGTCAGCCACGGCAGGATATTCGCGTCGAGTAACTCGTCGACCAGCCGGGAGTAGAAGTCGAGGGCCAGCGTGTTCACGGCGCGGTCGCCCGGTTTGACCCTGGCCCAGCTTGTGGAGAAGCGGTAGGAGCCGAGACCGAGTTGTTTCATCAGGCGCACGTCGTCCGGCATCCGGTGGTAGTGGTCAACGGCGACCTCCGGGGTGTCACCCCCGGCAATGGCGCCGGGGACCCGGGCGAAGTGATCCCAGATCGAGTCTTCCTTGCCGTCCTCGTGGGCGGCGCCCTCGATCTGGGCCGCGGCGGTGGCCGAGCCCCAGATGAAGTCGTTTGGCCAGGGGAACGCGGAGAGGTCGAGGCCGGTCATCCCTTCACCGCGCCAGCCATGATTCCGGAAACCAACTGACGGCCGGCGATGATGAAGAGCAACAGCAGCGGGATGGTGGCGAGGACAGCACCGGCCAGCACGATGGAGTAGTCGACGTATTTGGCGGACTGGAGCTGGCTCAGGGCAACCTGCAGGGTCGGGTTCTGTGGCACAACGAGCAGCGGCCACAGGTAGTCGGTCCAGGCCGTCATAAAGGTGAACAGCCCGAGGATCGCCATCGCCGGGCGGGCGGCGGGCACCCCGACGTGCCAGAACGTGCCCAGCATGCTGGCGCCATCCATTCGCGCTGCCTCGATGAGTTCGTCCGGGATCACGTCGACGAGGTACTGGCGCATAAAAAACACCCCGAATGCGGTCACAAGGGTGGGAATGATGACCGCGCCGAGGGTCCCCGTCCAGCCGAATTGTTTCATCATCATAAACAGGGGGATGATGCCCAGCTGGGTCGGGACGGCCAGCGTCGCGACAACAAAAACGAGGAGTCCTTCCCGGCCGCGGAACTTCAGCTTCGCGAACGAATAACCGGCGAGGGTGGAGAAGAACACTACGGAGACGGTGATAACCGAGGAGACGATGACACTGTTCAGAAGCGACATCCAGAAGGGGACGGTGGTCATCACCTCGGAGACGTTCCGCCAGAACAACCCGCCGGGCAACAGCGGCGGCCAGGTCTCCGTCAGCACGGAGCTTGTGCTGGATCCGGCCACAAATGACCAGTACAGGGGATACGTGCCGGCGATGAGGAAAACGATCAGTAGCCCGTAGGTGAGAAAGCCGGGACGTTTGTCCACCCCGAGCGGACGGCGTTTCAACCGCCCGGGGGATGGGGTTGAACCGGTGGCCGGTCCGGCGGCGGAACCGACGGGCTGGCGCGTGGTGGTGGTGGCGGTCATGGACGTTCCTCCTCGGTGGCCGCGACGGTGGCCACGGGGGCATCGGCGGGCTGGGCGGTTTTCTGCTGGTTGTACGCGGCCAGGCGACGGCTCGTCGCCCGTTTGGAGGAGCGTGCCTCCGTGGAGGCGATCCGGCGGGAGATCAGGAAGTTGATGACACCAAAGGCCACGATGATCAGGAACAGCAACCAGGCGACCGCGGAGGCCTTGCCGAAGTTCTGCCGGTTGAAGGCGAGGTCCCAGAGGTAGAGCACCGTGGTTTGGTATTGGCGCTGCGGGCCGCCCGGGGTCGCGGTGGTGGGGTTGAACAGCTTCGGTTCCGTGAAGATCTGCAGTCCGCCGACGGTCGCGGTGATGATGACGAAGATCATGGTCGGACGGATGGTCGGCAGGGTCATCGAGAAAAAGCGGCGGACGGCGCCGGCGCCGTCGAGGGCCGCCGATTCGTAGATGTCGCGGGGCACCGCCTGCATGGCCGCCAGCAGGATCAGGGCGTTATAGCCCGTCCAGCGCCAGTTGACCATCGTCGCGATCGCCACGTGGGAGGGGAAGGTTTCGGTTTTCCACATCACCGGGTCGAGGTGGAAGAAGTTCAGGAGGTTGTTGATGAGCCCGTACTGCTCGTCGAAAGCGGTGGAGAAGATCAGGGTGACGGCGACCGGCGTGACGACGTAGGGGATCAGGACGCTCATCCGCCAGAACGTTTTTCCCCTGATGTTCTGGTCGAGGACAACCGCGATCAGCACGGCGACAACGAGTTGGGGTATGGAAGACAACACGAAGATGCTGACCGTGTTCAACAGCGAGTTCCAGAAGAACGGGTCGTTCAGCTCGGCGATGTAGTTGTCCAGCCCCACAAAGCCGGCGGGACCGGTGAGCAGGTTCCAGTCGTTGAGGGACACCACAAACGTGTAGCCGAGGGGAAACAGCCCGACCAGTCCGAAGAGGAGGAAAAAGGGTGCGACGTAGAGGTAGGGCGACGCTTTGACGTCGAATCGGCTGAGCCGGTAGGCGAACGGGACTTTCTGCGGTGCGACGGGGTGCTTCGCCGGCGCCGGGGTCGTCGGCGGGGGGACGAGGGTGGCGGTCATGACCTTCTCCAATGTGGATGGTGTGCCGGTGAGGGGGAGGGCCCGCCGAGTGAAGCCTCGGCGAGCCCTCCCCGCTCAGCTGCTACTTGTTGACAACGAGCTGGTCGAGAAGGGTGAGGGCGTTATCCCAGGCCTTCGCGCCGTCGGCCTTGCCCGAGTCGAGTTCCTGGATGGACGGGCCGAAGACCTGTGACTGGATGACCGAGTCATCCGGTCCCTTGTACTGGGCGACAACACCCTTCGAGCGGTCGGCGAGGATCTGGCCGACGGGTGCGTCGTTGAAGAACGTCGCCAGCTCGTTGGTGCCCGTGACGGTGGGATCGCTCTGCGCGGCGGTCACACTCGGGAAGGCTCCTGCAACGCCGAACGCGGTGGCCTCAGACTCAGCGCTGGTGAGGAACGCGGCCAGGTCGGCCGCTTCCTGCGGGTGCTTCGACTGGGTCGGCACCGTCAGGAAGCTGCCACCCCAGTTGGCCGCGCCGCCGGGGAAGACGTTGGCGAAGTCCCAGCCGGTGCTGGTGTCGCCACCGGCCGCGGTGATCTGGCCTTTAACAACGCCGAGCATCCAACCGGGGCAGACCAGCGTGGCGAAGGTGCCGTCGGTGAATGCTTTGCCCTTTCCCCAGTCGAAGGCGGTCTGGCCGGCCGATAGTCCCGACTCGGTGGCCGCGGAGAGCTTGGTCCAGAGTGCCTCGAGGTCGGCGTTGCCCTTGACGTTCAGGTCGCCGTCTGCCGTGTAGTAACCCTCCTTCTGCTGGTTGACCATGGCGTTCCAGAGGAAGCCGGACTGGTCGTAGAACGCCTTGCCCGTTGCCGCTTCGTACTGGGTCCCAACGGCGAAGTACTGGTCCCAGGTGGCGGAGTCACCACCGAACAGCTCGGCGACCTGCTCGCGGTCGGTGGGCAGTCCCGCCGCGGCGAATGCGTCGCGGTTGTAGCAGAGGCCCTCTGGGCCGATGTCCGAGCCGTATCCGATGAGGCGCCCGTCGGTGTCCGTGCCCTGCTTCAGTTTCCAGTCGACCCAGCGGTCCGAGATCGCTTCCGCGCCGAGCTCGTTGAGGTCGTTGAACTGGTCGGACACCTGCATAACCTGGCTCAGCCAGCCCTCCTCGACTGCCTGAACGTCTGGCAGCCCGGCACCGGCAGCAGCCTTGGTCTGCCAGTCGGTTTTGGCGTTGTCGCCGGTGTCGATGTTGGTCGCCTTGATCGTGATCCCGGGGTTGGCGGCTTCGTACTCTTTGTAGAGGCCGTCGTAGCCCATGGTTCCGAAGGTGGTGACGGTCAGGGTGATGTCGTCATCCCCACCGCCGTCTGCCGCGGATCCGCCGCCGGAACATCCCGTGAGGATGAGGGCGATTGTGGTGAGGCCGGCCATGGCCGCAACCTGCTGCTTCGTGCGTCGTGAAAGATTCACGGTCACTCCTTTGTGTGTGCGCGATGGGTGTGAGAGCGCTCTCATTTCGCGGCGAAAAACCGAGTCCGAAAGTTCTCTAGTCCACCGGGATCGCTATGAGAGCGCTCTCAGGGGATTGAGAGGAGCGTATGTGACCGCTTCCTACTTCGTCAAGCACAATCGAAGAAAAGGGTGAAAACCGTCGCGTCGATTGCCCAGCCCGTCACGTGGTTGTGAGCGCGAGGTTCCCGCCGCCCGGCCTCGCGAAGGATGGGGCCAGCGGTCGCACACAGCTGCCGCAGCGGCTATCCCGCCGTGCGGCGTACCTGTCCCGAGCGGTAATACTTGCTCACCTGGTTGGCGGTGTCGCGCAGGTGGTGCTCAAGTTCGAGCTCGCGTTGGCGCGGAATCTCGCCGCTTGGTGCGCTGATGGCGACGGCGCCGACAATCATTCCGGCGCCGTTGCGGACGCCGATTGCCGCGCAGGTCATCCCCGGCACAAACTCCTCGTGTTCCCAGGCAATGCCGCTGGTGGCGACCCCGCCGAGGTGGCGGTGCAGCTCGGTGCGGTCGGTGATGGTGGATGACGTGAGCCGGGCGGTGCCGTGCACGTCGAGGTATTGGTCGCGCTGCTCCGGGCTCATCCCCGCCAGCAGGATCTTGCCGAAGGCGGTGGCGTGGGCCGCCTCGTGGAAGCCGAAGTTCAGGGGCGTCAGCCGCGGGTGTTGTGGACTGTCCACCACGTAGGCGACGACAACGTCGGCGCCCCGGTAGACGGCGAAATACCCGGCGGTGCGGGCGGTGGCGTGGAGGCGGGCGATCTCCGCCCTGAGGGGAGTGGGCACCCCGATCTGGCGGTGCAGGGAAACACCGAGGCGGTCGAGTTTGTAGCCGAGTTCGAACCGGCGTTCGTTGCGCAGGTGCACCAGGTAGTCACTGGCGACGAGGGTCTGCAGCAGCCGATACACGGTGGGCAGGGGGAAGCCGAGCGCGTCGGAGATCTCCTTAGCCGATGCGCCGCCGCGTTCGGCCACGATCTCGAGAATGGCCAGGGTCTTCTCCACGGTGACAACACCGGAGTCCCGGGTCGGCAGGGGCAGTGGGGCGACCGCCTCGTGTGCAGCCAGCGCGGACGCTGAACCGGAAGTGGACACCGCAGCGGCATCGGGCACCGCGGTGATATCGGGCGGTGAAGCGCTCGGGGTGGAACCGATGTGGGCGATGGGATGGTGGGGGACAGCTCGGGTGGACGAAACGTCATTGATTCGCATAACGCCAGTCTGGCCCGTGGAGAGGTGGCGAACAATCGATCGAGGCATTCTCGAAGCTGGTCGCAACGTTGTGGGGCGCCGCGGAGCTCAGCGGGGTGCCATCCGAACCGAGCCATCGAGGCGAATCGTCTCGCCGTTGAGCATCGGGTTGGCGACGATGTGCAGCACCAGGGCGGCGAACTCCTCCGGTCGCCCCAGCCGGGCCGGATGCGGAACCTGCGCGGCAAGGGACCGCTGCGCCTCCGCCGGCAGGCTCGCCATCATCGGTGTTTCGAACATGCCGGGTGCGACAGAGACAACACGCACCAGCTGGGGTGCGAACTCCCTGGCGAGCGGAAGGGTCATTCCGGCGACGCCCGCCTTGGAGGCGGAGTAAGCGGGTTGACCGACCTGGCCGTCGAACGCGGCGACGGAGGCGGTGGTGACGATGACACCACGTTCCTCGCCGATCGGATCAGTGGCGATCATCCGGGCCGCCGCGAGGCGGATGGTGTTGAACGTCCCCACCAGGTTGACCCGGATCACACGTTCGAATTCGGCCAGCGGGAGTGGCCCCGATCTCCCGACCGCTCGCCCCGGGGTGGCGATGCCGGCGCAGGTGACGAGGATACGAAGCGGACCGAGTTCCGCGGCGGCCGCCACGGCGTCATCCACCTGTTCGGCGTCAGCGACATCGGCCGGCTGGAAGATGAGGTGGTGCTTCTGGGCGACATCGTTGCCGGGCGAGCCGGGGAGGTCGATGATCACCACGGTCGCCCCGGCAGCTCGCAGGGCGATGGCGGTGGCCAGGCCAAGGCCGGAGGCGCCACCGGTGACCACGGCGACGCAGTTGTGCGCTTCCACGTCAGAACCGTTCGATGAGGGTGGCGTTGGCCATTCCGGCGCCCTCGCACATCACCTGGAGGCCGATCCGGCCGCCGGACTGTTCGAGACGGGTGAGCATGGTGGTCAGCAGGCGCGTGCCGCTGGAACCGAGGGCGTGGCCGAGCGCGATCGCACCGCCGAGGGGATTGAGCCGGTCGGGATCGGTGTGGAAGTGCTGCTGCCAGGCGAGCGGTACGGAGGCGAAGGCCTCGTTGATCTCGAAGGTGTCGATGTCGGTGATGCTCACGCCGCTGCGTTCGAGGATACGCCGGGTGGCCGGGATCACCCCGGTCAGCATCTCGATCGGATCGGAGCCCACCACGGCGAAATTTCGGAACCGGGCCCGCGGCGTCAATCCCAGCAGAGCCGCCTTCTCTTCGCTCATAATCAGCACGGCGGAGGCGCCGTCGGTGAGGGGGGAAGAGTTGCCTGCGGTGATACGCCAATCGATCCCGGGGAAACGTTCACCAACGGTGTCGTCCTCAAACGCCGGGGCAAGCTGGGCCAGGGACTCCGGTGTTGAGCCGGGGCGGATGGTCTCGTCCGTGGTGTGCCAGGCGGCGGTGGCAGTGACGCCCGTCGCGGTGTCGTAAAGGCGCACCGGCAGTATCTCGCGGTCGAAGTCGGCGGCGGCGGCGAGGCGGTGGGACCGGGCGGCGTAGGCGTCGAGGGTGGCGCGGTCGAGGTCGTAGCGGGAGGCGATGAGTTCGGCGGAGATGCCCTGGCCCACCAGCCCCGCCGGATAACGGGCAGCGAGCATACGCCCGAAGGGGTCCTGCCCGAGGGTGGCGGCCCCGATCGGGTACTTGCTCATCAGCTCAACGCCACAGGCGATGACCACGTCATACGCCCCGGCCATCACACCTTGCGCGGCGAAGGTGGCGGCCTGCTGGCTCGACCCACACTGGCGGTCGATGGTGGTGCCTGGCACGGTTTCCGGAAACCCTGCGGCGAGGACGGCATTGCGGGTGATGTTCACGGCCTGCTCGCCCACCTGGGCCAGACATCCCCCGATCACGTCATCAATCAGTGCAGGATCGAGGTCGTTGCGCTGGACAAGCCCCCGCAGGACCGTCGCAAGCAGGTCGACGGGGTGGAATGGCGAAAGGGCGCCGCCCGGCTTTCCTCGTCCGGACGCCGTGCGAACTGCATCGATGATGACCGCCGTGGGCATACCGCCACACTAACCGACGAGGCACGTATTAGCCGATGGCGGACGCGCAAATTTCAGCTCACTCCCACGGGACTTCCAAGAGCAGCAGGTCACGGGCGTCTCCTGGGTCATAGCCGGAGCCCGGGATTATGGTGTTGCTGAAGGTCTGGGCGGCGGCGATGCGGTCGGTGATGAGGCCGTCGACCCCGTCGCGCAGCAGCGACCGCATGGTGACGCTGCCGTTCACCGTCCAGACGTAGACCTCACGCCCCGCGGCATGGGCATCGCCGAGGAACTGCGTGGTGAAGGAGGCCTGTTCGATGACGTAAAAATCGCAGTCCAGCTTGGGTGGGTTGCCGTGCAGCATTCCGATGGTCAGGCCGACCCTCAGTTCGGGATGCAGCTTTTTGAGTTCGCGGACGACTCCGGGGTCGATCGAGTGGTACACATTGTCCTGCAGGTCGCCGACCGACTGCAGCTCGGCGACGGCGTCGGCGACGAAACCGGTGCTCTCGTGCCCGGTGACCTTGAACTCGATCATCAGCGGCATTCCCAGTTCGGCAGCACGCCGGACGTACTCGACCATTGTGGGGATGGTGTCGCTGTGGCCATGGGCGCGCACGGTGGTGCCGGTCACCTCGGCGGTGGTCATGTCGAAAATGTTGGAGTTGATGCCGGCGAGGACAAGCAGGTTGCTGTCGTGGCTGACCACAAAGTCGCCGTCAGCGGTCTGCTGGACGTCCATCTCGACATAATCCGGATCAAGCCTCACTGCGGCCTCGAGGCCGCCGATGGTGTTCTCCACCCCGCCCGTATCCGACCCGCGGTGACCGACCACGAGGGCGTCCCCCGGCGTCCCCGTTCCCGCTGCTGCGCTCGCCGCGACGGTAGCCCCCGAGATAACCAGCGACACCATCACCACCGCTCCGGCGACGCGCACCCGCCAGGACAGCACGGGTGTGCGCCGCCGGGCCCGGGCGCCTCCGCGCGCCGGCCCGCGGCGCAGGGACGGCAGCCCGGAGATATCGCGGGAGTGCCCCACCAGCAGAAGGGCGAACAGCATCGTGGCCACCGGGGTGAGCAGCGAGAGCACAATGGCGGCGACACCCATGAGGTACGTGCTGCCCGGCAGCAGGGCCTCGGCGGCGTCGACGAGCTGGGCGAGCAGCTCCGCCGCTGCCCGGGAGACCAGCCAGAATCCGCCGAAGGCGATCGCGAACACCACGGCGAGGAGATGACCGGCACGGTTGGTTGACCTCAGGCCGGTGAGGAAGCTGCGGGCGGGGCGGGCCCCGGTGACAACGCTGAGGGGCAGGGTGAGGATGCTGCGGAAGGTGAGGTAGAGCAGCACCAGCATCACCGCGTTCCACGCGAGGGTGCCCATCAGTGACTTCTCGAACTCGCGCTCGATGAAGGGGGGAAGCCCGAGCCCCGAGGTGAGTGGCGAGAACAGGCCGAACCCGGCGAACGGTGCCAGCAGCACCAGCTGCGCGGACAGCAGCAGCGTCTCGGGCCGCAACAGGGTGCGCAGGGCCGATGCTGAGCGTTTACCCAGTGCACGCAGGGACGGTGCGACCCCGGCAAGCTGGAGATCGGCGATAACGAACACCATCACCGCGGTGCCGAGGGTGGCCGCTGACAGCATCACGGCGATCAGTGCAACCAGCGCAAGCGGTGCGGGAGCGGCGAGCAGCGCGAGCAGGTTGCGGTCGCTCAGGCCGGGAACGTGCGCCGCGGCGATTGCGCCATCCACCAACGCGGCAACTGCCTTGCCCAGCCCGAGCGTCACCGCGATATCGACCACCAGGATGGTGACGATGTAGCGCACCGGGAGCGCTCGCAGGTGGCTCAGTGACCGCCGGAGGAGACGGGCGGAGGTGGTGTACCCCTGCGGGGTTGCGGCGTGGTGGGACGGGTTCATCTCAAGCTTTGCTTCTGGACGGAAAATCGGGGGATGCCACTATCCAAGGTGATCCCGGCGACCAGCACATCATCCGCGCGGATGGTTCGAACTACGCTAATCGATGTACAGGAGATGAAGCTGACCCCCGGCTTCGAAACACCCCGGCGGGGGCTGTGGACGGCATCGCCGCGCAAATAGCATTGCGGGATGACCTCCTCCCCACTCACGATTCGGCCCATCGTCGAGTCCGACTGGCAGGACCTTCGTGACCTCCGGCTCGAGATGCTCGCGGACACGCCGATCGCGTTCGGCGAGACGCTGGCGAGCGCGAGCAACCGTGGGGAAGCGCAGTGGCGCGAGCGGGCGGCGCTGGGATCCACCGACTCGCAGCTGACCGTCGCAGCCATATCGCGCGGGCGCTGGGTGGGCACCATGGGTGCGTATGTCCCCCGGTTCGAAAGCGAACCCGTGCTCGTCGGCGTGTATGTCTCGCCCCGCTCCCGCGGCGCCAAGGCCGGGGTGAGCGACGCCCTGCTGGAGGTCGTCGAGCAGTGGGCGAGGGAGCGGGCATCCACCATCTCCCTGCACGTGCACGAGGACAACGCCCGGGCGCGGGCCTACTATGCGAAGCGCGGGTTTGTCGAGACCGGGCACAGCGTCGCCTACAAGCTCGACCCCCGCTCGCGGGAGCTGGTCATGCTGAAGTCGCTGCGCGACTGACACACGCGCACGACGGAGTCATCGCGCGACAGCGTCATTGCGCGACCGGGTCACGGCAACACAGCGTCACTGCGCGACCGGGTCACGCACCCCTCGCGGAGCCAAGCTGAGCCACAGCGGGGTCACGGTGATGAGAACGAGGATTCCGAACAGCGACTGGGTGAATGGCCAGGGCCAGGCGGGGTCGATGCCGGTCATCAACAGGTTGGCCGTGACATCGATCACCATCACGGCGACGGCCAGCGCCAGCCCGGACCGGTGCAGGCGCGAGAGGAGTATCGCGATCAGCGGGTCCAGGAGGGTCAGGGCGACGAAAAACACCTGGAAGGCGGCCGGTGCCGTGCCATAAACGTCACGGCCTAACACCGCGAGGTCGATGATGTGGGTGGTTGTGCCAACCAGGAACGCGCCGATGTAGACGCCAAGCGTCACCCGGGCCCACGCCGGTAACGCCCGCCATCGTGAACGCACGGCACCCCCCACTATGTGCGGCCGGCTAACCGGCGAGGGCCTTCTGGATGCGCTGCACCGACACCGATTCGGCGGTGCCGAGGTGCTGGGCGAACAGGCTGACCCGGAATTCCTCCAGCATCCACCTGACTCTGACGACCGGTTCTGGCGCGTCGGGGGCGAGGGGGATGCGGCCACCGGCGGCGTTGTAGCGGTCGCGGGCCGTCTGCACCTGTGCCATCCACACCCGGTCGCGGGCGATGTCGGAGGGCAGTTTCTCCATCCGGCTGGTGATACCGCGCAGGTAGCGGGGGAGGTGACGCAGCTGGGCCGTTCCGGTGCGGGAGATGAAGCCGGGGAAGATCAGCCCGGCGAGCTGTTCGCGCGCGTCGGTGAGAGAGGGCAGCAGCGCCATGTTGGTGGCGGAGCGCAGGGCCCGCTCCGCGTCGCGGTAGGCGGCCATGGTCGAGGTGACCATGGTGACGGTGGCGTAGAGGCTGTCGACGAGGCCGGCGGAGATGGCTAGGCGGGCCGCCTCGAACTCGTCCTTCGTCCAGATCAGCGCGTCGGGCGAGTGCTCACGCAGGCCGGTGTCGACCGTGGCGACCAGGCAGTCGTCGAAGAGCGCCTGGATGTTTTGGTACGGGCTGGTGGCCAGTGCCAGCTTTTCCGTCTGCGACAGGTGTTCGCGCACGTAGCCGAGCGGGGAGGGGATGCCGAGCAGCAGAAGGCGGCGGATGCCGGCGGCCGAGGCACGGGCCTGGTCGGTGGGAGTCGACATCAGGCTGATCGAGACGCTGCTGCCCCGGTCGACGAGGGCCGGGTAGGCGCGGATGACGGTGCCGCCGCGGCGGGTGTCGACGAGTTTCGGCAGCTCGCCGAAGTCCCAGCTGGTGATCCCGTCCCGTTCCAGGGCGTGCGGGGTGGAGGCAACGGCGAGGGATTCGCGCACCCGGGTCTTCAGTTTCTGCTGCAGGGAGGGCAGGTCCTTGCTGCGCGCGACTTCCTTGCCGTTGTCGTTGACCACGGAGAAAGTCATCCGCAGGTGCGGGGAGATGCGGTCGGACTCGAAGTCGTCCGGGGTGACCGGCGTGTAGGTCTTGCGTTGGATCGTCTGCGCCAGGAACTCGGTGAGCCCCATCTGCTCGAGTTCCTCCGGGTCGGTGGTGGGCAGCGCCTCGAGCAGGCGGTTGGCCCAGTCGTTTGCGGGCACCACGTTGCGCCGGATGGCCTTCGGCAGGCTTTTGATCAGCGCCACAACAAGGTCCTCGCGGAGCCCAGGTACCTGCCAGTCGAAGCCGGCGGGGGACAGCCGCGCGAGTACGGCCATCGGAATCTGCACCGTCACCCCGTCGTCCTCGGCCCCCGGCTCAAAACGGTAGGTCAGCGACAGGCGCTGGTCGCCCTGCTGCCAGGTGGTGGGGAAGGCGTCCTCGTCGATGGTGGTGTTGTCGCCGGCGAGGTTTTCTGCCGTCATCGTCAGCAGGTCTGGAGTGTCCTTGCGGGTGGTACGCCACCTCGCCTCGAAGCTGCGCACCGAGTGCACGTCGGCGGGGATGCGCCGGTGGTAGAACTCAAAGACGGCTTCGTCGTCGAACAGGATGTCGCGTCGGCGGGTGCGTTCTTCCAGTTCGGCGAGCTCGGCCCGCAGCGCGCGGTTGTCGCGGTCGAAGTCGTAGTTGTGATCATTTTTCAGCTCGCCGGGCCATTCGCCCTCGACCAGGGCATGGCGGATGAACAGCTCGCGGGCGTAACCGGGGTCGATGCGCACAAACTGGGCGCGTCGCTTCAGGATGATCGGAACCCCGTAGAGGGTCACCCGCTCCCAGGCGACGGCGGAGCCCTGCTTCTTCTCCCAGTGCGGTTCGCTGTAGCTGCGCTTCACCAGGTCACCGGCAATGGTTTCGGCCCAGGCCGGGTCGATCGCCGCTGACATCCGTGCGAACAGGCGGCTGGTCTCGACCAGCTCAGCACTCATCACGGCGGCTGGCTGCTTCTTCGCCAGCGCGGAACCGGGGAACAGCACAAAACGCACCTGGCGCGCACCGACGAAGTCCTTTTTGACCGCGTCCTTAATGCCGATCTGGCTGAGCAGGCCGGCGAGCAGCGACCGGTGGATGCCGTCGGGATTGGCACTGGGGTTGCCAAGGTGCAGCCCGAGCGAGCCGGTCTGCCGGGAGATCTGCCGGTAGACGTCCTGCCAGTCCCGGATCCGAAGGTAGTTCAGGTACTCGGCTTTGCAGAGACGTCGGAACGCGCTGCTGCTCAGCTCGGCCTGCTTCTCCTCGAGGTAATTCCAGAGGTTGAGCAGGGTGAGGAAGTCGCTGGTCTGGTCGACAAAACGGGCGTGCTGCTGGTCGGCCTGCGGGCGGCGTTCCAGCGGGCGCTCGCGCGGGTCCTGGATGCTCAGGCCGCCGACGA
>JAODAO010000018.1 GCA_025463465.1 Glaciihabitans sp. | reverse complement strand
TCGACAAGGCCTGCGGCGAGGGGCTGATGCCCGGTGCCCTTCCCCTGCTGCGACGCATCGGGGTGGACCCGCCCGGGCATCCGCTCCGTGGGGTCACCTACAGCGATGGCACGGGCGATTCCCCCCGCGTCACCCACCGCTTCACAACCGGCGAGGGACGGGGTGTGCGTCGCACCACGCTGCACCGGGCGCTCGCTGACCGCGCGAAAGAACTCGGCGTCGCCACCATCAGCGGGCGGGCCGTTGCCGTCCGCATCAACACGTCACTGGACGGCACCACAACGGCGGCAGTCCAGGTGGAGAGCGTTTCGCGGGATCCATCCACCCCGGGTGAGCTGCATGGCGAATGGATCACCGCCCACTACCTCCTCGCCTGCGACGGGTTGCACTCGACGATCGCCCGCCTGGCCGGGCTTCGGGCAACGGCCGCGCCGGCCCGGTCCGCCACTCACCGACCGCACCACACGCCGCGACGCTTTGGTGTGCGCCAGCACTACGCTGTCGCGCCCTGGTCGGACAACATCGAGGTGTATTACGGACCCTCGGCCGAGTTTTACATCACCCCGGTCTCTGACGGTGAGGTGGGTGTGGCGATGCTGGCGGCCCAGGGCACCGACTTCGACAAGGCGTTGCAGGCGCTACCCGAACTGGCCAGGCGACTGGAAGGTGCTGCCCCGGCGAGTAGCCGGCGGGGAGCTGGCCCCTTCGGCCAGACCACTCTCGCTCGGCAACGCGGGCCCGTCCTGCTGGTGGGGGATGCCTCGGGCTACGTCGATGCGATCACCGGGGAGGGCCTGCGCCTCGGTATAGCGCAGGCGGCAATCGCTGTCCGGTGCATCGCAACGAACCAGCCGGAGCGATACAACCGTGCGTGGGCCAAGGAAACTAGGCAGTTTCGCCTGCTCACGTCTGGGCTGGTAATTTTCGCCACATCCCCCGCCCGGCGGCTCATCGTGCCCCTCGCCGTGCGCCTACCACGACTGTTCGGACTGGTTGTCGAGCGCTTGGCTCGATAACATACTCGCCGGGGTATATGTCCGGACGGTCCCGGCAATGACAGGTCTTTCCGCTACTTCGCTTTCGTGGCAGCGGCAATCAACCCGGTGAGTGCATCCCGGATCGCCTCGAGTTCGCCCAGCTCCATTCCCAGTCGGCCCACGATCTGACCTGGCACCTCCTCGGCGCGTGAACGGAGCGACGCGCCGGCATCGGTGAGGCCGAGTACGAGGGTCCGTTCATCGCTGATTCCACGGGACCGGGTGATCAGGCCCGCACCTTCTAGCCGTTTGAGCAATGGGCTGAGGGTTGCAGGCTCCACAAAAAGCGCGGAGCTGATGTCTCCTGCGGTGCGCGGGTTGCGCTCCCACAGTGCCAGCATCACCAGGTACTGCGGGTGGGTGAGGCCCAGCGGTTCGAGCGCGGGCCGGTAGAGAGCGATGACGCTCCGCGACGCGGCGGCCAGCGCAAAACACACCTGGCGGTCGAGAGCGAGGGCATCCACTTTTTCCATTCGTCCAGTATAGTAATAGTTAGTGCACGAAATAATTCTGGAAGAGGAATACGCGATGCGACAGCGGTTGCCGTGGTGGGAACGTTTGAACAACGCGCTGATCCCCAAGATCGGACCGCCACCACTCGGCCCATATAACGAGGACCCGCTGCCCCCGACCGGGCCTAAGCCGTGCCCCGTATGTGGCATGCCGATGGACACCCATCAGATAGACCGCGGGGTGACCGGTGACGCTCGAACCGCGACCCGCATCCACTGCCCGACTCCCGTTAGCTGACCCGTCGCGCCAACCTGGCCAGCGAGAGCGGTAACCAGCAAAGCCGGTTACCCGCCATCGACCCGGGTTTCAGCCCAGAAGCAGGGCGCCAAGTTCCTCCGGCGTCTCGACAACCGCGACGGCCCCGGCCTGCTCGGCGACGGAACCATATCCCCAGGTCACGAAGATAGTGGGAATGCCGTTCGCCGCGGCCCCCTCCACGTCGTGGATGCGGTCTCCGACAAGGATCGGGTTCGACATGTCAGCGCCGAGAGCCTTCAGTCGCAGGACGGCCTCGGCGACGACGTCTTTTTTGGCACTGCGTACCTCGTCGGCGGACGCCCCCGTGATGACGTCGAAGCAGCGCGCCAGTGAGTAGTGCTCGAGGATCAGTGTCGCGGGAATCTCCGGTTTCGACGTCGCCAGCGACATCATCAGTGGGCTCTCCTCGATGCGGCGCAGCAGTTGTGGGATGCCCTCGTAGACGGAGCTGTCATACGCCCCGTCGTTCAGGTATTTCTCCCGGTAGATCTCCAGCGCCCGTTCGGCGGTGGGCAGGTCCATCCCGGCGAAGTCGCGGAACGAGTCCATAATCGGCGGCCCGACGTAACGCAGCAACTCCGCGGGTCCCGGGACCGGCAGACCCATCGTTTCGAGGGTGTACACAAGGGTTGACGTAATGCCGGGCGCCGAATCAGTGATGGTGCCGTCGAGGTCAAAAAGAATAACGCTATAACCGGGATTCACCCGCCCAGCATAAGCCGCCGGGGTAATCGACCGGTGTCGCCCAGTGTCCCGGGCGCGGCGCTGCGCGCCACAGCGAGGGTCCGGAGGGTTAGAACAGGCGCAGGTGACTGTCGTCCATGCCGCGCATCGCGTCGTAGTCGAGCAACACACAGCGGATTCCGCGGTCCTCCGCCAACATCCTCGCCTGCGGCTTGATCTCCTGGGCGGCGAAGACTCCCGTCACCGGGGCCAGGTGCGGGTCGCGGTTCATCAGTTCGAGGTAGCGGGTCAGCTGCTCAACACCGTCGATATCACCGCGGCGTTTGATCTCCACGGCGACCGATTTTCCTGCGGCGTCGCGGGCGAGGATGTCTACCGGGCCGATCGCGGTCATGTATTCGCGGCGAACAAAGGTGAAGTCGTCGCCGAGGATGCCGATCTGCTCCGCAAGCAGCTTCTGCAGGTGAGCCTCGGTGCCGTCCTTGCTCAGGCCGGGGTCGAAGCCGAGTTCGTGCGACGAATCGTGCAGGATCTCATGGATTGAGATCACCAGGAGGTCGGCGGTCTTCGCCTGGGCGACCTTCCAAATCTGCACAACTCCGGCATCCACCTGCTCGGCTTCCGGTTCCAGCATCGCCACGGTGCAGGGCGGGCTCATCCAGTTCAGCGGTTTATACGACAGCGAATCGGAGTGCACAAGCACACTGCCGTCGCTTTTAACCAGGAGCAGGCGCGTGGCCAGCGGGAGATGGGCGCTGAGTCGGCCCGCGTAATCGACGGAACAGCGGGCTATAACTAAACGCACCCGTTGATCGTAGTTGACAGTGGACGGCCGCTGCGCCCACCCGGAACTGCCAGGGGGATGTCGCGGCGCTGGCGGCCGGATTCGAACGCCCGGTCTCGCCCGCTATTCCGAGCCGGTTTTCACCGCGGTTCGGGGTTCCCGGGCTGCATTGGAGACCACACCACTCACGGCGACGAGCACAAGGACCACCAGCAGCGCGTGCAGGATTCCGACCTGGCCGGCGAGGATGCCGATCAGCGGCGGTCCGACGAGGAACGCGAAGTAGCCGATGGTGGCGACCGCGCTTACCCGGGCGGCGGCGGTGCGCGGGTTGTCGGCCGCCGCCGACATTCCGACGGGGAAGCCGAGAGCGGAACCGAGGCCCCACATCACCACTCCAACGATGGCGACGGCGGGGCTCGGCCCGAAGATCACGACAAGTAGGCCGGCGGCGGCGAGTATGGCGGAGCCGCGCAGGACCGGAACCCGGCCGAAGCGGTCGAGTAGCCGAACACCCAGCAAGCGGCCGATGGTCATCGCGGTGACGAAGACGGCGAACACCAAGGCCCCGGTGGAGTTGGCGACCCCGTGGCCGTCCACCATGGCCAGCGGCAGCCAGTCGTTGGCGGAACCCTCGGCGAAGGCCATACCGAGCACAATCAGGCCGATCAGGATGGTCTGCGGGTTGCGCCAGATGCTCAGGCGGCCGCGCCAGGTTTTGGAATGGTCGTCCTCGGCAATGATCTCCTCGCCGTCCGGGACAACGTGCTCGGACTGCAGGAAGCGCACGGCGATCATGGCGGCGATGAAGATGATGACCGCGACCACGATCATATGGACCGCAATGGGAACGCCCAGGTGTTCCGCTAGTGTGCCGGCACCGGCACCGATGATTGTGCCGAGGCTGAAAAAGGCGTGGTAGACGGGCATGATGGCCCGGCCCAGCATGCGCTCGTTGGCGGCACCGGAAACGTTCATGGCAACGTCAACGATGCCGGAGGTCGACCCGAAGAACATCAGTCCGATGAAGATCACCAAGTAGGACGGGCCGAGGGTGGCGCCGAGCCCGGCGGTGGACAGGCCGAGGACCGCGAGCGTGAGGCACCAGGTGATAGTGGTTCGGGTGCCGAAGCGGGCGATGATGTGGCTCGAGGAGAGCAACCCGAGGATGGAGCCAACGGCGATCGAGAACATCAGGAAACCCATGTCCTCGATGGAAACCCCGAGGGCGTCGCGCACGGCGGGAACCCGGGCCACCCAGCTGGCCAGGCACATGCCACAGAGCGCAAAGATCACAAAGAGGGCATTGCGCCAGGCCACAATCTGGCCGCGGCTGATATCCACGGCGGCCGCGGGGCTCGAGGCACTGGGCGAACCGGGGGGCGTCGTCGACGACATAAAAATCCTTGGAGCGTGAGGTGGGCGGGCGATGTAAAGACTCTGGTGCTCTGCAGTGAACTACTCTGCGATGAAAACTCGAATCGATTCGATCGATTCGATTCGACTAAGCTACCAAGCTATGAAACCCGAGGCAATAGCGACGGCAGGCAAGCCGACGCTCGCCGCCGTAGCCAGCCTCGCAGGGGTCTCGCCGTCAACGGCGTCGCTCGCTTTCAGCGGCGCAGGACCCGTTGCAGAGTCGACGCGCCTCCGGGTCCTCGCGGCAGCCAAAACCCTGCGTTATGCAGGCCCAGACCCCCGCGCCCAATCCCTACGCCGTGGGCGCTCCGGCATCATCGGCGTGGTGATAGAGGACCGACTCAGCGACGCATTCCGCGACCCGGTGAACGTGGCCATGCTGGACGGCATCGCCGAAGAGACGGGCGCAGCAGGGGCGGGCCTGCTGCTGCTCACGGAAATCGACGGCGATCGGGCCAATGTCTCTTCGGCCCCGATGGATGCGGTCATCCTGTTTGGCTGCAGCACGCGGCTCGATGAAGCCGTCGCGATCCTTCGGCTGCGGGGAGTTCCTATTGTGGCCATCGAGGCGGAAGACATTGACGGTGTGCTGCCGATCGGCCTGGACAATCGGTTTGCCAGCGCTTTCGCCACTCGCCACCTGGTCGAGCTGGGGCACCAGCGGATTGCCGTGGTGTCCCTGCCCATCAACGCACCACACGTGGCGCGGCCCCTGCCGGACGACTGGGAGTCATCCACCGTGTCATACACGGCGCTCGAACGGCTGCGCGGGGTGCAGGAGGTGATTGGCCCGCTGCGCGGTTTCGTTTCGGCCGGCAGCACGATCGACGCCGGGCGGGAGGCGGGCCTTGCCCTGCTGGGAGGGTCGGATTTGCCCACCGCGATCATCGCGCAGAGCGACCTGCTGGCGGTAGGGGTATTGCGCGCCGCCGAAGAATTGGGCATTGCCGTACCGGGGCAGCTCAGCGTGATCGGTTTCGACGGCATTGACGCCACCCTCGATTACGACCTGACCACGCTCGTGCAACCCGCCGTGGCGAAGGGCCGGGCCGCCGGCCGCGCCGTACTGCAGCTGCTTGACGGCTCAGACCCGGA
>JAODAO010000009.1 GCA_025463465.1 Glaciihabitans sp. | reverse complement strand
GATACCGACGGAGCCGTTAACCAGGAGGTTGGGGAAGCGGGCGGGAAGAACCGTCGGCTCAAGCGTGCGACCGTCGTAGTTTTCCTGGAAGTCGACGGTCTCCTCGTCGATGTCTCTGACCATCTCCATAGCGAGCGGGGCCATTTTGGTCTCGGTGTATCGGGGAGCAGCTGCGCCGTCGTTTCCGGCGGAACCGAAGTTCCCCTGGCCGAGGGCCAGCGGGTAACGCAGGCTCCACGGCTGGACCAAGCGAACGAGCGCGTCATAGATGGAAGAGTCACCGTGCGGGTGGAACTGGCCCATCACCTCGCCGACGACGCGGGTGCACTTGGAAAAGCCCTTGTCGGGACGGTAACCGCCGTCGTACATGGCGTAAATAACCCGGCGGTGAACGGGCTTCAGGCCGTCACGCACCTCGGGAAGAGCACGCCCCACAATGACGCTCATTGCGTAGTCGAGGTACGAACGCTGCATTTCGAGTTGCAGGTCGACCTGATCGACCTTGTCGTGACGGTCGTCGACGACCGCCTTCTCAAAGGTCGGTTCCGGTGTTTCCCCGTCCGGGGTTACTTCGTCAGCCATTGGTTACTGTTTCCGCTTCTGATTCTTGGTCTGTGGGTCCTGATCCGGACGGGGTCGCTCTACCGACGAGTCGGGGCGGCCGCTCGCTAGATATCGAGGAACCGCACGTCCTTGGCGTTGCGCTGGATGAAGTTACGACGCGATTCGACGTCCTCACCCATCAGGGTGGAGAAGATCTCGTCTGCCGCCGCCGCATCGTCCAGGGTGACCTGGAGCAGGGTGCGGGTTGCCGGGTCCATTGTGGTCTCCCACAGCTCGGTGTAATCCATCTCACCAAGACCCTTGTAGCGCTGGATGCCGTTGTCCTTCGGAATTCGCTTGCCCTTCGCAAGACCGTCTTCCATTAAGGCGTCACGCTCACGGTCACTGTAAACAAACTGGTGCTCGGCGTTTGTCCACTTGAGGCGGTAGAGCGGAGGCTGCGCGAGGTACACGTAACCGTGGTCGATCAGCGGTCGCATGTAGCGGAACAGCAGTGTCAGCAGCAGCGTGGTGATGTGCTGGCCGTCTACGTCAGCATCGGCCATCAGTACGATCTTGTGGTACCTGACCTTGGCGGGATCGAAGTCCTCACCGATACCCGCACCGAACGCCGTGATCATCGCCTGGACCTCAGCGTTGGCTAGGGCACGGTCGAGGCGAGCTTTCTCCACGTTCAGGATCTTGCCGCGCAGCGGCAAGATCGCCTGCGTCTCCGGATTGCGACCCTGCACAGCGGAACCGCCTGCCGAGTCACCTTCGACGATGAAAATTTCGGAGACCGAAGGATCCTTGCTCGAGCAGTCTCGCAGCTTGCCGGGCATTCCGCCCGACTCCAGTAGGCCCTTACGACGGGTCTGCTCGCGTGCCTTGCGTGCGGCAAGGCGAGCTTGGGAGGCCTGAATCGCCTTGCGGATGATGTCACGGGCCTCTGTCGGGTGGCGATCGAACCAGTCGTTCAACTGCTGGCCGGCGACCTGCTGCACAAAAGCTTTTGCTTCGGTATTACCCAGCTTGGTTTTGGTCTGGCCTTCGAACTGAGGTTCCGCGAGCTTGACGGAGATGACCGCAGTCAGTCCTTCACGCACGTCATCGCCGGAGAGGTTCTCGTCCTTCTCCTTGATGATGTTTTTGGCACGGGCATAACGGTTGACGAGTGTGGTCAGCGCGGCACGGAAACCCTCTTCGTGGGTTCCACCCTCGTGCGTGTTGATGGTGTTTGCATAGGTGTGGACACTTTCCGTGTACGCATTGGTCCACTGCATAGCAACTTCCAGAGAGATCTTGCGCTCGGTGTCTTCCGACTCGAACGCGATGACCTCCGGGTGCACAACCTCGACCTTTTTGGCGCTGTTCAGGTACTGGACGTAGTCGACCAAGCCCTGCTCATACATGTAGCTCTGAACTTCGGGCTCTTCGCCGCGCTCGTCCGTCACCGTGATGCGAAGGCCTTTGTTCAGGAAGGCCATCTGCTGGAACCGCGCACGCAGGGTTTCCCAGTCGAATTCCACGGTTTCGAAGGTTTCGGCGCTCGGCCAGAACGTGACCGTTGTGCCGGTTTCGGTGGAGGTCTCATCTTGCGACAGGGGCGCCTGCGGCACACCGTGCTTGAAGGACTGGCGCCAGACATGGCCCTGGCGCCGCACCTCGACGTCGAGCTCGCTCGACAGCGCGTTAACGACCGAGATACCCACACCGTGCAGACCGCCGGAGACGGAGTAACCGCCGCCGCCAAATTTTCCACCGGCGTGAAGGATCGTCAATACGACCTCAACAGTCGACTTCTGCTCTTGATGGTTCATGTCGACTGGGATACCGCGCCCATTGTCGATAACACGCACCGAGCCGTCACGACGGATAGAGACTTGAATAAAATCGCAGTAGCCGGCAAGTGCCTCGTCTACCGAGTTGTCAACGACTTCGTAGACAAGGTGATGCAGACCGCGTGGACCCGTAGACCCGATGTACATACCGGGGCGCTTGCGGACCGCTTCCAGACCCTCGAGGATCTGGATCTGGTCGGCACCGTAGCTGTCGTCGGGAAGTTTGCGTGCCATGGGCACAGCCGCTGCATCTTCGACCCCCGATGCCGGAATCTCCACGTGATCTACGGACAGGTCCTCTGGTGATTCCGGTGTCATCTTAAGTTAGGCTCCTGCCGCGTTGTTGGATCAGCCATTCGGGGAATGAATCCAAAACTTGGACCGTCCCGAGGGCTAGTTCATTCTATCAAACGACTCGCCCGAGTGCGGGCATAGATGCCCCGCTAAGGACTTCGGAGGGTCAAATGGACTGATTTCTATACCTAGCCGTAAGTATCGCGTGGACCGCGGCCTGGAATTGATCTGAGACCGCGTTTCCAGGAGGGAGCGTTCGGTCCATCGAACTTCACGGACTTTATGCCGGCGTCTGGGTAGCGTTTGGTGATTTCCGTCGTGATGGAACCACGCATCAGTCGGAGTTGCGTGGCCCAGGCAGTTGAGTCGCAGTGGACGGTGAGCACACCGTCTTCGATTCCCACTGGCGTGGAGTGTTCCGCTGTCTCTTCTCCGGCGACATCTGGCCATGAGGCCAATAAATCGGCCTGCGCAAGCGGAGAAGCCCAGCCCAAACGGTTGGTCAGGTTGGTGAGCACATCGTCGATCCCGTACGGATCACGGTCGGGGCCGAACGGCACGCTTTTGCTGCCGTCCTTTTTATTCTTCAGTCGCTTCCGAGCATCGTTACTGCGGGAACCAGCCTCGCCGAAAACTTGGCGAAAGCGCAGATAGACGTTGATGTGTTCTGCCTGCGCCGCGTCGTCGTTGTCCGCCTGCATTCCTTCACTCATCGCTCTTGTCCTCCGCAATGATCCGCCCGGCACGTATTCGTACAACGTGTGCCGCGAGCTGGTCGGGAACGTCGCCTTCAACGGCGGCTGTGATGAGCACCTGTTCAAAATCTCCGACCGCATCGGCGAGACGCCCACGCCGTGACTCGTCGAGTTCGGCGAAAACATCATCGAGGATCAGCACAGGATCTCCAGAGTTCGTTTCCCGCCTTAATACCGCGGCAGACGCGAGCTTTAGGGAAAGTGCGAACGACCAAGATTCGCCGTGGCTGGCGTATCCGCGGGCGGGAAGTCCATTCAGCGAAAGGACAAGGTCATCTCGGTGTGGGCCAGCAAGTGTGAGCCCGCGATCCAGTTCCGCTCGACGCAACCGGGCGAGTGCCTCGCGGAAGCTGTCACCGATCTCGGTCATCGTCATGGTTGCCGGACGGGACATCTCGGGGAGCACTTCGCCGACGCTTGTGTCGGCCGTTGTTGACTCGACAATGCTCAGCAGCGATAAAAGGCCGGCTTCGTGATCAGCCCCAGCGATCGCGGTGTAAGCGAGCCGAACCTCGGGGAGCAACTCTGCCACCAGCGATCTTCTGGCGCTGATGATTTCCGTTCCAAACGCAACGAGCCGTTCATCCCAAATGTCCAGGGTGCTCAGTTGATTCGAGCGAACACCAGAGGATCTCGCTGATTTCAGCAAGGTGTTGCGCTGTTTGACGACTCGGTCATAGTCAGCGAGGACGCCACTCATTCGCGGTGCGCGGAGAACAAGCAGTTCGTCGAGGAACCGGCGCCGACCTGACGGATCGCCACGAACCAATGCGAGATCTTCTGGAGCGAATAGCACGCTGGAGAAATACCTCGGCAGGTCTCGAGTTTTGATTGCTGACCTGTTTATTTGAGCTCTGTTGGCGCCAACCCTGTTCAGTTGAACCTCGGCGAGTACGGAACGTTCGCCATTTTCGAGCCGGGCACGGACGATAGCCGCCGTCTGCCCGGCTCGAATCATGGCGTGATCCGTAGACACTCGGTGTGAGCCGAGGGTGCTGAGGTACCCCAGAGCTTCGACCAGGTTGGTTTTCCCTTGGCCGTTGCTCCCCACAAACAGGTTCGGACCACCGGACAGCGCGAGTTCAGCGGTCTCGTAGTTCCGGAAGTTGGTGAGGCTGAGGTGGGTGACCCTCACGTTAGCTCTTGCGAACCGCGTGCCCACCGAACTGCTTGCGAAGAGCTGCGACCGCCTTCATCGACGGCGAGTCGTCCTGGCGGGAGACAAAGCGGGCGAAAATCGATGCGCTGATTGTGGGGACAGGCACCGCATTGTTGAGTGCTTCCTCAACGGTCCAACGACCCTCTCCGGAGTCCTCGACGTAGCCTTCGATGTCCTCGAACTTGGGGTCCTCCTCGAGCGCTTTAACGAGCAGCTCGAGCAACCAGGAGCGAACGACGGTTCCGCGCTGCCAGGCTTTGAAGGTGCCGGTGACGTCCTTGATGATGTCACTGCGTGCGCTCAGGAGCTCGTAGCCTTCAGCCCATGCCTGCATCACCGCGTATTCAATGCCGTTGTGAACCATTTTGGCGTAGTGACCTGCACCGGTCTCTCCTGCGTGGACGAAACCTTCCGCGCGGGGACCCTCGGGGCGAAGAGCATCAAAAACAGGCATCGCGTATTCGACGTGCTCAGCGCTGCCACCGACCATCAGCCCATAACCATTCTCAAGACCCCAGACGCCGCCGGAAACTCCGCAATCAACGTAGTTGATGCCCTTGTCCACCAGAAGCGCAGCGTGCTTGAAGTCGTCGCTGAAGCGTGAGTTACCGCCCTCGATGACGAGATCGCCCTCACTCAGAGCGGCCGAAAGCTCGGTGATAACTCCGGTTGTGATGGCCCCGGATGGAACCATGACCCAGACAATGCGTGGAGCAGGCAACGCGGCGGCCAGCTCCGCGATCGTTGCAACATCAGACACAGCCTGGTTCGGGTCGTAACCCGTTACCTCGATGCCGTTCTTGCGTAGGCGAGCACGCATGTTGTTGCCCATTTTGCCGAGTCCGATAAGGCCAATATGCATGCTGGTGTCCTTCAAAAGATGAGGTGGTTGGTGGATTAACGCAACAGCAGGTTGGGCTGCAGAAGGTATTTGTAGTTATCGGCGCCGGCCTGGTCTTTTGAGGACTGGCTGGTGATGAGAACTGGCCCTGGCTTATTCGGGTTGTCCGTTTTGGTGAATGAAATTCTGACGAACTCCGAATGAACGGCGCCGAGTCCATCCAAAAGAAATTGCGGTTTGAGCGAGACAACGGTGTCCGAGCCAGTGAGGAATGCATCAATTGTCTCGGAAGCTTGGGCCTGTTCTGATCCGATCGCTTCAAGCGTGACACCGTCAACGGTGAAGCTGAAACGGAGTGCTGCTTCTCGCTCGAGCACCAGCGAGACGCGACGTGTTGCCTCGATCAGTTCTGCCGTGTTGAGCACAGCGTAGTTATCCACTGTTTCCGGGAAAAGACGCTTGACCGGCGGGAAATTTCCCTTGATCAGTAGCGACGTGACGGTTCGTCGATCCGCGCTGAATGCAATCAGTTCACGCTCGTCGGTGCTGGTGATGGCTACGGATATGGAACCGCTGTGGCCGAACGTTTTACCTATCTCGGTCAGCGTTCGGGCAGGGACAAGTGCCGTTACCGGTTCGGTAATCGATTCGTCGGAATCCCATGCAATCTCCCGGACGGCTACTCGATAGCGGTCTGTCGCTACTAGCGAGAGGCTGTTGCGGGAGACTTCCAGTTGCACGCCGGTGATAACGGGTGTGACATCGTCTCGGGAAGCTGCAACAGCAACCTGGGCCACGGCATTAGCGAAGGATTCCGCGGGGAGAATACCCGAGCTTTCAGATACCTGAGGAAGTGTTGGATATTCCTCGACGGGCATGCTGAGCAAAGTGAAATTTGCAGAGCCGCAGGCGACAAGGATTTTGCCATCTTCGGTACTAAAACGCACCGGTGCATTGGGAAGCCGGCTGGCGATGTCTGCAAGCAACCGCCCGGAGACAAGAATCTTACCTGGCTCCTGAACTTCAGCGGAGATTTCTGTCTGAGCTGATACTTCGTAGTCAAACGACGACAAAGTTAGCCCGTTTTCGGTGGCCTCAATAAGGATTCCGCTGAGGATCGGCAATGTCGTCCGCTGCGGTAGCAGCTTGACGGCAAAGGAGACTGCCTCGCTAAAGACGTCTCTGTTGACCTGGAATTTCACGGGTTCACCCCTATCGGTGGGTAACGGCGGACTGGCCGATTAATACTGGCACAGGCCGATGCAGCGCTTGTCCAAAGGTTATCTCCGGATATTTAAGTTTTTAAAAGGTTAAAAGTCATAACCGTTGTGCGAACTGTTGATAACTACAACTTTTCTAGCTAAACAACGGGAATTACAAGGGTTGAGGGTGTGGAGAGTTTGTGAGTTTCTGTGGACTTGTAGTTCACAGGTGCATGGGCCCACAAACCCATTTCCACAGAAACGTGTAATTCATGAACAGACGTTCCCGGCGAGTTCCCCAAGTTATGCACAGGTTATCCACACTGTGGGAAACGCATTGTGGAGGGTCATCTGCCTAGTTGTTGTTGTAACGATGGTTCTGCTTGATACGACTGGTCAGTTCCGTCACCTGGTTATAAATCGAGCGACGCTCTTTCATCAGCTCCGTGATCTTCTTGTTCGCGTACATCACCGTGGTGTGGTCGCGGTTTCCAAAGAGTTGACCGATCTTCGGGAGAGAAAGGTTGGTCATCTCTCGGCAGAGGTACATGGCAATCTGCCGAGCTGTCGCGACCGCTTGGGAACGTGACGAACCGTAAAGGTCATCAACCGTGAGTTTGAAGTAGTCGGCGGTGTGGTTGATGATGTCGACCGGTGCGATGACGTTGTCATCGTCCAATGTGATGAGGTCTTTCAACACTGTCTGTACAAGGGACATATCGACCGCGGTGCGGTTGAGATTCGCGAACGCCGTGACGCGGATCAAAGTGCCCTCGAGCTCCCGGATATTGGACGAGACCTTTGACGCCATGTATTCGAGGATGTCGTTGCCAACTTGCAGCTTCTCGCTCTGAGCCTTTTTGCGGAGGATCGCAATTCGTGTTTCCAGATCGGGTGCCTGGACATCGGTGATGAGGCCCCACTCGAACCGGCTCCTCATGCGATCTTCAAAACCGGTAAGGGCCTTCGGCGGTAGATCGCTTGTGATCACAACCTGCTTGTTGTGGTCGTGCAGGGTGTTGAACGTGTGGAAGAACGCTTCCTGGGTACTGTCTTTTCCCTGCAAGAACTGAATGTCGTCAATCAGGAGGATGTCTATTTCGCGGTATCGCGACTGGAACACCGACGCCCGGTTGTTGGCAATCGAGTTGATGAAGTCGTTGGTGAACTCTTCGGAACTGACGTACCGCACACGGATGCCGGGATAGAGGCTCGCGGCGTAGTGGCCGATGGCGTGAAGAAGGTGGGTTTTACCCAGGCCCGATGATCCATAAATGAAGAGTGGGTTGTATGCCTTCGCCGGTGCCTCTGCAACCGCAACGGCCGCGGCATGGGCAAATCGGTTCGAGCCGCCGATAACAAAGTTGTCGAAGCTGTACTTCGGGTTGAGCCGGGAGTCCGACCTGCGGCTGCCGGCATTTCCCGATGGTGTATCGAGGGACGGAGAGACCACGGCCGTTTCGATATAGGGAGTTTTGGGTTGCGGCTCGTCGGGATCGTCGGCCCGATCAAGCGAGTCGGGCTGAATGTCCGGATTGACCACGATCGCAAACGTCACCACTGATGCCGTGTCCGCAAGAGTGGAGATTGCATTCAGTAGAGGAAGCCTGATGCGCTGTTCGAGCATTCCGCGAGTCAACTCATTGGGAACTTCGAGGTAGAGAGTGCCCGCCATGACCCCCTTCGGCTCAACCAGGGAGATGAATCCGTGCAGCTGAGGGGTGATTCGAGCGTCCGTTGTGAGCTGGGACAGAATTGTCGCCCAGATTTCTCTGGTCGAATCAGCCATCTCTGTCATTTTGTCCATTCTTGTTATCCACATATATTCACAGGATTTACTCACAGGGTTATCCACCGGTCGCGATTGCTGTCGAACCCTGTCTTTGTATGATCTTTGTCCTTGTAAAGGCAGACCTTCACCTTAGTTCTCCACAGGCCGTGATTCCCAACTGTGGAAACTTTTCCGCACAACTACCACCAGCCAATGCGGATAAAGTTTGACCAGACGCGTCTTACGGCGTAGTTTTAGTCAGTTGACTTCTAGCCTTCGGGCTACTTACTATTTTCCGGCCTTCAGAGCTGGGCTTTGGAGATACCACTATGAGCAAGAGAACTTTCCAGCCGAACAACCGTCGTCGCGCCAAGGTGCACGGCTTCCGTTTGCGTATGCGCACCCGCGCCGGCCGCTCGATCCTGGCTGCACGTCGCCGCAAGGGTCGCACCGAGCTTTCCGCGTAGTACACCCCGGTGCTCACCAGGGCGAACCGGGTGGTGACTGCAGATGACTTCCGCAGCACTGTACGGAGAGGCAAACGAGTGGGGACTCCCCACTCGATCGTCTATCTCCGGGCCCGGGACTCTGGCGCGCCTACACGCTTTGGTTTTATCGTTGCAAAGACCGTTGGTAATTCGGTCACTCGCAACCTGATGCGTCGGCGTCTGCGTTCCGTGGGCCGCGATGTTTTGGCGACCCATTCCACTGGTGTGGACGTGGTGATCCGCGCTTTGCCAGGATCGCCTGAGGTTTCCTGG
>JAODAO010000482.1 GCA_025463465.1 Glaciihabitans sp. | reverse complement strand
ATCCAGCAGGTAGGCACTCTCGGGTGGATACAGCGAGAACGTGTAGTCGTCGCTCTGCCTGAGCAGATCGATGACCTCGTCCTGGCGCGCCGGCTCGATGGCGACGGAGACGGTCACCGCGGCCGCGGTGGTGGGCGAATCGGCGGGAGTGTCAGACATCTATCCACTATGCCAGCGCGCAGTGTTATCGCTCAGCCTCCCCGCGCGGTGGCCCCGCCCCTGTTGCTCGCCGAGGCGCCGGAGGAAGATGGAACGCACCCGGAAAGACTCGAGGAAGGTGCGTCTCGCCATGGAGAACGTGGTTGTTGCCATCGATGGATCCCGCACCGGTGATGCCGCCCTCGACTGGGTCATCGACCGCTCGGGCCGGAGTGACATCGCGGTGGAAATCGTGGTGGTCCAGGAGCCCGTCGGCTCCTCCGAGGACGGCATTGATGCCTCCAGCGCGCTGGAGATCGGTTCCCTCTACGAGGGAGTGATGAACGCAGCGGCCGCCCGGTTCCGCGAGCAGGCGCCGCGCACCAGCCTGCGGACGGTTTTGCGCGTCGGGCGTCCCCGAATCGAGCTGGTACAGGCCGCCTCCCACGCCGACCTGATGGTCATCGGCAGCCAGCACCGCGGCGCCGTGGCCGGAGCATTCGCCGGCACCCTTCCGTTGCGCGTGGCGGCAACGGCACCGTGCCCCACCGTGGTGGTTCCGGTGCGGTGGAGCGCCGCTGGCGAGACAGCGGGCGGCCCGGTGATTGTGGGATTGGACGTGAGGAAGGCCCATCCTGCTGTGCTGCGCTTCGCCGAGGGCGAGGCGCGGCGCGACGGCCGCACCCTCAACGTTGTGCACGCGTGGAGCGTGCCAACCCTCATCGCCGTCGCCATGCTCGCGCAGACCGGGGTGTGGGCCAACCTGGAACACTCCCGCGACGTTGCCCTGCGAGCGGCGGTGGCCTAGATCCGTCGGGGTGCTCCCGACCTGGTGGTGCGGCAGATGTTGCGCGAGGGCCCAGCTGCGCGGGTGCTGGTGGATGAAGCATCCACCGCCAGCCAGCTGGTGATCGGCCGTCACCTGGCCCGGTCCGCCGCCGACACGCTGCTGGGGGCGACGGCGCATACTCTGCTGCTCGAGCTGCCGTGCCCGATCGTTGTGGTGCCGGAAAGCCCGCCGGTGCCGGCCTGAGACCCCACTGTCGCGATCGGGTCAGGGGACGACGCCGGGGACCTCGTTGGTGAGTTCGGTGTTGTAGAAGTCGATAATTTTGCCGCGCATCTCATCGTTGAGCATCGCGATGGAGTGCAGCGGGCCCTCCACGGTGACCAGTTCCGCGCTGATGCCGTCTTTTCGCAGCAGTTTGGCGAACGCCTCGGACTGTTGCAGCGGGATGAGCTCTGCGGTGGAGTGGCCGATGAAAAAGGGCGGGTCGGTGGCATCCACGTCATACAGCGGCGATGCGTCGCGGGCCTGTGGGCATTCGGCCAGGCTGGTGCAGCCGAGATAGTCGAGTTGCACCTGTTCGAACGATGCCGTCAACCCGCCGAGCAGCCGGCCGCGGTCGGTCAGGTCGGTTGGACCGCTGAGTTCGGCGACAGCGGCGACACGACTGCCGGTGTCGAGATCGCCACTGCCCTCCGTGCCGAGCAGCGCGACCAGGTTGGCGCCGGCGGAACCACCGAACGCGCCGATGCGGTCGGGGTCGAGGCTGAAGCGTTCCACCTGGGCGGACGCGCGCAGCCAGCGCACCGAATCGCGCACGTCCTCGATGGCGGCGGGAAAGATGGATGCCGGGGCAAGGCGGTAGTTGACCGCGACGGTGACGTAGCCCTCGGAGGCCAGCCACTGGCAGACGTTGCGGTAGTGCACGTTGGCCTTATCGCCACGCGCCCAGCTGCCGCCGTGCACCATCACGATCGACGCGCGTGGCTTCAGCGCCTCCGGCGCAACGTCGGCGGTGGTGGGAAGGCAGACGTCAAGGTAGAGGTTGGTGCCGTCGTCGGCGGTGGTGTATTTGACGTTTTCGATGACCTCGATATCGGGGTAAGCGACCTCGTTCGCCCACAGCTCGGTGCTCGGGTTGTCCACGGCGTCGGAGGCAGCCCCGCTGACCGCGCAACCGCCGACCAGTGGCAGCAGGACGGCGAGACCAACGGCCAGAAGCGAGCGGCCCAGGCGCGGGGGACGCGGCACGATGCGACGCATGTTGCCCTCCGTACTGCCCTCGGTGTTGCGGTCCCGGCGCACCACGTTGGCGCACGCTCGTAAAATTGCCCCTCGAATCACCTCGCGCTTTTGCCCCCGATGGAGTAACGTTTACAGGTCGGCTCAAGACAGCGCGAAATCTCGCGTGTGGGTTTGTAAGTCTTAGGGGCCGGATTGCCAGCTACTCCGCTGGCATGATCACACGATTGTATGTGACGGCCCCGGTCAAAGATCGCCCCGGGTTCAGTAATGCTGCAGCACTCATTGTTAGCTGCTTTGCATTCTCATGCACTGATTTATAACCCGGAAAGAACTATGTCTGAATACAACAAATCCGCTCCTAAACGCGACGGTGGATACTCCGCCTCGAAGGGCGCTGGCCGTACCCCCGGGTACCGCGGCAGCCGCCCGACCGAGGCTGGCGCCGGCGCAGGTGCTGGAAAGCAGCGTTGGAACTCCTCCGACCGCCCGCAGCGTTCCGCAGCCCCCACCGGTGGCAGCGACAACCGCCGCCCCAACTACGACCCGCGCGAAAAGCCGGCCTACCAGCCGCGTGGCGAGCGTCCCGCATACGGTGACCGCAACGCGCGCACCGAGCGTCCGTCCTACGGCGACCGCCCGAACCGCACCGAGCGTCCGTCCAACGGCGACCGCCCCTCCTACGGTGACCGCAACGCGCGCACCGAGCGTCCCTCCTACGGTGACCGTCCGGCCCGCACCGAGCGCCCGTCTTACGGCGACCGCCCCGCACGCACCGAGCGCCCCGCGTATGGTGACCGCACCGAGCGTCCCTCGTACGGTGACCGTCCGGCTCGCACCGAGCGTCCCGCCTACGGGGATCGTCCCGCGACGAACGACCGCAACCCGCGCACCTCGTACAACGACCGCCCGGCTCGCACCGAGCGTCCCTCCTACGGAGATCGCCCCAACCGTACCGAGCGTCCCGAGCGCAGCGAACGTCCCTCCTACGGAGACCGTCCCGCCCGCACCGAGCGCCCCTCGTACGACCGTGCTGAGCGCCCGGCCCGTACCGAGCGTCCGTCATACGGCGACCGCACCGAGCGTCCCGCCTACAACGACCGCGCCGCCCGCACCGAGCGTCCCTCCTACGACCGTGCTGAGCGCCCGGCCCGTACCGAGCGTCCCTCCTACGGTGACCGTCCCGACCGTGGCGAGCGTCCGGCCCGTCGCGACTTCACCGAGCGTCCCGCGGCACGCAACAGCGACTTCTACCCGGCACGCGACGCCGGCCAGTCCTTCTCCCCGCAGGATGACGTTGTCCTTGAGCGTCTCGAGGCCGAAGCGATCCAGGCCGTCGACGTTGTTGGTATGACCTTCGGCGACCTCGGTCTCGGTGGAAACATCGTCCGCCAGCTGAACGAGATGGGCGCCCCGAGCCCCTTCCCGATCCAGGCTGCAACCATCCCGGACGTTCTCGCCGGCAAGGATGTCCTCGGCCGCGGCAAGACCGGTTCCGGCAAGACCATCGCCTTCGGTGCTCCCCTCGTTGAGCGCCTGATGGAGAACAACGGTGGCAAGGACCGCCAGGTTGGCCGCAAGCCCCGCGCGCTGATCCTGGCCCCGACCC
>JAODAO010000476.1 GCA_025463465.1 Glaciihabitans sp. | reverse complement strand
AACCAGCCAATTGCCAACCCCCGGATGATCGTGTAAATCACCCATACAACGGGGAACACCAGAACAAATCGCAGCGCGGCCCAGCGTGGTCGACTTCGGCCAGGCCCGGCGAGCCACTCCAGCAGCCCCACCACCGGAAGTACGTAGTGAAGCACATCGCTTGACCACGGTACCGCCAACGGGAAACCATGGGACGCCGATTCAAGCGTGATAATGGCAAAAACGATGCCGGACACCACCTGGTAGGCGAGGACGATCGCGCGGGCATCCGTCAACCAGTCGGGATCGTTACGACGACGAAGTGCGGTGATCCCGCCATAGATCCACAGGACTGTGGCCGCGATCGCGCTCTCCATCGTGAAATAGCTGAAGAAATTAGCCACGATTGGTCCACTGATTCCGAGGCTCCACACCAGTCGAGCCACCAGGGCGACGATACACACCACTGCTACCGTGAGGCGCAGTACGCCGAATGCCTTGCGCATCCCACCTCCTGGCAGCCACGTCACGGGCTGGCTACTCCAACAGACAATTCTATGTACCTTGCTACGGGGTCACCGGACGACGTGCGTTCGCACTGAACTGAGCGACGCGACTTGAAGCCGATTCCGCTTCAGGCGGGCAACCGACCGGACGCGCGCGTCGAAAGCAGGGGAAGGAGTATCTCCCGGGTCAGTGGCGCCAGCGGGAGCTCCAGGGCCTCCGCCGGGGTGGCCCACACCATCTCCTCGATCTCAGCAGCAGCGGCGACGGGAACGTACACCGTGGCGAAAAAGACGTCAGCATCAACACGGTGATCGTCCTCATTCGCGGCCAATGCACTGAAATTGCCGAGGTACTCGAGGTCGCTGTGCCCCAGCAGCAGCCCAACTTCTTCCGACAGTTCGCGGATCACCGCCTCCAGTGCGCTCTCGTTCGCCTCGATTTTCCCACCGGCCTGCATAAACTTGCGGGTCCCGCGCTTGCGCACCAGCAGTACCCGGCCGGCGCCGTCCACGAGGAGCGCTGCGGAGATCCTGATTACCTGCATACCTCCAGCATGGCAAAGGTTTCCGGGAGCCCACGCCAATCGCCGCGGTGACCGGGGCGGCGTACTTGCTAATCGCTGCCCGGGCTGTGATGCTGGCCGCATGGGTCCCTCCGTGCAGGACAACAATCGTGATCTGCCCGCGCTCCAATACCCGCCGTCCGGCCCGTTGATTACCCTCGTGGAACAGCCGGGAACCCGCGAGGCGGGACGAAGCTGGACGGAACCCGACGCCTCAACCGCTGCGATCACCATCCGCTACGTGCATGTCGGTGGCCGAGAGAGCGGACGGTATCTGGATGGGTCGGTTCGCACATTCCTGGTGCAAGGCAGTGCCGAGTGGTCCACCTGCGAGGCCCTCGCCGCCGCACACTGCCGCGAGGTCGTCGCCAGCAACTCGTTTGAGGGATTGGCCGCAGTGCTCAACGAGTACGACGTCGACTCGCGTCTCGAACCAGAAATGGCGCCGCCCTCCACCCACAGCGAAGATGACGACCAGCCACGCTGGGAACAAATCGTCGTGATGATCAACGACAGCAGGATGGTGGCCCGGTTCGCCATCTACGACGGTTACGAGCTCATCACGTTCCGGATGGGAGACCGGGTGGCTAGCAGCGTATTCTCCGTCTACGACGCATCCGACATCGACTGTTCGTTTGCCAGTATTACGTGGCCTCCTCCCACGGAAGCGGATCGTCGGCCGGTTGTGGGTCTTGCGGAATAACTAGTACCGGACGCTTCTGGTGGTGAGCCAGGTGGACAGCAACGGATCCGGCGAGAAACTCTCGTACCGTTGCCCGCAGGGTGGGTTTGCGGGTTCCGACGATGATCATCGTCGCATCAAGGGTCTCAGCGAGCCGGGCGAGTGAGCGCGCCGGGTTCCCGGCGAGGGCACGGGTAGTCCAGGCTGCCCCGGTCCCGGCAAATGTGGCATCGAGGTACTCCCGCACGTCGGGATCAAATTGCTCTTCACGCAGGTCGGCTATTTCCGGGTCGAGCGGTAGCGACGAAACCGTGCCATCCGCGTTCTCCGTCACCGTGTAGCGGGTGGGATTCACCGAAGCGCACACCAGGATCGCGTCGAACCGCTTTGCGAACTCCACGGCCTGCAATAACACGGTCGCCGACTGCCCTCGCACAACACCGACGATGATGCACGGCTGCTGGTCCACTGGCATGAGAACTCCTTCGTCTCTACAAATTGGATTGTCGCAGTTTCCCGGACATCCCACACAATCACGGGCCGGCGGTTTTCCACATAACTGCTTAACACGCGACAAGTGCGCAACCAAGCCCTATCCTGTCGACGATGCCGGGTCTTGGATAGACCCCATGGGTGCAAATACACGTCTGTTCTGGGTACTCGCGGGGTTTTTTCTGCTCGCTGACATCGCTTACACGACCTGGAACATGCTGGTCTACGGCAATCCGGACGCAACCGTGCCAACCAGCGTCTTCCGCTCACCCGTTGAATGGGTGGGAACCATCGGCCTCTTCCTGTCTGCCGTTCTCGCCACGCTGATCGCCTTTTACGTCGGACGCACCCACCGCGGCCAGGGCGGAGAACTGCCGGAAGACCGGGTGAACGCGAACATCGACGATGGTGACGCCGAGCAGGGATTCTTCAGCCCGTGGAGTTGGTGGCCGTTCCTTCTGGCTCTGTCCGCCGCCCTCGTTTTCCTCGGTGTCGCCGTGGGCGCCTGGATATCAATCATCGGCGCCGGCATCGGCATCGTGTTCCTTGTGGGCTGGACTTACGAATACAACCGAGGACACTTCGGCCACTGAGTTTACGGTGGGGTTCGTGCCCCTCACGGCGCTAGAACTTGTGATCGTCACGATCACGGTGTGCTCGTAGGGTTGGGGGATGCCGTCCTACCGCGTCACCATTACCGCGGGCGCCGTGCGTCCCGGATTCGCCGCAGCATCCGCACTTCCCACCGCCAAAGCCGCCACCGCTGAACTCACGGTCGTCGAGGCCGCCGACCTCGGCATCGTCGCCGGCAGCGCACGCATCGTGGTTCGTTTCGAGGCGGAAGATGCGGAACTCGCCGGTCAGATTGCCGCTCACACCACAGAGAAGACAAACACCGTGGTGGAAGTCCTCGGGTGGCAGCTCACCCAGCGGGTGCGAAACCGCTGGGTGCCGCTGTAGGACCGGTCGGCCCAGCCACTATCAGTCCGTGCTGGTGGATGACTCGTCTTCGAGGTCGAGGTCCTCGGCCACTGGATCATCGGAAGTGAATGTCGGTTCACCCTCGGCAACTGACGCCACGGGTGACTCTTCGCCCGCGTCGCCGTCGTCGTCAGTTTCCGCGGCCCCGGCGTCGGTGGTGGAGAGTTTCCTTTCCAGCGCGGGGTCGTGGTACGGAGTTCCGTCAAGGTTGCTGTCGGTCATCGTCAGATCCTCTCGTCGTCAGCGAAGTCGTCGAGGTCATCGTCCAGCTCGTCCTCTTCGAGGTCCGTACCGAGCAGCTCAGGGTCCGATTCCTCGTCGAGTTCACCATCCAGCTCGTCATCATCATCCAGCTCGTCGTCATCGTCGATCTCGTCGTCCAGTTCATCGTCGAGCTCGTCAAGTTCGATCTCGTCGTTGATGTCGTCGTCGGCGAAAGCGGGGCTGCCTTCTCCCGCGAGCGGGTCGACAATGGCGGCGTCGATGTAGTCGTCGTAGGGGGACGCGTCAGCGATCCCCGCGTCACCACCGGTCTCGTCGAAGCTGGGGGACAGGGATGGATTGCTCACGGTGTGCTCCTATTCCTTGGATGGTGGGTCCAGCAAACGAGACTTCACGAGGGCGAACAAGGGCTGGACTACGCCCCGGGGTCGTCGTACTCTCGGTGCGCGTTGCTCCCGGCCCCTTGCCCTGGGTTCAGGCCGAGGCAGTCAAGGATCCACGCATATTCGAACGCCTTTTTATGCCAGGACTCGTAACGCCCGCTGACGCCGCCGTGGCCGGCTGTCATCTCTGTTCGCAGAAGCGCGGGGGCGCCGACCTCACGCAACCGGGCGACCCACTTCGCGGGTTCGACGTACAGCACCCGGGTGTCGTTGAGGCTGGTGACCGCGAGGATGCGCGGATAGCGGGTGTCCCGTACGTTCTCGTACGGCGAGTACGACTTCATCAGGGCGTAAATTTCCGCGTTGTGCAGCGGGTCACCCCATTCGTCCCACTCGATCACCGTCAACGGCAGGTCGGGGTCGAGGATCGAGGTGAGCGGGTCGACAAAGGGAACAACGGCGAGGATGCCGGCGAACGCCTCGGGGGCGAGGTTGGCGACCGCCCCCACCAGCAGCCCGCCGGCACTGCCACCCTCGGCGACCAGCAGGTCGGTGCGGGTCCACCCGGTGGAGGTCAGGTGTTCAGCCACGGCGACGAAGTCGGTGAACGTGTTTCGTTTGGCAACAGTTTTGCCGTTGTCGTACCAGGCGCGGCCGAGTTCCCCACCCCCGCGCACGTGCGCGACGGCGTAGACAACACCGCGGTCGAGCAGGCTGATCCTGGCGATGGAGAAGCCGGGGTCGATGCTGTGCTCGTATGACCCGTAGCCATACAGCAGAGTGGGCGCGGGAGAGCCGGGACGCACCAGGTCGGTGCGGAAAATCAGTGATACGGGGATACGGGTGCCATCTCCGGCCACAGCCCACTCACGTTTCTGCGCGTACAGCGTTGGGTCGTACTGGAGCACGGGCTGCTGGCGAAGCACACGGAGCTCCCTTGTCCTGACGTCGAGGTCGTAAACGGTAGAGGGTGTGATGAAGCTGGAGTAGCCCAGCCGCACGGTGGGCTGCATCCACTCGGGGTTTCCCGCGGTTCCCACGGAGAACAGTTCCTCAGCGAAGGGCAGCTCGTACCAGCCGGCGGGACCGGCGGCCAAAACATCCCCCTCATCGGTGGGTTCATCAACGAGCTGGATCGCCACCCTGGACAGGGCAGCGCGGCGATATTCGAGGACCAGGTGGCCAGCGAACGCGTCAACGCCCTCGATACGCGTTCCCGGGGTATGGGCAACCAGGACCCTGCCCTCTGACGCGGGCTCGCCGACGGGCACGTCAAGCACGGCGAAGTCCTCGGCGTCGCGGTTGTGCACAATCAGCAGGCGGTCCTCACCCCCGAGGACGGCGTGTTCGATGGAGTACTCAACCCCCTCCTGGCGTGGCCAGACAACGGTGAAGTCGCCGGTCGGGTCGGCGGCGTCGAGCAACCTCGCCTCGCTGGTGATACTCGATCCCGCCTCGATGACCAGATATCGGCGGCTGCGGGTCATCCCCACCCCCACCCAGAACCTTTCGTCGGGCTCGTGGAAGATTTGCACGTCGCCGGTGGCGGCCGTGCCGACCGTGTGCCGCCAGACGGTGTCCGGGCGCCAGGCGTCGTCAACGGTGGAGTAGAACACGTACCGGCCGCTGGCGTCGAACAGTGCACCGGATGAGGTGTTTTCAACAACGTCGCCCAGGTCCTCACCGGTGGCCAGAACCCGCAACCGCAGTGTGTACCGCTCGTCGCCGACCGTGTCGACGCCGAACAGCATCAGCTGACCGTCGCCGCTGATGTCGAGACTGCCGAGGGAGTAGAACTCGTGGCCGGCTGCCTCCACGTTGTCATCGAGGATGACCTCTTCACCGGCAATGGTGGATGTCGCGGCCGGGGCATCATCACCGCCATCAATCACCGGCGGGGTCCAGTCGTCCGGCCCAGAGATGGGGGCACGGCAGTGGATGCGGTACTGGGCTCCCTCGAGCGTGCGCGAGTAGTACCACCAGTCGCCCTCACGGACCGGGACGCTCAGGTCGGTCTCCTGTGTGTGCGTTTTAATCTCGGTGAAAATCTCCGCGCGGAGGGCGCTGAGCCCCTCTGTCTCCTGGTCTGTGTAGGTATTCTCGGCGGCGAGGTGGGCAAGCAACTCGGTGCTTTCCTTGTCGCGCATCCACTCGTAGTTGTCGGTGACAGTGTCGCCGTGGTGGGTGCGGACGGTCGGAATTTTCGCGGCGCGGGGAGGCAGGATCGGCATACTTCAGGCTATCGGAGCGTGCTGCCCCGGCCGCCGCCGCCCGGGCGCATTGAGCGCTCAGCGCAACCGGCCCTCCCACCGGTCGGGTATCCCGGCTAGTGTCACCAGCAGGATCAGGTGAACCGGGGGAGGAACGGGGGAGACCATGGCGAGGGGATTTGCGGTCATCGATTTCGAGACAACCGGTCTTCTGCCGAGCTACCAGCACCGGGTGGTGGAGGTTGCCGTTGTTCACGTTGACCCGGTCGGGCGCATCACGGGAGTCTGGGACACCCTGGTCAATCCGCGCCGCGACCTCGGGCCGCAGAGAATTCACGGGGTCCGCGCCATCGACGCGATGCGCGCCCCCACCTTCGACCTCATCGCCCCCGAACTGCTTCGGCTTCTCGAGGGCAGGGTCATCGTCGCCCACAACGCCAACTTCGACGTGCGGTTCCTGACCGCAGAACTGCACCGCCTCGAGCTGTGGTTACCGCCGTTCGACGACATCACCCTCTGCACCATGCAACTCGCTCGCACCTTTTTGCCGGGGGCCGGGCGCTCCCTCGCCGACTGCGCGGCTGCGGTGGGCATCGACCTGGCCAACGCCCACCGCGCCTCGGCCGACGCCCTGGCCACGGCGCAACTGCTCAGCGCATACCTCAGCCTCGACCCGGAGGACAGCCTCTGGCAGCTGCCCCTTGACCGAGCCGGTCACGTGCAGTGGCCGTCACTTATGCCCACCAATGTGGGGTGGATGTCGCGACCGGACAGCCCCGAAAAGCAGATGCCGTTCCTGGAACGGATCACGGAAAAGATAGCCGAGTTCGCCGGCGCCAGCGAGCAGCTGGATTACCTGGCGCTGCTCGACCGATGCCTGGTCGACCGGGTCGTCTCCTCCCACGAGGCTGACGC
>JAODAO010000475.1 GCA_025463465.1 Glaciihabitans sp. | reverse complement strand
CCGTCAGCGACCTGTCGCCGAACTCGGTCACCCGCACGTCGGTGACGGGGTCGGGGCGGTCCTGCACGGAGATGCGCACCGTGCCCCAGACCAGGCGGTTGGGGTCGCCGGTGACGTCGGCGACCTGATACTGGAAACTGGTGTCAGATGGTGCGGCGGTCGCTGCGACCGTAACACTCACCGAGCTGAGGTCGTCGCTCGGCGAGACCCGGATGCCCTCAGGCAGCGCCGCGCTGTCGATACCGCGGATGGCGACGACCCTCAGTGGGTCGGCGGGGAACGGGTTGGTCGCACTGTCGTTCTGCAGCACGTCGATCACGGTCGAAGCGCCACGGCGAACCGTCGCGGTGTCGGTGGCCGGCTGCGATAGCGGCCGTGTTGAGGGCACAACGGCGAGCTGGATGCGCCCGGACTGCCCCTCTGCCACAGCATCCTGCACACCGATCGACATACTCGTCACCGCCCCGGCAGCCGCAGACTCATTGGCCCGCAGGGTGAGATTCTGGCCGCTGAGGGCGTAGGTGAAGTTCTCGGGGATGCTGAGCACGGTGAACGCGAGCTCATCAACGTCATCCGGGTATGGATAGGTGGTGAGGCGGCTGAGGTCGATGGTGCGTTCCTCCGCCGGTTCCACCTCGAGCACGGCCCCGTCGAAGACCGGCGGCTGGTTCTCGCGCGGGAGGACCGTGATGGGCAGGACCAGCGTCGCCGTCCGACCGGCAGGGTCGTCGGCACTGGTGCCGTCCGTGACCTGGAACGAGATGGATGCCTCTCCGAAGTACCGGTCGGCCGACGTGAACACGAGCGTGTCGGCATCCACCACCAGCTCGGAGCCGTTGGAATGGGTAGAGCGCACGGTGCTGCTGTCGGTGAGGATCACCGGTTTGCCACCCACCGCGAGGACGTAATCGTTCAGTTCGATCACCAGCGAATCCTGGCTGGTGACCACAAGCGGCGCCGCCTGCTGGTTCAGCTGGGGCAGGGCGTCGTTGGAGCCCGGAACCCACACAAAACCGTAGCTGAACACCGTCGCGTCGTCGGGATGGGTGACCCGGAACGGGATGATCTGGCTGCGCTCCCGCACCGTCACCCTGATCCGGTTTGCTGCGGTCACCTCGGCGACGGAGGCGAACCCGGTGGGCACGTCGAGCTCGAGAGTCGACGTGTCCCCGTCGGCGAAGAACACGTTGGCGAGGACGTCGACGTCGACGGTGTCCCGGTCGATGATGTCGCCGAGGGTGAGCACGGTGTCGGTGACCACGGGGTAGCTGGCGGGGGCGTCCGGATCAACCGTGACCCGCACGAAGTTGGAGCTGCTGCCACCCTCTTCGTTCTCGATCGTGTAGACAACACCGAACACGCCGGCGCGATTCGGCGGGGTCACCACCACAAGGTCGCCGACGACCTCGGCCGTGGTCTCCTCGTCGTTCGGCACGGCGGACACCACGCGAAGGGGGCTGCCGTCGGGATCGGAGTCATTGGCGAGCACCCGCACGGAAACGGTGGACCCCGGGCGGGCGGTGACATCGTCGATGGTGGCAACGGGATTGCGGGCGCCGTCGAGCCTCGCGCTTATTCCCACCCGGATCACACCGGTGGCGCGGGCCCCGAGGGCGTCAACAACGGCGTACTGGAATTCGTCCGTCCCGGCCGAATAGTCGCCGGCTCGGTAGGTGATGGTGTCGGAGCCAACCGACGTGACGGCACCCTTTTCCGGGGAGGTCTCCTGGCCGAGTAACTGCACCGTGTCACCGTCGGGGTCGATGCCGGACAGGGGGATGGGGATGGTCACGCTGGCCCCTGCGAGCACCCGCGCGGTCAGCGTCGATGGCACCGGGGCGGAGTTGGTGTCGGCGTCGGCCTCGCGCACGGAGATGCGCAGCTGGGCGCGGGCGCGCTGACCGTCTGGACCCTCGATCTCGTAGACGGCGAGGAAGTTTCCTGGCTGCTCCGGCGCGAGGTAACGCAGCACGTTTCTTGAGCTGAAGAGCAGCCCGGCGCCCTCCGGCAGGTCCTGGGCGAGGGTGGGCAGCAGGGTCAGGTCGGCGCCGTCCGGCTGTTCGTCGTTGTCGAGCACGGGGATGTTGATGGCCGCACCCACCCGCACGGTGACCTCGTCGTTGTTGGCGACGGGCGGCTGCAGCGACGCCGGCACGGGAATCTCGACGACCGTGATGGTTCCCTCGGCGTCCGCCAGGCCGTTGCTGATGCGGTAGTTGAAGTCGACCGGCCCCTCTAGGGGAGCGTCGAGGCGCACCTGGACAACACGCTGGTCGATGACCTCGGCCGACACCCCGGACGCCTGGTCGAGGTTGCTCAGGCCGGTGACCACCAGTACCCCGCCGGCCGGGTCGATGTCGGTTCCGGCGACGTCGACGCTCTCCGTGCGGAGGGTCTGCACAAACACGGTTTTGGGGATGGTGATCGGGCGGGCGCTCTGGGCGGGCGCTGAGACATCCACCCGCACCGTGCCCGTGGCGGTCTGCTCGCCGTCGGTGACAACGTAGTCGAGGTAGTGGGTGCCAACGGCGGTGCTGTTGAAACGGAAGGTGCCGGCGTCGTAGCTGGGAGTAATGGACACCCCCGCCTTCGCCGGGACGCTGTTCAGCCGGAGGGTTCCTGACCCGCCATGCACGTGCACGAGCGGGGAAACGGTGACGTCGGTGCCGGCGACGGCGAGCACGATAAACGGGTCAGCGACGATCGGTACGGTACCAGCGGGCTCAACCGTCACGGTGAGGCTGCCGAGCCCGGAGGCGGTGCCGTCGTCGACGGTCAGTTCAACGGTGGCAGTGGCTCCGCCGTCACCGCCCTCGGTGAAAACGAGGACGCCGCCCGGGGTGAAGCTGACCGATGACGGTGCGCGCACCGTCGCGCCGGCGAGGTAGAAGGCATCGCCGTCGGGATCGACCCAGTCGCCAAGGACGTTGGCTGTTGCGCGGCCGCCGCTTTCCACCACGAGGTTGCTTGGCCGAACCTGGAGGGGCGCGGAGTTCTCGTCAGGACCCCGCACGGTCACAGTCACCGAAGCGGAGGCGGTTCCGCCGAGTCCGTCGCTGATCGTGTAGCGGAAACTGATGGAGCCGCTCGCGGTGTCGGGGAGGGTGACCTGCAGTTGCTGCCGGTCGCCGATGATGTCGACGCGACCGAGGGTAGCGTCAACCTCGGAGACACTGTCGATTCCGAGAACGTCGCCGTTCGGGTCGTAGTCGTTGAGCAGCACGGGCAACACGCTGGTGCGGCCGGGACGGGCGCCGAACTCGTCGTCAACGGCCACGGGAGGCTGCGCGACGGGGTCGAGCTGGGGAGGCGACTCCCCCGTGGTCTCGACGGACTGGGTGTCATCGTCTACGGGGATCAGGTCGGCCCAGTTGTTGATCAGTTCGGCGTTGGCGGCGACAGCCCAGGACGCTCCACTTCGGCCGTCGTTGAGGACAACCCGGTCGCCGTTGTGCCGGAAAACGGCGACATCTGCGGTGGTTGAGCCCTCGAGCGGCATAAGACTGCCCGCCGTGCCGGCATCTGCGTCTGCGTCTGCGTCTGCGTCTGCGTCTGCGGAACCAGCATCCCCGGCACAGGAACGCCAGGCGTTGCTGCCGGCCCAGGCGGCGAACGTGCAGTCCCCCAGCACCAGGGGCGCCGTCGCGGCTCCGACCTGCCCGGTTACGAGCACCATGATGTCGCCGTCGTTGATGGGCACGCTGGCCAGGCCGGTCTGCGAAGCCACCAGGACCGCATCCCCCCGGGTGGATGGCTGCTGCAAGCGCACAACATCCCCCACGCCGGTATCGGTGTCCGTATCGGCGTCGCCGGTCGACTCCCCCGGGTCGACGGCCTCAGCTCCACCGTCAGCGCCACCCGTGCCGCCAGCGCCGTCCGAGAAGCCGGCGACCGCGGCCAGGTCAACGATGCGACCGGGGAGGTAAAGGGTGGGGCCCGCGCTGTCGAGCAGTGCCCAGCTGCCATCGACCGAGCTAATCGTCAGTGCCCCCGTCGACTGCACGTCGAGCGCTTCGGAGGACTGCACCTCGTCGGAGCGCGCCGGCTCGATTTCATAGACCTGCTTTGCGCTCGGCGAATATGCAACCAGGAGCCCGTCGTCATCGATGCTGGCCACGGCGTCGGCGCCGAGGGTCAGGGTTGGCGCAGATTCGGCGTCGAAGGAGGCGAGGTTGGCCAGGGTGGATGTCCACAGTTCCCCGGTCCCGCGGGCGAGGATGGCGACGGCTCCTCCGGCGAGAAGCACCTGCGGGTCGTTCGGCGGCAGCGGCACGGTGTCGGAGATGGTGGATGTCGCGGCGTCGACGATATCGAGGCTGCTATCGGCGTGGTCAACGACGAGGATCGTGGAGCCATCCTGCAGCAGGTCGAGGTCGGAACCGGCGCCGCGCATCACGGAGTTCAGCTCGAGTACCTCGGTGTTGATGCGCCCGATCGCCTGCTCGCCCGCGTTACTTACCCAGACGGAGGAGTCCTGCAGTTCAAGTTTCTGTGCCGAGTAGCCGTTGGAGACCACCGCGACGGTCGCGATGAGGGCAGCGATGACCGTCCCGCTCGTCGCCGTAAGAACGAGGGGGCGATGCTCCGCGAGCCACCTTCTAAACGCCATGGTTGATCACCCTGCGACGTCCACACACTTCTGGGCGCTGGCGGGGCCGGATTTACCCTCGCGGTTGACGGTGACCGTAATGCAGACGCGCTCGCCCGGTTCGGCGTCAACGAGGAAACCGGTGGAGCGCTGGATGCTGGAGTCGCCGTCGGCGGTGACGATCAGGTAACTGTCGCTGTCACGCAGCCCGGGGTCGTCCCAGGAGAACTGGACGGTGCCCGCGTTCGCCGTTCCAGCGATATCGGAGACGGTGGGGATGCCCCCGGCGGCGCGCACCAGGACAACCGTCGCGGTGGCCCCGAGGGCGATCACCAAGACCGCTGTCGCGACGAGAACCCAGGCCAGGGTGTGCATTCGCCGCCCCGTGGGGGCGGGCTTCTGCTCGGTACCGCCCGCGTCATTGTCCCGCCAGATGGTGCCGGCTGCACCGGGAGCGGGGGCACGGCGGCGCCGGCGGGCGCCGCCGACCGGGACCCCGGCAACGGGACGAACCCGGGTGCGCTCCTCCAGGTCGGACACCGTGGCAAGTGCCCAGTCGTCCATGGCGACATCGATCGCGGTCTGCTGTACCCCCAGCTCGGTTTCGATCGCTTGCAGGGCCGTGATCAGCTCGAGGATAGACGCCGGTCGGTTTTCCGGCTTGCGGGACATGCCAGCAAGCAGCAGCCGCTCGAGGCTGGCCGGCACGTCATCGCGGCCGATGGGCTGCGGTTTACCCCGGGTGATTCGCGAGATGAGGTCGGCCGACGTGTTGGAGCCGGCGGGATTCTCGAAGGGCGACCGGCCGGCCAGGAGCGAGTACACGGTCGCGGCGAGCGCCCACACTTCGGACTGTACGGAACCCGGCGTCTCATCCATGAGCACCTCGGGCGCCGACCAGGGAATCGACATGCCGACGGCCTCCTGGCTGTTCGACTCGCTCAGCGTGGAGGCGATGCCGAAGTCGGAGAGCACGGGGTGTCC
>JAODAO010000459.1 GCA_025463465.1 Glaciihabitans sp. | reverse complement strand
GCCGGTTCTGGAGCGCGAAAAGCTACGTCCTGCACACCCTCAACGACTCGAAGAGCCAGTCGATGCGGGAGAAGGCCCTGCGCTTTATGCGATCGGGGCCATGCCAGCTGTGCGGCGGAAGTGGGCTCACCGCCGGCGCCCTCGCCGTCACCGTCGCGGGCCGCTCGATCGCCGCGCTGAACGCCCTCCCGCTGACCGAACTCGCCAGCACCCTGCGCCCCCTCACCGCCACGGACGCCGGGTCAGACATCACCAGCACCATCTCCCGCGACCTGCTGCAGCGCGTTGGGGTGCTGCTGGAACTCGGCCTCGGTTATCTCAGCCTCAGCCGCTCCACCCTCACCCTCTCCCCCGGTGAGATGCAGCGCCTGCGCATCGCCACCCAGCTGCGCTCCGGCCTGTTCGGGGTGATCTACGTCCTCGACGAACCCTCCGCGGGCCTGCACCCCGCCGACGCCGAGCCCCTCCTCGCCGTGCTCGAACAGTTGCGGGCCAGCGGCAACTCGGTTTACGTGGTCGAGCACAACATGGACATCGTGCGCCGCGCAGACTGGCTGGTGGATGTTGGTCCGCTTGCCGGTGAGAGCGGCGGGCACATCCTCTACAGCGGCCCCGTCGACGGTCTCGCCGACGTCGCCGAGTCGGTGACCCGCCCGTTCCTCTTCCCCGACGTTGCAGAGACCGGCGACACCACATCCTCCAGTGACACCACATCCGCCGACGCCAACGCGCAGCCCGGTTCTGATACCGGGCCGCGGCCGCTGCGGCAGCCGGCCCGGTGGTTGCGGGTGGAGGGCATCCACCACCACAACCTCAGCGACCTCGACGCCGACATCCCCCTCGGCATCCTGACGGCCGTGACCGGGGTGTCCGGTTCCGGCAAGTCGACGCTGGTGAGCCAGGTGCTCGCCGACGTGGTCGGCCGGCACGTGCAGCCGGCGGGCATCGTCATGGACGACGACCAGGACGAGGAGATCGAGCAGGCCGTCAAGGACACCGTCACCGTGTCGAACGTGACCGGGATGGAGGCCATCGACCGGCTGGTGCGGGTTGACCAGAAACCGATCGGCCGCACCCCGCGCTCCAACCTCGCCACCTACACCGGCCTGTTCGACGCCGTGCGCAAGGTATTCGCCACAACGGACGAGGCCAGGGCGCGTGGCTTCGGCGCCGGTCGGTTCTCGTTCAACGTGGCCGGTGGCCGCTGCGAGACCTGCCTCGGTGAAGGTTTCATCGCCGTCGAGCTGCTGTTTTTGCCCGGCAGCTACGGGCCGTGCCCGGCCTGCCACGGCTCCCGCTACAACGAGGAGACGCTTGCTGTCAACTACCGGGACAAAACGATCGCCGACATCCTCGCCCTCACCGTCGACGCCGCGGCCGACTTCTTCCGCGATGTTCCCACCGCCGCCCGCAGCCTTGACACCCTGCGCGAGGTGGGCCTCGGTTACCTGCGGCTCGGCCAGCCCGCCACCGAACTGTCCGGCGGCGAGGCGCAGCGCATCAAGCTCGCCACGGAACTGCAGCGCGCCCGGCGCGGCCACACCCTGTACCTGCTCGACGAACCCACCACGGGCCTGCACCCGGCGGACGTGCTGCTACTGCTCACCCAGCTGAACCGGCTGGTCGACACCGGCAACACCGTTGTGGTGGTCGAGCACAACATGGACGTGGTCGCCGCGGCCGACTGGGTCATCGACCTCGGGCCGTCCGGCGGGGACGAGGGTGGCCGGATCGTCGCGACCGGCACTCCCGAAGAGGTCGCCGGCAATGCCGCAAGCCGAACCGCGCCATACCTGGCCGGCCGGATACCGGCACCGCGGGCGTAACTGCCGGGCAGTACGACGGGCGATGCGCCCCGGCCTATTCGATCGGTTCGCTGCTCTCGCGCTTCATCCGCTCGGACTCCGCGGTGATGGCCTTCTGCGCCGAGATGCGCAGCACGGCGAACCCGATCAGGATCCAGCCGGCGGACAGCGCGGGTTCCGTGATGGCCAGGACTAGCCCGATGGCGCCGAACAGGCAGGCGAGCACAAGGGTGATCCAGCGGGTGAGGTACAACAACCGGATAGCCATGCGGCCACTCTACCGACGCAATCCAGTCAATTCCCTACGCGTGCGGTGCAGAATGATCCCATGCGACTGAAGGACATGGGAGACGAGGCCCTGCTGCTCGCTGCCGGCGGGCGCGCCATCCTGCTCCAGCTCGCCAATCCAGCGGTCGGCCACGCGGTCGCCGAGCACAGCAGCTTCGCCGCCGACCCGACCCGTCGCCTCCGACACACCCTCACCTTCGTCTACGCGGTGGTGTGGGGCACCCCGAATCAGGCCGCATTTGTGACCCAGATGGTGAACCGCGCGCACGCGCCCGTGAAGAGCCCGAGCTACGACGCCACCGACCCGGCGCTGCAGCTCTGGGTGAACGCGACCCTGTATGACTCCGCCGCCCGCATCTACAGCCGGGTGTATGGGCAGCTGTCCGACGCCGATGCCGACGCCATTTACCAGGACTACGGCGCGATCGGCGCTGCCCTGCAGATGCCCCGCGAGCTGTGGCCGGTTGACCGTGCCGCCTTCGCCGAGTATTGGAACCGCGCTGTCGCCAACCTTCAGGTGGATGACGAGATCCGCGCCGTCGCGCAGACGCTGCTGCACCCGAAAACCGGGGCCCTCTGGCTGCGGGCGGCCATGCCGCTCGCGGGGTTCCTCACCGCAGGGCTGCTCAGCGCCGACCTGCGCGCCGCGTTCGCCCTGCCCTGGGATGCCGGCAGGCAGAAACGCTTCGACCGGCTGATGCGGGTTACCGCGATGCTCTACCCGCGGCTGCCGAAACGACTACGCTACTGGCCCAAAAAATACCTGCTCGGCACCATCCCCGACCGGGCGCCCGCCCCTCAGCCCGCCGCCTGAGCGCGCGCCGGCTGACGGCGCTGCCCGCTACCAGAGAGTTGCCTTCGCCGAAAGCGATTTCGTGGCCTGATCTGCCGTGTGATGGTGGAATTGTCCCCGTCTCGGCGCCACTGAAAAGGAAACTGGTTATGGCAAAACAATCCGTTGAACAAGGCTTCAACCCGATCACCCTGTTGGCCAGCTACGGCTTCCGCAGTGAGCACGCCTACATCGCGGGCTTCGCCTCCATCGTGCTATCGCTTTTGGCCTGGTCCTTCTCCCGGAACAAAAAGACCGACGACAAGGCCCAGTCCGACCGTTGGGGAATTTTCGTCGGCCACTGGGCGCCGACATTCTTCGCCCTCGGCATCGCGCTCAAACTCGAGGAGTAGCCTCCCCCGGCGCAATGTCACCGCACCTCTTCCTGTCCGAAGGTGAGCATTGCTAGGTTGAGCGTGCCGCATTCTCGTGCGCGCTCGACCTATGCGTCGGCTCCCGGAGAAACATGACGGAATTGATCTCACGCTGGGTCATCGGAGTGCTCGCTGCGCTGGCTGTCGCCGGTGGAGTGGTTCTCGCCGGACTGTGGTTGACCGCGCCGCCCGTCGAAGCGCAACTTGTTGCACCCGACCCCGGCCAGCAGGCTTCTGCCCCTGTGTTAGACAGCAGCGCGTTAGACAGCAGCGGGTTCGACAGCAGCGCGGGAGACAGCAGCGGGTCGGATAGCAGCAGAATCAGTTCGGAAGATCTGTATGCGGCCAGCATCGAAGACAGCATCGGCCTGCCCGTTATGAGCGTCACGCCCACGGATATGCCGGTGGGTCCACAGTGCACACCCGTCGACGAAGAGGGCATTCAGGTCTGTATAGAGATCATCGGCAGCACCACGGACCCGACAGAGGACACCATAATCGGTTACATCGGCCCGGACGGCGAACTCGTCGAGAACTAAGATTACGGGCGCTGGCGCAGGCCGCCGGCATCCCGTCTGCGGGGTTGCCATTCGGGTGCTCGCCATCCGGGTGCGTGCCATCCCGGCTGGTCGTCCTCCCGACTACTCGGAGCGGCTGGCCCCGAGCTCGGTGAACAGGTCGAAGTTGAGCCCGTACGCGACATCCACCTCGCCGATGAACGCGTCACGCTCCTCGGCGCTCCAGCCGGCCTCCTCGAGGGCGGCGCGGTAGTTGTCCTTGAACGGCTTGGGCTTCGGGATCAGCGGGAACTGCAGGAAGTTGAGTCCCTCGTCGGGAATCTCGTAGTGGCGCTGCACCATCACCCGGATGATCTGGCCGCCGGAGAGGTCGCCGAGGTAACGCAGGTAGTGGTGGGCGACGTACTCGGCCGAGCTGCGCGCCGCGACGGTATCGAGCCGACGCACGTAGGCCTCGGTGGCCGGCAGCGCGGTGATCGTCTCGCGCCACTGCGGCCCGAGGAAGTAGGTGAGGTCGGCGTTGATCGCGTCTCGGCGCAGCAGGGCGTCGTTGACGAACAGGCTGCCGGCGGCGTCGCTGCGGAAGCTTTCGCCCACACGTTCAAGGGCCTCGTAAATGAACGCGTACTGGCTCATCAGGGCGACGTAGTCGTCGATGCTGCCAGACCCACCCATGAGGTTGGACATAAAGCCGGCGTTCTCGGCGCGGGTGTGGGCTGCCTGGGTCTGGGTTCGCAGGCGCACCGCGAAGGGTTCGACCTCGGCGGTGCCCGTGTCAACTGAAGCGAGGGGGGCGTTCATTGTGCCTCCTGGAGTCATTGACGATCACACTGGCGCGTTCGTCGTAGTCACACACTAGGGTAGGTCATCCTAATTTAGGTAACCCTTACATGATCCGGTGTTAGTGCGGGCGGTGTTCGCGGGTCGGTGCCGCGGGCCGGGGTGCGGCAGAATCGTGGCATGCGAATAGCGGTGCTCTCCGACATCCATGGCAACAGCTTCGCCCTCGAGGCCGTGCTGGCTGACATCGGGCGGCAGTCCGTCGACTCCATGGTGAACCTGGGAGACATCCTCTCCGGCGGGGTCGACCCGGTGGCGACCATGACCATCCTGCGCGAGCACCCGATGCCCACCGTTCGCGGCAACCACGAACGCCAGGTGCTCACTCCCCCGCGGTCGGCCCTCGGGCTGTCGGACGGCCTCGCCTTCGACACCATCTCGGCCGACGACACCGCCTGGATCGCCAGCCTGCCGCTGAGCCTCAGCCCCGCCGCCGGGGTGCTGGCGTTCCACGCGACGCCCACCGACGACGCGACCTACCTGCTCAGCACCGTCGAGCCGTCCGGATCCCGCCCTGCCACCATGGCCGAGGTCCTCGACCGGCTCGGCGCCGACGCCACGGGCTGGAACCTGCTGCTCTGCGGCCACACCCACCTGGCTCACCAACTGCGGCTGCCGTCCGGCACCCTGGTGGTCAACCCGGGCAGCGTCGGCTGGCCGGCCTACGACGATGACGCCCCCTACGTGCACACCATGGAATCGGGCACCCCCCACGCCCGCTACGCGATCGTCGACGACTCCTCCGGCGACTGGGTCGCCGAGCTGCGCGCCGTCGACTACGACTGGGACGCGGCGGCGGCCGTGGCCAGGGCGAACGGCCGGGTGGATGTCGCGGACGCGCTGCTCACCGGTCGGATGCCGGCCTCCCCGCCGAACCCCGCCTGACCGATCCGTCGCCCCCCCTGCACCGTCGCCCCCACATCGTCGCGGAAGATATTTCGGCCGGCGCTGTCACGTTGCGGGCCCTGCCGGACATGAACACGTGACAGGGTGACACCGGGCACAACCGGAACATCCCCCACGCGCTACCGGACGGGACGGGCACGATGATCACGGACAACGAGCTGGACTCCCGGCTGGGGCATGCCGACCCGGGCGCGCGCCTGCCGGTCGCCGACTCCACCCTCGACGATCTCCTGGTGGCCGCGCGGATGTCGGGCCGCCGCCGGCCCCGCCACCTGACGCTGGTAACCACCATCGCGGTTGGTGCGCTGGTCGCCGTGGGTGTTGGCACCCTCCCCGTGGCCGCCGATGCCGTTCGATCCTTTGTTGGCCTCGAGGTGGAGAACGCCCCGCCCGGCGGCGGCACCGAGGACATCCTGGGCAGCGCGTGGTTCAACACCAACGCGACCGATCTCGACAAATTTGTGGCCTCTCGCTACCCCGAGGACCTGCCGCTGCCGCGCGGTGTTGACCCGGCCGAGGTCGCCGCGGCCGTCGCGTTCTCGATCGGCGGCTCCGACGCCATCATGCAGGAGATCGGCGTTGACTCCGGCTACGAGAGCTACTTCTACTGCCGGTGGGTGGACGTCTGGCTGGTTGGTGACAAAACGGGTGACCTGCGTGCCCGGGACGCCGCGACGGTTGTGATGCAGGAGGCGACGGCGTGGCCGGCCCTCGTCGCCACCGACGGCGGTGGGGTCGTTGACCAACAGAAGAAGTTTGCGACGGCTGCGGCCGCCGGCGACCGCGACGGCGTCGAATCGGCGTGGACGATGAACTCCTGCCAGGGCTGGAAATCGATGGGTGCCGGCGGATGAGCCCCGCATCCGAGGGGATCGTCGCGGTAAAAACATCCACCACAACGCAGGGATCGGCCGCGGCGGCCGCCGACAAGCGGGAGGCGGCCACCTTCGACGAGACGGTGCGACCGCTGATGCCGGCACTGCTGGCCTACTTCGCGCGGCGTGTGTCGCCCACCGAGGACGCGGCCGACTGCCTGTCGGAAACCCTGGTGGTGTTGTGGCGAAGACGCAGCGAGCTTCCCGAGGAGACCGGCGAGATGCGCGCGTGGAGTTTCGGTGTGGCAAAAGGGGTACTCGCCAACCACCAGCGCAGCCAGCTGCGGCGCGGCCGGCTGTCCGGGCGGTTGCGGGAGGAAATCAGCCTCGCCCCGCCAGCCGCCGCGGTCGACCACACGCTGCGGGAGGCCATGGCGAAGCTTGCCCCGGCCGACCGCGAGCTGGTGATGCTGATCGCCTGGGATGGTTTTGGGGTTGCCGAGGCCGGTGCGCTGCTCGGGCTGAGCCCCGTGGTTGCCAGGGCCCGCTACTCGCGGGCCCGCAAAACGCTGAGGGAGCAACTCGAATGACTGGCCAGCACAACAACGACCTCGAAGGAGGCACCATGATCACAGCCCACCGTTACCTTCGCCGCTGCCTGCTCACCCTGCTCACCGCGCTACCGGCGGTGGCCCTGTTGGCGGGTTGCACGGCCGCCGGCAGCTATCTGCCGAGCAGCACCCGGTGGCCGGTCCCGACCGCCCACGCGACAGCGGACGCCGTGCAGTATCCGCTTCCCGACATTGGCCCCTCCCCCGCTCCTTCGCCGCGCACGGCCGAGGAGATCGACGCCCAGCGGCTGGCCGAGCAGGACCAGCGCTGGGAGGAGGTGACGCACCTTTTCCCCGCGGCCGTGCGGCCGGTGATCGAGTTCGACGGGTATCCGGGGGATGACACCGTGGCGGCGCTGGTGGATGACTGCCTGCAGGCCGCCGGATTCACCCCGGCGATGGACGACAGCAGGGATGGGGAGGACCAGGCCATGGCCGTCCTCCGCTACACCTGCCTGGCTGACAACCCGTATCACCCGTTCAACCCGCCGAACGATGCCCAGCTCGGCTACATCTACGACTACCTGACCGAATTTATGGTTCCCTGCTTCGAGGCAAACGGCATCAGCAACCCGGCGCCGCCGAGCCGGGCGGACTTCATCGCCCTCTGGCCGAACCAGCAGTGGTTTCCCTCTACCGGGGAGATGCCGATGGGCACAGCCGAGGACACCGCCATCCACGAGGCCTGCCCCACGCTCCCATAGTCGGGGTCAGATCCGCCTTACGGACGCGGCGCCTCCTCCGGGCTGACGCCGCCGGCGATGGCGATCTCGACGGTCAGGGCCGCCGTCCGTGTCGGCGGCTCCTGCGGGTGACGCTGCGCCGGGGTGGGCTGCGACGGGGTGGGTGCCAGCTGTTCCGCGCTGGCCTCCGGGGCGACATCCACCTTTTCCGAGCGGACGAAGATGATGCCGGCGAGGATCAGCGCGCCGCCCAGCAGCTGGAGCAGGCCGAAGTTCTCGCCGAGCAGCAGCCACGCGTAGAGGGTGCCGAATACCACCTCGAGCAGGCCGGCGAACGAGGCGAGGCGGGACCCGAGCATCTCGCTGGCCGTGATCGATGCGGCGTAGGCGCACGCGGTACCCACAACGCCGAGGATCAGCAGCGGCAGCCACCAGGTGACGGTCTCGCCGAACATCACCACGTTGTCGGTGGACATGGTGAAGGGAACGAGGCCACTCACCCCAACGATGCCGAGCAGGATGCCGCCGATGATCAGGCCGAAGGCGGCGAAGGCCACCGGCGGCAGGCCGTCGCTTGGGCGGGCGGAGATGACGTAGTACCCGGCGCAGCCGATCATCGCCATCAGCGCGAAGATGAGGCCGAGGGTGTCGAGTTTGTCTCCGCCGCCCGGGGAGACCACCATCACCAGGCCGACCAGCGCGATGACGGAGCCGACCAGGACAACGGCCTTGGGTGTTTTCCTGGTGAGCACCCAGGCCACGGCGACGAGCAGTAGCGGTGCCATGTACTCGATCAGGATGCCGGTGCCAACGGGGATGCGCTGGATCGCGGCGAAGTAGACGAGCTGGGTTCCGGCGACACCGATGGCGGCCAAGCCGAGGATGCGCCAGCGCCCCCGCCAGACCGCGTCCCACTTGCCGCGCACCGAGAACAGGGCGAGGGGAAGCAGCACAATCCCGCCGATCAGCACCCGCGCGGTGACGGCGCCCGCCGGGCTCCAGCCGGCCTCAAGCATGGGCTTCACGAGCGCCCCGGATGTGCCGAATGTTGCGGCGGCGAGCACCGCGATGATGAGCCCGGAGGTAGTGGATGAGCGCGCCATGGTCGTCCTGTCAGCGAAGGGTTGATGTGTTCCGAAGCTGACGTTAGTGTGGGAGTAAGTAAGGAGTCAACTTGCATTTTGCCCCTGACAGTACCGCCACTCTCGAGTTCATCCGCGACCTGGCAAACACGGTCGCCGGCGCCACCAAAACTGGCCTGGACGAGCTTTCCAGCCAGCCAGAACTGATCGCCCTGCTCGACCGCCACCGCTATTCCGGGCGCTTCGACCGCGACGACACCGAACTGGCCGAGGTGCGCCAGACCCGGGAGCACCTGCGCACGATCTGGATGCTGGACCGCGACTCCGCCGCCGGCGAGGTCAACCTGCTGTTGAGCGAGGCGGGGGCGCTGCCCTACCTGGTTCGCCACGACGAGTTCGACTGGCACCTGCACGCCGTTGGCCAGGACGAACCGCTCGCCGTGCGCATCCGCGTGGAATCGGGGCTCGCGCTGATGGACGTTGTGCGCAACAACGAGATGGCACGCCTTCGCCACTGCGCCGCCCCGGACTGCGACGGCCTGCTGCTCGACCTGTCCCGCAACGGTTCAAAACGGTTTTGCAGCGTGCGCTGCGGCAACCGGATGAACATGGTCGCCTTCCGCGAGCGCGCTGCCGCCGACGAACCGAACGGTTACGCGCCGAGCGACTACGACCTGTAGTTCAGGCGACGGCGCGGTTGTCGGCCGCGAGGAAGCGCATAAGCCCGCCGGCCAAAATCGAGCCCATCCCCCCGGCGGCGAGGTCACCGATGGTGTCGTTGTATTCGACGTAGATCGACCGGTCGATGAAGGTGTGGCCGGCCCATTCGGCGATTTCCCAGAGCACCCCTCCGGACAACCCGAACGCGGTGGTCAGCACTATCACCGAGATGACCGGCACCCCGGAGTCGAGGTGGCCCGGCGCGATCCCGGCGCGGACGAACAGGATGTAGGCGACGGCGGCGATCACCCCGTTGGTGGCGAAGTGCACCACCACATCCCAGTCGGGCACCTTCGCGTAAAGGTCGAGCACGCTGCTCCACGCCGCCACCAGCAGCGCGACGCTGAACACGATGTCGAGAGCCGGGCGCACACCGAGCAGCCGCGGCACACAGAGGCCGAGCAGAACCAGCGCCATCACGGCGACCTCGACCAGGCCCCAGCCCACCGCCACGGTGATGATGCTGAGGAGGCCGATCGCGCGCACGCCATCGGCGAACCATTCCGCGAAGCCCCGGGGTGGCCGCAGGAAGGTATCGATCACTCCAAAAGACTATTCGGCGAACCTGTGGCTCCGGTGGACTTGCCAGAACG
>JAODAO010000454.1 GCA_025463465.1 Glaciihabitans sp. | reverse complement strand
GCCCCCGGCAGTCGACCGTTACTAGTCGCGCATAAAGAAGCGGCCCGTTCGGAGTTTCTCCGGACGGGCCGCTTCCTTCCGCAGCAGGACAGCAGTACAGCTTTTCCCACCTCAAACCCGAAGGCATTATGGACGCGATAATCGAGAACCTGCCGACGTTCCTCGGCGGATTCTGGAACACCCTTCAATTGCTCATAATCTCCGGGATTGGCGCGTTGATCCTCGGAACAATCGTCGCCGCAATGCGGATCTCACCGGTAGCGGCGCTGCGAGGCTTCGCCACCGTTTACACCGAGATCCTCCGCAACACCCCGCTGACCCTTGTGCTGTTTTTCTGCGCGTTCATCCTGCCGTACCTGGGAGCTCCGCCCGCGTACTTCACCTTCGCCGCCATCGGGCTCACCTTCTACACCTCGCCGTTCATCGCCGAAGCCATCCGCTCCGGAATCAACGGAGTTGCTCTCGGCCAGGCGGAAGCCGCCCGCGCCCTTGGGCTCACCTTCGGCCAGACCCTTGGCCTTGTTATCATGCCGCAGGGCATCCGGATGGTTATCCCGCCGCTGCTCAACGTGATCATCGCCCTCACCAAAAACACTTCCGTCGCCGGTGGCTTCTTTGTGGTTGAGCTGGTCGCATCGTCGCGCCAGGTCATCAACGTCCGCGGTGACTCCACGATCGCCATCCTCCTCGGCGTCGCAGTCTTCTACCTGATCATCACGGTGCCGCTCGGCCAGGTCGCAGCCCATCTCGAACGAAAGGTTGCGGTCTTCCGATGAGCACCAATGTCCTCTTCGATGTACCCGGCCCCAAGGCCCGTCGTCGCTCCCTGATCATCTCGATCATCACCTCGCTGCTGATCCTCGGTGGGCTCGCTGCCCTGTACTTCGCCCTCGCCGCCCCCCGTGTGTCCGCCGCCGGTGTTGAAACGCCCGGGATGTTCGACGCATCACGCTGGGACATCATCACGGACGGCCGTATGTGGAACGCGATCCTCGTCCGCGGCCTACTGGAGGGAACCCTGAAGATGGCGGCCGTTGCGGCCGTCGGCGCGATCGTTCTCGGCATCGTGTTCTCGTTCGCGCGTACCGCGAAAACCAAGTGGATCAGCATCCCCGCAGCGATCCTCCTTGACTTCTTCCGCGGCCTGCCCGTGCTGCTGATGATGCTGTTCATCCTGCTGGTGCTGTCCACCGGGGCCTACTGGGCCGGTGTCGCGGCCCTCGCCATCTACAACGGCGCGATCATCGGCGAAGCCCTGCGCTCGGGCATCCAGTCGCTGCCGAAGGGGCAGCGGGAATCAGGGTTGGCCATCGGCCTCACCCCGGTGCAGACCCGCTTTATCATCGAGTTCCCCCAGGCGTTCCGGCAGATGCTGCCGATCATCATCGCCCAGCTCGTTGTCCTGCTGAAGGACACCTCGCTCGCCTACATCATCGGCTACCAGGAACTGCTGAACATCGGCCTGCGCCAGATGCAGACAACCTACGGCAACCGCTACTTCTTCACCCTGTTCTTTGTGGTCCTCGCGATTTATCTCACCGTCAACCTCCTGCTGTCCTGGCTGGCCCGTATCATCGGGCGGCGTACCGCCGGCGGACGAATCTTCCGCAGCACCGGGAAAGGCAAAGGCACCGGTCCGAAGGACGCCCAGGTCCAGGCGGACGTCGAAACGAAGATCATGCAGGGCAACTCGGTACCCGGGCAGTTCTAGCCCGGCTCCGCGTATAGGCCGCGCGCACTAAACTCGACTCTTGTGTCAGAGCCCACTCCCATAAACGAAGAAACCGTCAACGAGGCGGTGGATGCCGCGCTGAAAGCTATCAGCGAAGCATCCACCTCGTCCGAACTGAAGGCAGCCCGCAGCGCGCACACCGGGGAGACTTCCCCGCTGGCGCGACTGAACGGAATGCTGCGTTCGGTGCCGAACGACCAGAAGGCCGCCCTCGGCAAACTCGTCGGCGGTGCACGCGGCCGGGTGAACAAGGCCCTCGCCGCCCGTGAGGGAGAGGTTCTTGTTGCCGAGGAGACCGCGAAGCTCGCCAGCGAAGCCGTTGACGTCACCGCCGTCGCCAGCCGCTACCGCGCCGGCGCCCGCCACCCGCTCAACCTGCTGATGGAGCATATGAGCGACATCTTCGTTGGTATGGGCTGGGAGGTTGCGGAGGGACCGGAACTCGAAAACGAGTGGTTCAACTTCGATTCGCTCAACTTCGACGAAGACCACCCCGCCCGCGCCATGCAGGACACCTTCTTCATCGACCCCGTGGAATCCCACCTGGTCCTGCGCACCCACACGTCGCCGGTGCAAATTCGCTCGCTGCTCACCCGCGACCTCCCCGTCTACGTCGTCGCCCCCGGGCGGGTGTTCCGCACCGACGAGCTCGATGCGACCCACACCCCGGTCTTCCACCAGCTCGAGGGCATCGCGATCGACAAGGGCCTGACCATGGCGCACCTCCGCGGCACGCTGGAGCATCTCGCCAGGTCCCTCTTCGGTGAGGGCGCCCAGATCCGCCTGCGCCCCAACTTCTTCCCCTTCACCGAACCGAGCGCCGAGATGGATGTCTGGCAGCCCAACGCCAAGGGCGGTGCCCGTTGGATCGAGTGGGGCGGCTGCGGCATGGTCAACGGCAACGTCCTTCGCGCCGCTGGCATTGACCCGGACGAGTACCAGGGCTTCGCGTTCGGTATGGGCATCGAAAGAACACTCCAGTTCCGCAACGAAATGAATGACATGAGAGACATGGTCGAGGGCGACATCCGGTTCAGCCAGCAGTTCGGGATGGCCGTCTGATGCGCGTCCCAGTGAAGTGGTTGGCCGACTACGTCGCCGTGTCCCCGGACGCCACAGCGGAAGACATCCTGGCTGACCTTGTGAAGGTTGGTTTCGAGGAGGAAGACATCCACACGTTCGGCGTTTCCGGGCCCGTTGTGGTCGGAACCGTCGTCGAGTTCACTTCCGAGCCGCAGAGCAACGGCAAAACGATCAACTGGTGCCAGGTGGATGTCGGGGAGGCGGAGCCGCGCGGAATCGTCTGCGGAGCCCACAACTTCGTCGCCGGTGACAAAGTCGTGGTGTCGCTGCCCGGTGCCATGCTGCCCGGCCCGTTCCCCATCTCCGCCCGCAAGACGTACGGTCACGTCTCCGACGGCATGATCGCCTCGGTCCGCGAACTCGGCCTCGGCGAGGAGCACA
>JAODAO010000392.1 GCA_025463465.1 Glaciihabitans sp. | reverse complement strand
CCGACGACAATGCCGACGCCGATGGCCGGGCCGATAGCAGCGAGGCCGTAACCGACGGTCGCGATGTTTCCGCTGAGCTCAGCGACGATGGATGTTGCGTCCACGTTGTGGGTTCCTTCCGTGATGGCGGAGCGGGCGAGTGCCCACTCCGTTCAGTACATAGTTAAGTTTTTTAGTGCTCGTCTGCCAGCGCAAGCTGGAGGTAGACGGCGGTCAGAAGCGTGAAGACGTAAGCCTGCAGCACTGCGACGAGGATCTCGAAAAGAGTGAACACAAAGCCGAAGGCCAGCGTTCCAATTCCGAACAGGGAGGTGACCCCGCCGACCTCGAAGAAGAAGAAGCTTGTTGCGAGGAAGAACAGCACCAGCAGCAAGTGGCCGACGATCATGTTCATCAAGAGTCGCAGCGTCAGCGTGATCGGGCGAAGGACGAACGTGGAAACGAACTCGATCGGCGTCACGATGATGTACAGCGGCCACGGCACACCTGGCGGGAAGAGCGCGTTGCGGAAGAAGGCAGCTGGGTGCTTCTTCACACCGGCGTAGATAAACGCGAGGTAGGAGATGATCGCCAGCAGCATCGGAAGACCGATCAGCGAGGTGCCCGCGATGTTCATCGCCGGGACGATACCCGTGATGTTCATTCCGAGGACCAGGAAGAAGATCGTGGTCAGCAGCGGCAGGAACCGCGTGCCGTCCTTCTTGCCGAGCAGGTCCTCGGCGATGCCGTTTCGGACGAGTCCGAGACCCATCTCAACGAGGGTCTGGTGTCGGCCAGGAACGATTTTCATCCGGCGTGTTCCGAGCCAGAAGAATGCGATGAGCGCCAGGACGACGATCACGCGAATCACCATGATTCGGTTCATTTCGAAGGGGGTGCCTGCGAAGAAGAGGGTTTCAGGGAAGAACTCGCCGATCGAAGGACCAACAAACTCCCCGCTGCTACCGTCTTCGGTGGCTAGAGGGGCAAACAGAGTGAGAGCGTGGTAGAACAGCGCTGTCTCCAGATTCGGGGCGTATAAGTACGCGGCGACGAAAAGTTGGGGGGAGGTTGATCGATCCACAGCCTATCAACAGAATAGGCGGGGGCCGAATCGTTAATCCTCGGTGGCGTGGCGAACCTCGTCCCCGGGGAGTTGGACATCGACATAAGGCTGTCGAGACGTCGCGACAACTATAACGTCAACGGCGAGGCTGCCGATGACGCCGGCAACGATGCTGAGGAACAGGACCACGGGCTGCACCCAGTCCTGGTCCTTCAGTAGGAAGACGATCACCAGGAACAGGATGAACTTCAGGAGCCATCCCCCCATCACGGTGACAAAAAAGGCCGGGTTGAACATGTCGGACTTAGAAGCCCTGTTCGCCAGCAGGATGCTGCCGGAGGTGATTCCGAGGAACACGGCGGCCATTACCGTGCCAACGAGAGCGCTGGCCACGCCGGAGCCTCCCGCCACGAGGTAGCCGATGATGCTACCGATAACGGCAATGGCCAGGGCAAGCCACGCTCCGTAGATGAGGGCTCGGCGGAGTATGGGCATGGCGGTGTTCATGACACGGCACCTTCCTGGGATTCGAGAGGCTTTGCCTCTGCGGATGCGGCAGCGATCGGGTCGTGCAATGCAATGGTCGAGGGCAGATCACGCAGTTCGGGGTCAGTGTCGGCCGACGCGGCGTCGAGTGGGTCGTAGCGCGCGATCTGCGGCTCTCCTGTGACCACCGTCGGTTCCGCTGACTGCGCGACCGCTTCGAGCCGCTTGCGGCGGCTCAGTGGCGCGAGAGTGACGGTAGCCGCCACGGCGAAGCCCACGACCAGGAAGCTCAGCCCGAAGTACCAGGGCACAAACATAAAGGTGAGGCAGCCGACCGCCGCGACCGCGGTCCACGAGTAAAAGATCAGGACGGCGTGGAGGTGGGAGTGACCCATGTCCAGCAGACGGTGGTGGAGGTGCAATCGATCGGCACTGAAGGGCGACTTGCCCGCCCGCACCCGGCGCAGCACCGCGAGGCAGAAGTCAGCCAGCGGTACCACCAGAATGGCGAACGGCAACAGGATGGGGATGAACGCCGGGAACAGGTCGCCACGTCCGAAGATCGCCTGGTTGGTGATAATGGCCGGGTCGATGCCACCGGTGACCAGGATCGCCGAGACCGCCATCAGAAGTCCGACCAGCAGCGCCCCGGCATCCCCCATAAACAGTTTTGCGGGGTGGAAGTTCAGCGGCAAGAAACCGAGGCAAGCCCCGATCAGGACAGCGGTGACCAACGACGCGAGGTTGAAGTACTCGGTCGCGGCGCCCGATTGCAATAGATAGGTGTAGATGAAGAACACACCGTTGGCGATGATCGCGACGCCGGCGACCAGGCCGTCGAGGCCGTCGATGAAGTTGACGGCGTTCATCACGAGCACCACCGCCAGGACCGTGATGATCAACGATTGAAACGGCGAGACGATGGTGATTCCGCCGATGGGGACGCTGAGGATCTGGACTCCGACCCACACCAGGATCCCGGCCGCCATGATCTGGCCGGACAGATTTGTCAGCCAGTCGAGAACCCAGATGTCGTCGATAAAGCCAATGAGGACAATC
>JAODAO010000373.1 GCA_025463465.1 Glaciihabitans sp. | reverse complement strand
TTTCGGCGTGCAGCCACGCGCCTTCGTCTGGCAGGTCATCCCTGGCCACCCCGGTGACCGTCGCGTAGCGCAGTCGCATCTGCGCCACCGACTCCGCCACCCGGCGCGGTTCGTCGCGGTCGTAGTCAGCCGGTTTGCCCGTGTCGATCTGGCAGAAGTCGCACCGCCTGGTGCACTGGGCGCCGCCGATCAGAAACGTCGCCTCCCGGTCCTCCCAGCACTCGAAGATGTTGGGGCAGGCCGCCTCCTGGCATACCGTGTGCAGGTTCTCCGTTTTCACCAGCGCCTGCAGGTGCTGGTATTCGGGGCCGAAGCGTGCCTTCGTTTTGATCCACTCCGGCTTTTTCTCGATCGGTGTTGCCGCATTGCGGGCCTCGATGCGCAGCATCCTGCGGCCGTCGGGTGCGGCGTTCATGCGGCCACCCCGATCCTGGCGCGGGCGGCGAACATACGGGACAGGTGCTCGGTGATCGTGGGGAGAACATCCACGGGCGCGACGGTGCGATCCAGCTCGTTCGAGATTGTGGTGACACCGGCGTCGGAAATACCGCACGCGACAATTCGGCTGTACGGCTGCAGGCTATTGCTGCAGTTCAGCGCGAAACCATGCATCGCGACGCCGTCGGCTACGCGCACCCCAATCGCTGCGATCTTCGCGTCAGGCCCCGCGGTGGAAACCCACACCCCCGACCGACCGGGCACCTGGTGGCCGCGGATCCCCAGTTCCGCCAGCGCGCCGATCAGCGCCACTTCGAGATCGCGTACGTAACGCACCACATCGAGCGGCTCACCCAGGTGCACGATCGGATAGCCGACAAGCTGACCCGGCCCATGCCAGGTGATTTTTCCGCCGCGGTCAACGTCGACTACCGGGGTGCCGTCGACCGGACGCTCCGCGCCGACGGTGCGCGTGCCAGCCGTGAACACGGGCTGGTGTTCTAACAGCACAACCGTGTCAGCTGCGGTTGCGGCCACCACCGCCCTGTGGAGTTCGCGCTGCAGCGCCCACGCTTCGGTGTATGGCACGAGCGTATTACCAACATCCATCACCAGGTATTCGACCATGGGGACAGCGTAGCGTTATTGGACTCAGTCTAACAATAGGATTCATTGGGCGAGGTGCGAGCGGGATGCCGCGGGCGGGGCGCCGGTGACCTGGTGCGCTACAAGTCCGCGAGAAACCTCAGAACACGCGTGGTGAGGAGTGCGGTGGCCTGGGCGTTGTAGTCGGCGAGAGAACGATCGGTGAAGAGATGGCCGCTTCCCGGATACAGGTAGAGGGACGCGTGGGGTGCCCCAGCGATCAATGCACGAGCTGCATCAATGTCGCCCTCGCCAACGAATGAAGGGTCGGCGTCCATGGCGTGCACCTGCACGGGAACCTCATCGGGCCACGTGCCGAACTCGTCCGTCGGCACACACGAGTGAAAAAACAACGCCCCACGCGCGCCCGGCCGGGTCTGCGCCAGCATCTGGGCCGGCAGGACACCGAGGGAGAATCCCACGTAAACGACCTCGGGCGGCAGGCCATCGGCGACAGCGCTGCCTCGGCTGATGATCTCGCCAAACCCGACGGTCTCCACGAATTGCATCCCCGCCTCAAGGGTTGAGAAGGTTCTCCCGTCGAACAGGTCGGGGGTATGCACCGTGTGCCCGGCGGAGCGCAGCTCTTCTGCGAAGGCTTTCACCCCCTTCGTGAGACCCTGCACGTGGTGGAAGAGTAGTAGTTCGGCCATCTCGATGCTCCCATCGTTCCGGTGACTGCACGATTGTCCTGAACCCTACGGTGTGCTCGCGGTGATGGTCAATTGTCGATTACCGCCGAGTTGGCGGCGTGACGCCGCCAGTGAGATTGGGTCGGATCAGCGCGCTCCGGCGCGTCCTGGCGCGGTGAGGGAGAACAGCTCCCCGAATATCCGGCGCTCGATCTGCTCGAGCGGTTCGATGGAATTCTCGCTGATCCACTCGGCGAAGGAGACGCGGAACACGGTGACGCCGGACTCCGCGGCGAGGGTTGCGCCGGGGTCGGCTACGCCCCTGTTGCGCAGTGCGTCGGCGAGCGCCGTCGCGAGAGCAGCAAGTTTGAGTAGCTCGCGTTCCTGAAGGCCGGGATTCGCGTCGATGACCAGCTGGCGCTGGCGAGCATAAGCGCGGCGTTCCTCGGGAAAAAAGTCGGCGGCGCCGACGATGGCCGAGATCACCACCTCGAGGGGACTCAGCTGGGCCGCTGCGGTGGCGACCCCGCTGAGGTACGGCTCCTGGAAGGCGTTGTGACCTCCGAACAGCACCTCGCGTTTGTCCTGGAAGTGGCGGAAGAATGTGCGCTCGGTCAGCCCTGCCGCCAGGGCGATCTCGGTGACGGTGGTCTCCTCGAACCCCTTGCTTGCGTACAGCTCGAGGGCAGCGGCCTGCAGTCGTAGTTTCGCTCCGGGTTGCCACCTCACCATGAACTCATTCTAACCATGACAGCGACTGACATTGGGTGTAGCGTCGATGTCAGCAACTGACATGAACGACCGGTTCGATAGTCGGCCAGCTGACGAAAGGATACGCAGATGCGAGTTTTTGTAACCGGAGCGTCCGGATGGATCGGTTCAGCGGTGGTGGGGGAGCTCCTCGCCGCGGGGCACAACGTGACCGGCCTGGCCCGGTCCGATGCCGCAGCTGCGGCCCTCGACGCCCGGGGTGTGCGTGTGCAGCGCGGTAATCTCGACAGCCCCGACAGCCTGCTCAGCGCTACGGCCGACGCTGACGCCGTTGTGCACCTCGCTAACAAACACGACTTCTCCAACCCGGCTGTATCCAACCGAGCGGAGCGCGCCACCGTGCAGCTCATTGGTGACACCCTGGCCGGGTCCCACCGGGCGTTTGTGCTCGCATCCGGCGTCGCCGGGCTGGCCAACGGGCGCCCGTCGACAGAGCGCGATGTCTCGCGGGCATACGGCCCCGATGCCCCGCGCGGCGGTAGCGAGAACCTCGCCCTCGAATTCACCGACCGCGGCGTTGGCGTGGTCAGCGTGCGTTTCGCCCCCACCGTGCATGGCGTGGGCGACCACGGTTTTATCTCCAGCATCGTCGGCGCGGCCACAACGAATGGAGTCTCGGGTTACGTGGGGGACGGTGCCAACCGTTGGCCGGCCGTTCACCGCTCCGATGCCGCCCGCCTTGTACGCCTCGGTCTGGAGAGTGCGCAGCCCGGTTCGGTGCTGCACGCGGTCGCTGAGAAGGGCATTCCAACCCGGGACATCGCCCAGGCCATCGGCGACGGTCTTGGAATGCCAATCGCCTCGATCGCCCAGGACGACGCTGCGACGCATTTCGGCTGGATCGGCGCATTCTTAGGGATGGACATCCCCTCATCGAGCGAACTCACCAGGGCGCAGCTGAACTGGACTCCCACGGGCCCAACCCTCGCCGAGGATATCGCCAGCGGGGCGTACTTCCGCGCCTGAGCCCTCCCGCTCGAGCGCTCCTGTGAGGAACGGCATGATCGGTCCAGCCATCATGCACCGGAATGCCGGGAGGAATGTCGCCCGGGCTGATTGTGGGCCGGTGTGATTGAGGGGAGAACGACGATCAACGTCATTCGCGGGGGGGCAGCTGACCCTGTCAGCGAATGAGGGTGCCCCATTGGAGTCCGCCGCTGACCAGAAGGACGTCGCCGCCCGCACCCGTGAGTAGTTCCGTTGACAGCGGGTAGTGCTTACGGAAGCGAGGGGCTGTTGCTTTGGCTTGTCCGAGTAGGGCAACCTGGTCTGGCCATTCCAGGATGTTGCAGTAGCCGCCGCACCCGCATGAATCCCATACCAACCGTGCGCCGTTGAGAACGATTTACCGCACCTCGTGGGGCTTAAGTAGCCGACTATCCACGTGACGCAGGACACGTCCCTCCGGATCGTATAGAGCGTCGCCGTTGAAGAGGCCGGGTCTGATCGGCTGTGTTTTTTCCTGCACCGGTGGCGGCGCCTCGGTGGTAGCGACAATCTCGGCGAAGGTCTGCCGCCGGACGCCCTGTCTTTTACTCACATCGCGATTCTCACACAGCAAGAGCGTCTGGGGACCACCGCCCGCGGGGTTACACGCAGCGGGCTTCAACCGTGACCCACTCTGATCACCTGTCTGTGCCGCATATCGAACAAGGCCCTGTCTCACCCGGCACCCCAAGCTGTCCTGGCCGAGGCCATCACTGCTACCGGGGTTGTCTCACGCCGTCAGGATTGCGTCTGGGTTGTCTGCCGAAGGGCGATATTCACGCCGACAACCACAACAAGGGCCAGGCACACAAAGAGAGGGCCGCAGACGAAGTCCAGGTAGCGGGTGTGGACGAACCGTGGTGCAGCAAATAGGGCAGCCACAACCACCGACAGCAGGAGAACCGTCATGGCGAACCCGGCCCACGCAATCCCGATGACCGTGCACCGTGCCGGATCTGATTCGTTGCATGCAAGCGCGGGTCCCATCGCAGACACGATGAGGAGCGCGCTGATGTAGAGCACAGCGATGGCGCCGCCCCAGATTCCCGGTGTGGGTGAGGGCGGGGCGTCAACGCTGCGCACGAATGTCCTCTTC
>JAODAO010000353.1 GCA_025463465.1 Glaciihabitans sp. | reverse complement strand
TGTTTTCCGAAGCCGGATTTCACCGAGTAGGTCTTGCGCAGGTCTGTGACCTCGAGGAACACATCAGACGGCGACATTGTTGCTCTCCAATTCGGTGGATCCGAGTTCGGACGGGTGCAGGACGGGTTCCGCGGAGGTCAGCGATTGCTCGCGAAACTCGAACAGCCGACGTTGCGAACGCGGGATAGCCCGCTCCCCGGCGGACAGCTGCAGGCGCGGCACAGCGTTCATCAGCCCCTGCGTGTATGGATGCTCGGGGGCGGTGAGGATTTGCGCGGTGGTGCCGCTCTCCACCACCCGGCCCTTACGCATCACGGTGACGTTTTGGCACATATGCGCCACCACCCCGAAGTCGTGGGTGACCATCAGAATGGCGGTGCCCAGTTCCTTGTTGATCTCCACCAGCAGGTCAATGATCTGTTTCTGCACGGTGGCGTCCAAGGCGGTGGTTGGTTCGTCCGCCAGCAGCAGGGCCGGGCGGCAGGCCAGGGCGATGGCAATCACCACCCGCTGGCGCTGGCCACCGCTGAGTTCGTGTGGGTAGGCCCGCATCCGTCTTTTCGCCTCCGGCAGCGCCACGATCTCCAGTGCCTCGAGCGCGATCTTCCGCGCCCGGGTTTTGTCGACTTTCTGGTGCAGCTGGATGACCTCAACGAGTTGGTCGCCGATGCGGAACGACGGGTCGAGGGCGCTCAGCGCGTTCTGCGATACGAGACCGATCTGGCTCCCCCGCAGCGAGCGCATCTGCGACTCCGTTTTGGTGAGCAGGTCCTCGCCGCGGAAGAGAATCTTGCCTGAGGTGATTTTGGCCCGGTTGCTGCCGATGAGGCCGAGGATGGACAGGGCGGTGACGCTTTTGCCCGAGCCGGATTCCCCCACCAGGCCGAGGATGCCGCCGACCTGCACGGTCAGGTTCACCCCGTCGACGGCGTGCACAATGCCACCGTCGGTGTGGAACTCGATGCTCAGGTCCTGGATGTCCAGCACCGGCACATCGGTACCCTCATCGGTTGCTGACAGGGTCTGCTGGTCTGTTGTCGACATGGTCACTGTCCTCAACTCGTCTGTTTGCGGGGGTCCATGGCGTCGCGGAGACCGTCGCCAATGAGGTTGAACGAGAGCGCGACGATCAGGATCATCACGCCGGGTACGGAGGCCACGTGGTAGTAGCCCTCGAGCAGCACCTTGCCGCCGTCGCTGGCCATAATTCCCCAGTCCGGTGCCGGCGGTACAACACCAACGCCGAGGAAGCTGAGGCCGGAGGCGACCACGATCATCAGGCCACACAGGGTGGTGGCGTAGACGAGCAGTGGCGATACAACGTTGGGCAGCAGTTCACGGAACAGGATCTGCGGTACCGAGGCACCGGAGGCGCGGGCGGCCTCGATGTACTCCTTCGCCGACTCCTGCACTGTGGAGGTGTAGGCGACCCTGGCCATATAAGGCACCAGGGTGATGCCGATGGCGATCATGACGTTGCCAAGGCCGGCGCCGAAGACGGCGGCGATGGCGATGGCGAGCAGCACCAGCGGGAAGGCGAAGATGACGTCGAGCAGGCGCATCAGGATCTCGCCGACGTGGCCCTTGGCGTAGCCGGCGAGCAGGCCGATCATCAGCGCGACGGGGAAGACGACCAATACCGGCACGATGGCGACGGTGAGTGAGAACCGGCCGCCGTAGAGCAGGCGGGAGAGCATGTCGCGCCCCTGCCCGTCGAGTCCGAGCGGGTGGCCGGGGGTCCCGATGCCGAGCAGTCGCTGGCTGGGATCACCGACCAGGGGGTCGTAGGGGGTGAGCAGCGGCGCGAAGATGGCCGACAGCATCACCAGGAGCAGCACGATCGCGGCGATCACCGCGGCCTTGTCCCGACCAAACGCCCGCAGCCCGAGGCGGAAACGGGACGGGGAGCCGGGGGAAGGTGCTGCGGCGGTTGCCTCGCCGGCCGCGGGTGCGGCCGGCGAGGCAACGGGTGGTTTGGTCAACAGACTCACAGTGCGACCTTCTTTCGTGACCGGGGATCGAGCACACCGACCGAGATGTCGGTGAGCAGGTTGACGAGCACAAACACGATGGCGATGAAGAGCACTCCGGCCTGGATGACCGGCATGTCCCGCTGGGTGATGGAGGTGTAGAGCTGCTGGCCAAGACCTGGCCAGCCGAACACCACCTCGACGAAGATGACTCCGCCGAGGAGGTATCCGACCTGCAGGCCAACCACGGTGACGATGGGCGGAAGGGCGTTGCGAAGGCCGTGCCGCCAGAGGATCGCGTTCTCCGACACTCCCGATGCACGCAGCGTGCGGATGTAGTCCTGCGAGAGGACTTCCACCGTCACGCTGCGGGTCATCCTGGCCACCACGGCGAGCGGTACAAGTGCTGCCGCGACCGCGGGGAGGACCAGGTGGGCGAGCAGGTCGGGGAAACCGCCCGGCTCGCGGGAGTTGTACATTCCCGAGGTCGGGAACCAGCCAAGCTGCAGTCCGAAGAAACCGATGAGGACAAGCGCCAGCCAGTACACCGGGATGCTCGCTCCCGTGAGGGAGATGAACATGGCAAGGCGGTCGAAGATCGAGTACTGCTTCTTCGCCGCGATCATGCCGAGCGGAACACCCACCCCGACGCAGATCAGCAGGGCTGCGCCGGAGAGGATGATCGTGTTTTCAAAACGCGGAAGGATGATGTCGGTGACCGGGGAGTTGATGGTCAACGACCGACCGAAGTCGCCTGTCAGCAGACCACCTATGTAGTCCGTGAACTGCAGGAGTAGGGGCTTGTCGAGTCCGAGCTCCGCCCGAACCGCTTTGAGCGACTCCGCCGTGGCCCCCGCACCCAGGATCGTGCGGGCGGGATCGCCCGGCACAAGCTGGATGAGGAGGAAAACCACGACGCTGACGCCGAGCAGTACAAGGACGGTGGAGAGGATCCGCCGAGAGACGAGAGCGATCATCAGTCCAGGCTCACGCTCGTCAGGTCGTACCACTCTTCACTGGCCGAGACGAAGCCCTTCACGTTCGGCGCCAGGATGTAGGGCGCCTTGTCGTTGACGATGGGTGCGAGTACCGCATCCTCCGTCACAATGTCGTTCGCCTGCTTCCAGTACTCGACCGCTGCTTCCTCGCTCGGGGACTGAATGGCCTGGGCCATCACGGCGTCGAGCTCGGGGTTCGAGTAACCGCCCACGTTCGGGCCGTTCGGGGCGATCAGGTTGGAGGACGTTGCGATGTAGAGCCAGTACGGGGTAGTCATACCCCACGACATCTGCGCCATTCCGGTGCCTTCCGGCATTCCCTGGGCCCAGCTGCCGAGGTATGAGATCCACTCCATCGAGTCGATCTTCGCGGTGATGCCCACCTCGGCGAGGTTCTGCTGGATGTACTCGGCCATCGGTACGGGGATGATCTGGCCGGAACCGTCAACCGAGGTCATCAGCGTGGTTTCGAAGCCGTCCGGGTAACCGGCCTCGGCGAGCAGTTCCTTCGCCTTGTCCACGTCCCTGGCGTACACGTCTTCACGCTTGACGTAGGCGTCGTTGGCGGGGGCCTGCACGTCGTACGCCGGGTTGACGGTGTCCTTCAGCAGGTCGGTGGCCATTCCCTCACGGTCGATCGCGAGGTTGATCGCCTGGCGGACCAGCTTGTTCGAGGTGTACTCGTCGTTCATGTTGAAGGACAGGTACCAGACGTGGGGCGGGGCTCCGTCGCTGAGCTGGAAGCCGTCGGCGACCAGGCCCTCAACGCTGTCGGGGCTGGGGACGGCGATGATGTCGACGTCACCGCTTCGCAGCGCGGAGGTGCGGGCGGATGCGTCCGGCAGCGGGCGGAAGACAACGCCGTCGAGGACGGGAACGTCTCCCCAGTAGTCGTCGTTGCGCACGAGACTGATTCGCTCGCCACGGATGCGCTCGTCGAACTTGAACGGGCCGGTGCCCGACGGGTGGTCGGCGATCGCGTCGTTGCCGTACTTCTCAAGGGCGGTGGGGCTGATGATCGCGGTCGAACCGTTGCCACCCTGGGCGAGGATGCGCAGGAACGGCGAGAACGGGGTGCTCATCGTCACAACGACCGTCATGTCGTCGGTGGTGGTGACGTCAGCGACGCTGCTCCAGACGAATGCGGTCTGGCCGGCGGCCTTGGCCGAGTACTGCTCGGAGTCGGCGTCCCACATCCGGCGGATGTTGTATTCGACCGCCGCGGCGTCCAGCGGGGTGCCGTCGTGGAACTCGACGCCCTCACGAATGTGGAAGGTGTAGCTCAGGCCGTCCTCGGAAATCTCCCACGACTCGGCGAGCCCGGGCTTGAGGGCGGGGATGGCTGCGTCTTCGGATGGAACCGAGAGGTCTTCCATCACCAGCGGTTCGTACATCTGGCGGTTCACGCGCCAGGTGACCCAACCGCCAGCGACCTGGGGGTCGAGCACGTCGGCTTCGGATTCGATACCGATGACGAGGGTGCCGCCGTCGCCGTCGGAGGAGCTTGTGCCGGTGCCGCCACCGGCGCACGCCGCGAGGCCGAGGGCGACGATGGCTGCGATACCGGTGACTCGAAGCAGTCGGCTGGCCCGGGGGAACTGTCTGCGTTGCCTCATTATGGGGAACGTCCTTTTCGTCTGTGACAGAGGGATGGGGATGTTGCGCTAGCAGTGTTGGTGCGAAGGGAAAGGTGCCGGGCTCATAGCGCCGCGCAAACCTGGAAGAGACTTCATGGCCTCGTTGACATGAGTGACGTTAGGTTCGAGCATCCCGCCCGAGGAATACGTAAACCTACGTATTCGCCACGATATGGGTCTCCACGCAGCCAATAACGGTCAGATTTAACGGGGCCGAAACACAACCGACGTGCGTTGTTTTGTCGAAGCCGGTGTGGTCAGTACTTGGCAGCTGACGCCAAACCGGGGGCTAAATTTCGCCTAAAAAACGAATTGTTTCGCCTGCGTAAACAAACCGCAAAATGGTACGGACTCCGGGGGTGACGAGTTCAGAATTTCTCGTGTGGCAAACATGCAGATGTATGAGGCGGCGGTGAGCATCGCGTCGATCGCGTCCTCCCGGGCTGGCATTATGCAGCGCTCGAATGACATCCTTCAGGAGTTTCGACGCATCATCCCGTACCGCGGTGCGGAGATAGCGCTGTGGAATCCCACGGCCATGACCCACGACACATTCGCCGAGATCGACTACGACCCGAAGGTCATCGCCGGGCTCAACAGCACCGCGTTCACCCACGACCCCTGCTGGGTCGAGTTGCAGCAAGACCGCAGCCTGCGCCGCTGGCAGGACATGCAGTTCGACATCAACACCTCGCCGTTTTACCGCGAGGTCATCCTGCCGAACGGCTATATCGAGGGCATGTATATGCCCCTCTTCGCCGGCAACCGGTATCGGGGC
>JAODAO010000345.1 GCA_025463465.1 Glaciihabitans sp. | reverse complement strand
CGGAGACGGGCGAACGTTCCCTCGGTCGGCCCACCATCCCGCTGGACGTGCGTGTCGACTCGCAGCGTTTTGTGGGGGTCAAGGTCACCGCAGACCAGGTGTTCGGCGTCTCCACCGACCTGCGCGCCAAGCCGCAGCGCGACATCGTGGTGCCTTTGGACGGTCCAGACCCCGCGCGCGTGGTCAGAGCGATCACCCGGGTCGTCTCCGATCTCGGCGGCGCGGAGGGCCTGACCGCGATCGGTGTCACCATCGGTGGCAAGGTCTCAGCAGAGGGCCGGGTCGTTCGGGCACCGTTCCTGGGCTGGCGTGATGTCGACCTGCGCGAAATGCTCGAAACCGCGATCGGTGTTCCCGTTGTGGTCGAGAACGACGTGGTCGCCCTCACCGCCGCGGAGCACTGGTTTGGTCTCGCCCGCGGCATCACCAATTTCGCCGTCGTCACCACCGGCGCTGGCGTCGGCTACGGCCTCGTTATCCATAACCGCCCCGTCGTCACCAATGACACCGGCCTTGGGCTCGGCGGCCATTTTCCGCTCGACCCCACCGGCCCGCTCTGCCCGGAGGGGCACCGCGGCTGTTCCACTGCAATGCTGTCGATTCCCAGCATGTCCGCGAACGCCCGTACGGGCCTCGGCCGGGAGGTCAGCTACGCCGAACTGCTGCAGCTCGCCGCCGACGGCAGTCCCGTCGCCGTGCAGGTGGTGAGCGCCGCGGCGCGCGCGCTCGGGCGCCTCGTCGCGGCCGCCGCCAACCTCGCCATGGTCGAAACCGTTGTGCTCTCCGGTGAGGGCATCTCCCTGGTCGACGGCTGGCTGGATGTTGTGCTCGACAGCCTCCGCGCGGATCGCGACCCGGAGGCCACCGCGGTGAACGTGCTGGTCGACCGCTCCGGGTTCGCCGCCTGGGCGCGCGGAGCCGCGGCCGTCGCCATCCAGGCGTCGTTCGTCTGATTCAGCCGACGATCATCACAAACGCGGTCAGCTCAGCCGCCATCGGCTCTGCCTCCCAGGAGTGGTTCGCCCCGGGCATCCTGCGAAGGGTCGAGCCGGGAATCGCCGCCGTGATCGATTCGGCCGCCGACTCCATGATCGGCTGGGTCTGTTCGCCGATCAGGACCTCCACCGGAACCGTGATGTCGGCGAACAGGGAGGAATGCGGCCCCGATTCCGCCCAGGCCAGCGACTGCGCGTCCGCCCGCACACTGGGGGCCTGCGCGACAAGCTGTGGCCACATCGGGGAGTGCCTGGCTCCCTCGAGCCACTCCGGCGGCATGTCCTTCATGTAGTAGACCTGGGCGCCCTCGAGGTCTCCCTCGTCGAGGCGACGACTCACCTCGGCCGACCACTCCGCTGCCCCGCCGTTCTCCGGCCCGAGCGGCGCCTCCCACAGCGCCAGCCCCGCGACGGGCAGCCCGGCGTGGGTGGCGGCGAGCGCGATGGAGCAGCCGGATGAGTTGCCGCAGAGTACCGCGTGGCCACCAGCGACCTCGATCAGGGCAGCGATCGCCGCGATCTCCCGCTCCAGCGTCAGCGCGCCGTCTGCGACACTCTCACCGCGACCGAGCCGGTCGTAGACGATGGTGGTCAGGCCCTGGCGAGCCGCCGATTCTGCCGTCACGGAGGTCAGCGGGTCGGAACCGCGAAACTGCCCGGCCCCTGCGACAAAAATCAGTGCGGGGCCGATGCCGTAGCGGTCGTAGGCGACCCGGTCGCCGAGGGACGTGTGCGTGAACTCCGTCATCCCCCCAGCGTAGGACGCCGGGCTGCCAGAGCGTTAGTGCCCGTTCGGTCGGCCGTAGCGCTCGCCGACGGGAATCTCCACGGCCACCGTGTTGCCCGGCTGGGCCAGCGGGCACGCCCACGCGGGGTCGTAGGCGCACGACGGGTTGTAGGCGAAGTTGAAGTCGAGCACCAGGGACTCGGCCTGCGAGGTGGATGTCTGCAGCGACGATCCAAGGTCGGCGCCCTTCACGGTGTCGACGAGGTAGCGGCCACCACCGTACGTGCCACCGGGTTTGCCGGCGAGCGCGTCCTTGATGGGGATGAAGATGCCGCCGCCGTAGGAGGCCAGCCGCCAGACATCCAGCGTCCCCACCCCTGGCACGTCAACTATGCCGATGCGCTCGAACGGCACAATGCCGTCTGTACCGGTTTCCACGTCCATCCGCTTCGGGCCGTCTGCCGGCTCGTCCGGCAGCCCGGCGGAAGGCTGCAACGGCACCTCGAAACGCCACGCGGGATCGTAGGGGCGGGTGGGCAGGCCGGTGAAGTCGGCGCGGTCGTCCGGCAGCAGCGGGGTGGAGGGGTGGGTGGCGAACAGTTCGTCGCGGGTGCGCCGCCACAGGTCGTGGGCGGAGTGCAGGTCGGTGGCCTCGCGCACACTTTTGTACAGGGAGAATACGCGGCGGCGCCAGTCGGCGACCTCAAGAGCTGTCATGGTTCCACGCTAGCGGTGACCCGCCGGCAACGCGGGGTGTGGGGGCAATGTCCCAGCGAGGCGCCGTCCCAGCGAGGCGGGTTCAGCGTCTGAACTGCGGCCGCACGCTCAACTGCTCAACCGAGGCGCCGACCGGCTGCTCGATGGCGAAGCGCACGGTGCTGGCAACGGTGTCCGCGTCGAGGTAGAACTGCGGGTCGTAAGCGCCGCCCTCGCTGGCGACGAGCTGCTGCTGCATGTCGGTGTCAACACGGCCGGGGTGGAGGGAGGTGACCCGCACCCCCGCGGCACGTTCCTCCTCGCGCAGGGCATCGGTCAGCGCCCGCAGGGCAAACTTGCTCGCCGCGTAGAGGCCACCGGACGGGTTCGACAGGTAACCGGACCCGCTGTTGATCGCCACGATCGACCCGCGGGCCGCCCGCAGGGCCGGCAGGGCAAGGCGGGTGAGGTCGGCGACGGCGAACACGTTGATGTCGAACACCTTGCGCCACGTGGCCCGGCTGGTGTTGGCCACCTCGGCACCGTCGATGACCCCCGCGGAATGCACAAGCACGTCGAGGGTCGCCAGCTCCGGAAAGGTCGACTCGAGGGCTTCTGCGTCCGCGACATCCACCGCCCACGCTGTCGCCGACGGAAGGGCGGCGACGATCTGCCGCAGGGCGTTGGCATCCCGTCCCATCACAATCACGTGGTGGGTGCGGCCGAGGTCTTTGGCGATGGCCAGCCCGATGCCGCGGCTCGCGCCGGTGATCATCGCGATGGGATGGTTGTCAGGGTTCAGCACGGTTGTCATTGTTCCTCAGCGCCAGGTCGGGGCGAGGCGACGGATGCCGATCGCCCTCCACTGCCAGAACGCCCAGTACATCGGCCAGAGCAGAACGCTGATCCGACCGGCCTCGAATACCAGCTGGTCGCGGTAGAGGGTGCGGTCTCCCGGCAGGGGAGTGACCGTCATGGTGTGCTCCCAGCGGGTGATCACCGCGAGGGGGCCGCTCAACCCACGCCCGGTGTCACGTACCGCCCGCACTCCCTCGGACGCACCCTTTCGCACACCCGTGGCCCGCTCGGGGTAGGCGATCTCGATGGTCTGGTCGCCAATGTGGACGAGGCCGCCGGCCCGCACCCGCACCGGGTGAACTCCCTCCGACCAGAGTTCCGGGAAACCGCCGGACTCCAGCGACTGGAACGCGGTCAGCGGCGCCGACACCTGGTTGAGCACGGCAGGGCTGCGGATGGCCCGCCAGGCAGCTTCCGGCGGGCAGTCGAGGACGAGTTTCAGCAGTACACGCATAAGCACAGTCTTCCGGTGCCGCGGGCGCGCATCAACAAAAGGGGCCGTGCCGGTGCGAAGTCTCAGCAAACAGAGGCAGCACTGAGAGGCAGCAGGCAGGGGCACCCTGTCCATCTGTTAGAACGGGACCATGACGAATTACTGGCTCGGCGTTGTGCAGCGTTCCCACGTCGACAGCGGGGTGCGCCAGGGCATAGTCCAAACCAACCACGGGTCGAAGGCGGGGCTGCTGCGGATGCAGCCCGGCGACGGCCTCGTCTACTACTCGCCCCGCACCGACCACCCGGAAGGGGCGCCGCTGCGCGAGTTCACCGCCATCGGTCGAATCACCGACGCGGAACCGTGGGAGGCCACCGAGGGTGACCGTCACCCCTGGCGGCGGTCGGCGGACTACGACGACACCGCCACCGCGACATCCATCACCCCGCTGTTGCCCCTGCTCGACTTCACCCGGGACACCCCCAACTGGGGATACCAGTTGCGGCGCGGCCAACTGCCCGTGTCGCAGCATGACTTCGAGATGATCGCCGACGCGATGGGCGCGGCTAAAGTGTTGCGGTGAGTATTCCAACCCCCTCCGCCACCTCCACTGCCACCCCATCGTCACCGCCGTCGCCCACTGCCCCGCGCAACCAGGGCAAGTACCAGATCCGCTTCGACTGGGGCGTCGACGGTGCCGCCGCCATCACCCCCGGCGCGCACATCCTGGTCTGGGTGGACGCGCTGACCACGGCGCTTGCACCCGACCCGCTGCTGGTGCCCCACACCGGCGCGGTGGTGCTCGGCACCGTTGGCAACGCCACGGCGCTCGCCGAGTGGATCATGCAGCGCCAGGTCGAGCTCGGGGAGCGCGCAACCATCGCCGTTGTCGCCGCCGGATCCGACGACGGGCACTTCGCCGTTGAAGACCTGCTCGCCGCCGGCGCCGTGATCAGCGCCCTGTCCGACTCTGGCATCGACTTCGTCTCGCCGGAGGCCGCGGCAGCCATCGGCGCCTTCGCCGGCCTGCGCAACGCCACCGGCCACGTCCTGTCAGCCTCGGTCACCGGCCAGCAGATCATCACGGCGCACGGCAAGGACTTCGTCACCGCGGCCCGTGCGGCAAACTCCCAGCCCGATGTCGTTGTCCTGCGGGAATTCAGCCTGCCGTCGTAACGTTTGCGAAGACAGACCCGATTCACTCGCATTACTCGTTGGAGGACCACTATGAAGGCAGTACTTGGCGACATCGTTATCGCCGAAGCCCCGAAGGAAGACCTGATCACGATCGAGGGAAACTACTATTTCCCGCCGTCGAGCGTCAACTCCGAATACCTCGTCGTGAGCGCCACCCCCTACACCTGCCCGTGGAAGGGCGAATGCCAGTACTTCAGCGTGAAGGACGGCGAGACCCTGCTGCAGGACCGCGCATTCAGCTACCCGAACCCCTACCCGACGTCATTCGACCGCGTTGGCAAGGACTACAGCAACTACGTGGCCTTCTGGAAAGAAGTTAAGGTCACCGAGTAACACCCCAACACCCGAGGCAACGGTCCCGCTGCCCCGGCCAGCGATGGTCCCGTCGGTTCGCCCGACGGGACCATCGCTGTTCCGGGGGGTTTCCGCGCGTATCTTGCGGCACGGTCCTGCCTGGCGCAAGTCTCGGCAATTTGCCACCCTCCGGTCACCCGCTGTGCCTAAGCTGAGCGAATCGCACGCTCGCTCTGATGAACCGGGGTTACGTTGATTTCTTTGTCCGAAGGCATAAGCGCAGACACACATACGGGCACGGGCACGGGCACGTGGCCAAGCATCCCCCCGCAGAAGGTGGATGCCGAAACGCTGGCGCGGCTCGACGCCTGGTGGCGCACCGCCAACTATCTCTCGGTCGGCCAGATCTACCTGCTGGACAACCCCCTGCTGCGCAAGCCGCTGTCCCGCGAGGACATCAAGCCCCGCCTGCTTGGGCACTGGGGAACAACCCCGGGCCTCAACTTCATCTACGCCCACCTCAACCGGGTCATCCAGCAGCGCAGCCAAAGCACGATCTACATCACCGGTCCCGGCCACGGCGGCCCCGGTATGGT
>JAODAO010000343.1 GCA_025463465.1 Glaciihabitans sp. | reverse complement strand
CCCCCGATGCGCTGCTCAGCGCGGAGGTGGTCGACGACCGTCTGCACCACGGCGTCGCTGGCGAGCCCGGCGCCGGCCGCGTTTAAGTAGTGGCGCACGAGGGTGACCTGCGTGATGGCCCGCTCGGCCGCGACGTCGATCGTGGCAACACCACCGGGGGGCGGCTGCTGGAGGTCAATGCTCATGTCGATTTCCCTGATAGTGCCGAAACGAAACCATGATCTGATCCGCGATAGGATCCCATACTAGCCAGCATTGGATCCAATCACCACCACCGGTTCGAGAATCTCTCGCGAGGACCCGAACCGGTGGCCGGACACGGCGGGTCAGAGCGCGATGACAACGCTCTTGAGTTCGCAGAACGCACGAAGGGCGTCCTCGCCGAGGTCGCGGCCGAGGCCGGACTCGCCGACACCGCCGAAGGACAGCGCCGGGTCGAACACGTTGTAGGTGTTCACCCAGACCGTGCCGGCATTGATGCGCTGGGCCATCCGGTGGGCACGCTTCAGGTCGCTGGTCCAGACCCCTGCGGCGAGGCCGAACTGGGTGTCGTTGGCAATCGCGACGGCCTCGTCATCGTCGTCGAAAGGAATGATCCCCACGACCGGTCCGAAAATCTCCTCGCGGGCGATGCGCATGTCGTTTGTCACCCCGGAGAACAGGGTGGGTTCGACGTAGAAGCCGTCGCGCTCCGGCACCCCTCCGCCGACGACGAGGGTGGCGCCGTCGGCGAGACCGGCCTCGATGTAGCCGAGGACCTGCTCGCGCTGCTCCTCGGAGATGAGCGGCCCGACGGTCACCCCGCCGGCGAGACCGTCTCCCATTGACACCTTGCGGACGGCGGCCGCCAGGCGCTCGGTGACCTCCGCGAGCACACTGCGCTGCACCAGCAGGCGGCTGCCAGCCGTGCACATCTGGCCGGAGTGGCCAAACGATGCCCGCATCGCGGTGAGGACGGCGGCGTCGAGGTCGGCGTCCGCAAAGATGATGTTCGGGCTTTTGCCACCGAGTTCCAGGGTGAGGCGCTTGAAGTCGTTGCTAGCGCTGCTCATTACGGCGCGGCCGACGGAGGTCGACCCGGTGAAAGAGACCTTGTCGACGTCGGGATGGGCGACGAGCTGGGCACCGACGCGGCCGTCGCCGGTGAGCACGTTGACCACACCGTCCGGAACACCGGCCTCAACCAGGATGCCGGCGAGCGCGAGCATCGTCAGCGGGGTCTGCTCTGCGGGTTTGACCACCACGGTGCAGCCCGCGGCGAGCGCGGGGGCGAGCTTGAAGCTGGCGGTCATAATCGGGAAGTTCCACGGCAGGATCAGCGCCGCCACCCCGACCGGCTCGAGCACCGTGTACACGTGGTGGTCGCCGCCGTCGATCGGGATCACTCCCCCGGTCAGGCGCGATGGCGCCCCGGCGTAGTAGCGGAATGTGCGGGCGGCGGTCGCGGTGTCGGCACGGGAGCGTTCGATGGGTTTGCCGTTGTCGCGGGTCTCGAGGATGGCGAGGTCCTCCAGGCGCTCCTCGATGAGGTCGGCCACGCGGTACAGGACCTTCGAGCGCTCGTGCGGGGTGAGCCCGCTCCAGCGGCGGTCGGCGTGGGCGGCACGGGCGGCCTCGACGGCGGCGTCGGTTTCCTCCGGTCCGGCCTGGAAGACGGTGGTGATGACCTCGCCGGTCGCCGGGTCGATGACGGGCATCAGCTCGGCGCCCTCCGGGGACAGCCATACGCCGCCCACCAGGTATGGGTGGAACTCGGGCAGGGTGGCCAGCTGGTCTCTCATGGTGGATCTCCTCGTAGAACTCGGTGGAAACGACGGGACGGGAGTGGTTGATGCGCCGAAGGCGAGGTACGTTTCCCACTCCAGACCAGAACTGGATCCAGATAGTTATATTATGTATCCAATTGAGAAAGGTTGCTTGTGATTGAAACAGTGCTCGGCGCGATTGCGCCCGACCAGCTCGGTATCACCTCCATGAACGAGCACCTACTCTCGGACTCGTCGACGCTGCTGCGCCCGGCCAGGGAGCCGCTTCCCGCCGACGAACGCGTCACCATGGCGAACCTTGGCTTCCTGCGCTGGAACTACCTGGCCCTGCGCGACAACCTCGTCCTCGACGACCCGATCCTCGCCGCCAACGAACTCGCGCTCGCCGGCGGCGCCGGCCTTCGCGCGATCGTGGAGACCACCTCCTGGGGGATGGGCCCCCGGCACAACGAGCTGGCCACCATCTCCCGCGACTCCGGTGTCACCGTCGCCGTCGCCTACGGCACCTACCTCGGTCGCAGCCTGCCCGACTGGATCACCGCGATGTCCGAGGCGCAGCTCGAGGAGCACCTGCACCAGGCGCTGACCGTCGCCGTCCCCGGCACCGGCTACAAGGCGGCCATGCTCGGCCTGATCGGTACAAGTGAGGTTCTCGACACCCAGGAGCACGTGAACCTGGTCGCCTCCGCGAAAGCTGCCGCCCGCGCCGGGGCGAGCATTGGCATCCGCCTCGATCCGGCGGCGCGGCTCGGCCACGAGGTGCTCGACATCGTCACCGACGCCGGCCTGCCCGCCGAGAGGGTGGTGTTGTGCAACGTCGACGAGTTTCTCGAACCCGACTACCTGCTCGGCCTCGCCGAACGGGGCGCCAACCTCGAGTTCGACTTCG
>JAODAO010000288.1 GCA_025463465.1 Glaciihabitans sp. | reverse complement strand
CCGAGGTAAAGCGAGATGACCTTCGGGTCGCTCATCAGCTGACGTCCCGGCCCGGTGTAGGCGTCACGGCCCTGGTCGAGGACGTAACCGCGGTCGCAGATTTGCAGGCAACGACGCGCGTTCTGCTCGACCATGATCGTGGTGACGCCGGCCTTGTTGATCTCGGAGACGCGGATGAACGCCTCGTCCTGGCGGACGGGGGACAGGCCAGCGGACGGCTCGTCGAGCAGCAGCACCTTCGGGTCCATCATCAGCGCACGAGACATGGCGACCATCTGGCGCTCACCACCGGAAAGCTGGCCAGCGCGCTGCTTCAGGCGCTTGCCGAGCTCCGCGAAGATGCCGGTGACGAACTCGAGACGCTCCTCGTAGATCTTCGGCTTCTGGAAGAGGCCCATTTGCAGGTTCTCTTCGATTGTCAGGCTCGGGAACACGTTGTTGTTCTGCGGGACGAATCCGACGCCACGACCAACCAGCTTGTTGGCTGGCAGCCCCGTGATGTCTTCGCCGTTCAGCAGGATCTCGCCGCCACGAACCTTGACCTGGCCGAAAATGGCTTTGAGCAGTGTCGACTTCCCGGCACCGTTCGGGCCGATGATGCCGATCAATTCGCCCTTGGCGGCGGTCAGCGAGCAACCGTTGAGGATGTTGATTCCGGGCAGGTAGCCAGCGGTAACGTTCGCTACCTCGACGACGAATTCCGGTTCGGTGGCGCTCACAGCTGTTCTCCCTTGTCGTTGACGCGACCGGTGACGATACCGAGGTCGACGTCCTGGTGGGCGCCGAGGTAGGCGTCGATGACGGCCGGGTTTTTCATCACTACGTCGGGCGGGCCCTCGGCAACAACCTGGCCCTCTGCCATCACCACAACCCAGTCGGCGATGTGACTGACCATTGCCATGTCGTGCTCGACGAAGAGGACGGTCATTCCCTCGTTCTTCAGGTCGAGGATGTGCTCGAGCAGCGACTGGGTCAGCGCCGGGTTGACGCCGGCCATGGGCTCGTCGAGCATAACCAGCGTCGGGTTGCTCATCAGCGCGCGGGCCATTTCGAGCAGCTTGCGCTGCCCGCCGGAGAGGCTGGCGGCGTAGTCGGAGCTTTTGGCATCGAGCTTGAACTTGACCAGCAGTTCCGAGGCGCGGGCTTCGAGTTCGATGTCCTGCTTGCGCCAGAAGAAGGGGAAGAGGCTGCGGAACAGTCCCTCACCGATCTGGTCTTTCGCGCCGAGCTTCATGTTGTCGAGGACGGTCAGCAGGCCGAGCGCCTTCGTCAGCTGGAAGGTGCGGATCTGGCCGAGGCGGGCAACCTTGAAGGCTGCCATCCCTGAGATCGACTTCCCGTTGAAGGTCCAGGTGCCCGTGTTCGGCTTGTCGAACCCGGTGAGCAGGTTGAACAGCGTCGTTTTGCCGGCGCCGTTCGGCCCGATCAGTGCCGTGATGGCGCCGCGTGGGATTTCAAGGTGCTCGACGTTGACGGCGTGGATGCCGCCGAACGTCCGGGTGATGTTGTCGGCCACGATGATCGGGTCGAGTTTGGCGACGCCCGGCTTGATTTCGCCGGTGTGCAGGCCGGTGGTCTTTACGGGACGACCGGTGCGGGGGAGCGCGCTACTTGACAAAGGTCAGCTCCTTCTTGTTGCCGAAGATTCCCTGGGGCCGGAAGATCACGATCAGCATGAGCGCGACTCCCACCAATATGAAGCGGAGCACCTGGGACTGGGTTGTTGACATAAAGGGCAGCAGGCCGGCGTTGACCATCTGCGGGAGCGCGTTCGAAAGGAACGCCATAATCACCCAGAAGATGATTGATCCGGCTATCGGGCCGAAGACCGTCGCCGCACCACCCAGCAACAGGATCGTATAGAGGAAGAACGTCAGGCTCGTGACGTAGACGCTGGGTACCACCGCGGAGGGCAGCGCGAGCACCACACCACCAAGTGCACCGAAGATTCCACCGATGATGAGCGACTGCATCTTGTAAGCGAAGACGTTTTTGCCGAGTGCGCGTACCGCATCCTCGTCCTCGCGGACACCCTTGATAACGCGGCCCCACGGGCTGCGCATCAGGGCCCAGACGATGAGGGCGGCGATGACTACCAGGGAGATTCCGAAGATACGGACCCACCACTGGTTCTCGTTGTAGACCCACGGGCCGAAGCCGTAGGTTCCCGGCGGGATCGGGTTGGCGGCACGGAAGCCGGCGTGGTAGTTGCCGAGGCCGTCAGCGGAGTTGGTGAATTTGTCGAAAGCCTGCGTTGTGAAGAGCAGGCGGACGATTTCCGCCGCGGCGATCGTCACGATCGCCAGGTAGTCGGCACGCAGTCGGAGTGTTGGGATACCCAGGACGAATGCGAAGACCACGGCGCCGAGCATGCCGACGATGATTCCGACCCACCAGGGCAGGCCGAAGCTCAGGATCGAGATGGCGTAACCGTAAGCGCCGATGGCCATAAAGCCGGCCTGGCCGAAGTTGAGCAGACCCGTGTAACCGAAGTGCACGGCGAGGCCGAGCGCTGCGAGGGCGTACGCAATCGTCTCCGGGGAGATGATGTACGCGGCGGTGTTCGAGAGAATTGATCCCCAGTCCATGATGACGCCTAACCTATTCTCTCGCGGCGGCCGAGCAAGCCCTGGGGGCGTACCAGCAGCACCAGGATCAGGACAACGAGGGCCCCGACGTATTTGAGGTCGGAGGGGATCCACAGGGTGGAGACCTCAACGATCATGCCGACGACCATCGAGCCGATGAGTGCGCCGAACGCGGTTCCCAGTCCACCGAGGGTGATGGCGGCGAAGATGAGCAGCAGAATGCCGGAGCCCATGTCCCACTTGATTCCCGGGCGGAAGTAGGCCCAGAGGATGCCGGAAAGGCCGGCGAGTGCTGCGGCGAGGATCCAGACGATCCGGATGACCCGGTCGACGTCAATGCCCGAGGCAGCGGCGAGGGAGGGGTTGTCCGAGATGGCACGGGTGGCCTTGCCCACGCGGGTGCGCTGCAGCCAGTACGCCACGGCGAGGAGCACAACAACGCTGACGCCCATGCTCACCATGTCGGTCACGGTCAGGCCAACGGTCCCGAACAGCATGATCTTCGCAGCTCCGGCGCCGGGCAGCTGGTAGGTGCCGCCACCGATGAAGTACTGGAAAACGTAACGCAGCGCCAGGGAGAGACCAATGCTGACGATCATCAGCTGTACCAACCCGACGCCTTTGCGTCTCAGGGGTCTCCATAGGCCTAGATCAAGTACGAATCCGAATGCAGCGCTGAGGATCAGGGCGATGGGGATAGCAAGCCAGATGGGCAGCCCTATAAAGGTGCTGAACACCAACGCCATAATCGCGCCGAACGTCACAAACTCCGAATGCGCGAAGTTGGACAGGCCGGTTGTACCGAAAACCAGGGATGCACCGATCGCGGCGAGGGCGAGCATCAGGCCGAAGTTCAGGCCGTTCACCGCCCGTTCCGCGAGCTGGTCCCAGACGCTGACGGTGACACGCACTCCCTCACCGAGGAAGAAGTTGACCGACTTATTTTTAGTCAGGCCGAATTCCTCGGTTTTGGTTGCACCGCCCTCGGTCACAATGACGCCCTCGGGAAGGGTTGATTCGTCGAGTGTGATCTCGTATTCGGCCTTTTCAGGGACGCCGATGCGCCACTTGCCTTCTGCGTCGGTGACGACTTCCGCCTTGTACCCGTTGCCATCGACTTGGATCAATACGTCTTCGAGGGGCACGCTGTCATTTTTGACGTTGCCACTGAAGATGAAGTCGTACTCATCTGTGCCGATCTCGTCCGCGTGAGCGGAAGCGAGCGGTACTACGGAAAGCGCGACCGCAGCGCAAAGCGCGGCGAACACGAGGACTATAAAGCGCGATCTGCGCTTGTGAGCTCTGCGAGCGAGTTGCACGGAACCTCCAAGACGGACCAGCTGAAGTCCTACGACCTCAAGGTTCTGGCTCACCGTCGACGTTGACGCTACTGAAAGAATGTTGCCTCTGTGTTTCCAACAGGACACCAAATGATCTCGGTTATGGTCCTTCGATCTCGCTTATTATGCGGTGCGGAATACAAATCCTGCTAACTGGTTAATATGTACTACCGGGATTCGTTGGCGCATCCGGGCAAATTTCCGCGCATTCACCAAGGGAACTCATGGATCAGCCAGACCCGTTCGGCTTTATCGGCCTCACTTACGACGACGTTATGCTCCTGCCCGGGCATACCGACGTAATCCCCAGCGAGGCAGACACTTCCTCGCGTTTGACCCGCCGAATCACCGTCGCGTCGCCGCTTTTGTCGGCCGCGATGGACACCGTGACCGAGGCCAGAATGGCGATCGCCATGGCCCGCAACGGCGGAATCGGCATCCTCCACCGAAATCTTTCGATCGAAGACCAGGCCGCGCAGGTTGACAAAGTCAAGCGCAGCGAGTCAGGCATGATCACCAACCCCGTCACCACCACTCCCGACGCGACCGTCGCCGAGGTGGACGCACTCTGCGGCCAGTTCCGCGTTTCCGGACTTCCGGTTGTTGAGGCTGACGGAACGCTCGTCGGAATCATCACCAACCGCGACATGCGCTTCGTCTCCGAGTTCGAGAAGAGCACCACGTACGTCCGCGACGTGATGACGACGGACGGGCTGATTACCGCGCCGGTCGGTGTTAATCCCGACAATGCGATCGCCCTGTTTGCGCAGCACAAGATCGAGAAGTTGCCTCTCGTTGACGAAGAGGGAAAGCTGCGCGGTCTGATAACCGTCAAGGACTTCGATAAGAGCGAGAAGTACCCGAAC
>JAODAO010000287.1 GCA_025463465.1 Glaciihabitans sp. | reverse complement strand
CGCGGCCGCGGTGACCGTCTCCGTCGCCATCGAGCCGGCGCGCCAGGACGAGGTCATCGATCTGCTCAGGCAGAGCGACGACTACACGTTCTCGCTGTATCCACCCGAGAGTGCCTACCTGCTGGATGTCGCCGACCTGGAGAGCGACGCTGTCAGCGTCTTCGTCGCCCGGCCGACGGCGGACGCAGCTGCAGGCGCGGGCGCAGGAACGCGCGCGGGTGCCGTTGGCATGATCGCCCTGGTCTCCCGCGGGGATGGCAGCGCCGAACTGAAAAGGATGTTCGTTTCCCCCGCCGCCCGCGGCCTCGGGGTCGCCATGGCGCTGCTGGCCGCGGTCGAGCAGCACGCCGTCGAAACCGGCCACACGCTGCTGCAGCTGGAGACCGGTCCTCTCCAGCCGCACGCCATCAACCTGTACAAAAAGGCCGGCTTCCACCCCATCCCCAACTTCGGCCAGTACATCGGGGACGAGCTCAGCTACTGCATGGAGAAGTCGTTGGGGTCTTTCTAGTCGGGAACGTCCGCCATGGATAGGTTGAGCGCCTTGCGTTGGCGGTGCTCCGACCTGCGCTCCGTGGCCCCCTCGACCAGGTAGTAGAGCACGGGCAGCACAATCAGCGTGAGCAGCGTTGAGGAAACCAGCCCACCGATCACCACGATCGCCAGCGGCTGCGAGATGAATCCGCCCTGGCCGGTGAGACCGAGCGCCATCGGCACCAGGGCGAAGATGGTCGCAAGGGCCGTCATCAGGATCGGGCGGAGCCTGCGGCTCGCGCCGTGGATCAGGGCGTCCCCCACCTTTCGCCCGCGCGCCCGGTACTGGTTCACCAGGTCGACCAGCACGATCGCATTGGTCACCACGATTCCAATCAGCATCAGCACACCGATCAGCGACGGAACACCGAGGGGGATGCCGGAGATGATCTGCAACAGGATGGCCCCGGTCGCGGCGAACGGGATGGACACAAGCAGGAGCAGCGGCTGGCGGAGGCTGCGGAAGGTGGCGACCATCACGATGTAGACGATGAGGATGGCGATCAGCAGCGCGAGCCCCAGCTGGCTGAACGCGTCTGCCTGCTGCGAGGTGACCCCGCCGAGGGTGGCGGAGGCGCCGGCGGGCAGCTCGACGTCGTCGACGGCGTCGGAGATGACGGTGGAGGCGGTGCCCACGTCGTCACCGTTCGGGGTGACGCTGACGGTGGCGCTGCGGACGCCCTTGATCGTGGTGATGCTGGCCGGCCCGTTGACCTCCTCCACGGTCGCCAGGTCGGACAGCGGCACGATACCGGTAGCCGTGGGAATCTCGAAGTCCTTCAACTGCTGGACGGTGAGCGGTTTGTCGGCGTTGTCGATGTAGATCGACAGGGTGCTTTCATTGATAACAACGGAGCCGCTCGCCGAGGGGTTCATCGCCGCCGTGACGATGCCGCCGACGGCGATCTCGCTGAGGCCCCTCTCGGCCGCCTTGTCCCGGTCGACGTTCACGGCGATGAAGGGCTGCTCCTCGGACAGGTTGCTCGCGGCCTCCGCTGTCACGTCGAGGTCGGCGACCTCATCGGTGATGGCCTGGGCGGCCGTGCGCAGGTCGGCCTCGTTGTTGGCCGTGATTTCCACGTCGATGGTGGATGACGCGAAGCCAGACGACGAGCTTTCGAGGGTGATCTCCCCGGCATCGTCGATGTCGGCGACGGCATCGCGCACCCGGTCCTGGATCTCGGCCTGGTCGGCGTCCGGGTCGGTGGTGAGCGAGAAGGTGATGTCACCGCCACCACCGAACGCGGCGCGCAGGGAGGCGGTCCCACCGCCGCCGGAACCGATTGACAGCTGGACGGTGTCGACACCCTCGATGTCGCGCAGCACCGTTTCCACCTTGGTGGCGGCGGTGTTCTCGGCGTCGAGGCTCGCACCGAGGGGCAGCTGCTGGGAGACGGTCAGGGTGTTCTGGCCGCTGTCGCCGATGAAGTTGGTCTCCAGCTGAGGCACCAGGGCCACGGTGCCGCCGAGTACCAGCAGCGCGATGGCGAGGGTGGTGAACGGCCTGGCGAGGGTCCAGCGCAGCACCGGCAGGTATCCGTTTTGCAGCCGGGTGGGGGTGTCGAGTTCGTCGCGTTCCGTGGCGGTCAGCGGCGAGGTTCCGACGACCGTGCCCCAGACGACATCGGACCCCGCTCCCAGCTCCTTGGCCTCGCCGTTGCCATTGCTGTTTCCGTTTCCGTTGCTGTTGCCGTTGCCGTTGCCGTTGTGGCCGTTGCCTCGGCCGTTGCTGCCAACGTGGCGGTGCACCACCTTCTCCACGGGGCTGCCGAGGAACCAGTACGCGAGCACGGGCACGATGGTGAGGGCGACAAAGAGCGAAGCACCGAGGGCGATGGTGACCGTGAGGGCGAAGGGGCGGAACAGTTCACCCGTGATGTCGCCGACGAGCGCCAGCGGCAGGAACACCGCGACGGTGGTGACGGTTGAGGCCGTGACAGCGCCGGCGACCTCGCGCACGGCGGTGGTGATGGCCGGCAGTTTCTCCTCGCCGAGGGTGAGGTGGCGCTTGATGTTCTCGATGACCACGATCGAGTCATCCACCACCCGGCCGATGGCGATCGTCAGCGCGCCCAGGGTGATGATGTTGAGGGTGTAACCGGAGGCGAGCATACCGATAAAGGTGATCAGCACCGAGGCGGGGATCGAGATCGCGGTGACCAGCGTCGAGCGGATCGACATCAGGAAAATCAGGATGATGATGACCGCGAAGACCAGGCCGAGCAGGCCCTCGGTGGCGAGGGACTCGATCGACTGCTCGATGAACGGGGCCTGGTCGAAGACCACGGTGAACTGGGTGCCGTTGCCGAGGTCGTCCTCGAGGTCGGGCAGCAGGTCGGCAACAAGGCGCGACACGGAGACGGTGTTGCCCGCCGGGGTTTTGGTGACGGCGATGGTGAGCGCGTCCTGGCCGTCCACCCGGGAGATGCCCTCGGTGGGATCGTCGGCAAGGGCCACGATTGCGACATCCCCCAGCGTCACCAGCGACAGGTCGGTGCCACCGAGCAGGGGGATGGCGGTGAGTTCGTCGGTGGAGGTGAGCCGGGTGCCGGCCTGCACCACCAGGGTCTTGTCGTTTTCGGTGATCGATCCGGCGGGCAGGAGGGAACCGTTGGCGTCGAGCGCGTCGGTGATGCTGGTGACGCTGAGCCCGCGCGCCGCGAGCTTCTCTGGGTCGGGGGTGATCGAGATGCGCTGGCCGATGGTGCCGAGCAGGCTGGCCTCGCGCACCCCGTCGAGGCCCTGGATCTCGGGGATCACGTTGGCCTCGAGCTGGGCGGAGAGGTCGCGCGGGTCGAGGTCGCTGGTGACGGCAACCTGGATAACGGGCAGGTCGTCGATGCTGCCGGTGACCACCTGCGGTTCGACGTCGGCCGGCAGGGTCGAGTTGATGCGGTTGATGGCGAGCTGCACTTTTTGCTCGATGTTGGTGATGTCGCTGCCGTAGACGAACGAGGCCGACACCGTCGAGACGTTCGCGCGGGAGGTGGCGGTGGTCGATTCCAGCCCGGCGACCCCTTGGATTGCGGTCTCGATCGGGGTACTGACGTCGGTGTTGACCACGTCGGGTGATGCCCCGGGGTAGCTGGTGACAACCACCAGCTGGGGGAACGTGAGCGAGGGGATCAGTTCCTGCTTCAGTGTGCTCAGCGCGATGCCGCCGAAGATGCCGATCACAATCGTCACCAGGGCGATGAGTGCCCGGTTTCGCAGGCTGAACACGGAAAGCAGATGCACGGCGAGTCTCCCTAGGAATGCTGCGCACAACGGGGGATGGCAGTGCGGCAATAAACACACGGCAGCGTGTGCCTTCCAGAATTATCACCCGGGACCCTGACAGAGTGGGCTGTGAGTCTGGATTATGCCCGGTTCGTTAAGTTCACTGGATTAGACGACGCCGGCAAGGTAGGGGCTGTCGCTTACCGGGAACCGGCCGACCGTGCGCCAGGCCGCCGCGAGCGCATCCACCGCTCGTTCGGTCTCCTCCGGGGAGTACGAGAACGGGATACGCAGGAACCGCTCGAAGGCGCCCTCCAGCCCGAATCTCGGCCCGGCGGCGAGCAGCAGGCCCTCGCTGCGCGCGGCGAGGGTGAGCTGGGAGCTGACCGGTTCGCCCAGGTTGACCCAGGTGGTGAGGCCACCGGCGACGGCTGGCACACTCCACTCCGGCAGTTTCTGCGCCAACAAACCTGCGAGGGTGTCGCGGCCGGCGCGCAGGTGGGCGCGGCGGGTGGCGAGGATTCCGTCGTAGTCGTCAAGCAGGTTGGTGACGAGCAGCTGCTCCAGAACGGGATTGCCGAGGTCGCCGGAGGACCGCGCCCGCACCAGCCTCTGGATGATCGAGCGGTCCGCCCTGATCCAGCCGATGCGCAACCCGCCCCACACCGTTTTGCCCACGGACCCGACCAGGATCGGTGGGGTTCCGCTGGTGTACGCGGCGAACGGAAGGGGTGTCTCGCCGTGCTCGTTGCTGTCGTCGATGGCCAGCTCCGCCATGGTCTCGTCGGCGACGAGCGTGGTGCCGTGCTGGGCGGCGAGGCCAAGCACCCGCTCGCGCAGCGCC
>JAODAO010000261.1 GCA_025463465.1 Glaciihabitans sp. | reverse complement strand
CAACTGCAACCTGCAGCGCCTCGATGGCCCGGTCCGCGGAAACGGAAAGATCATCCAGGAGCTGGAGAGCTTCTTCCGCGGCGCCGGCTGGAACGTCATCAAGGTCGTCTGGGGCCGCGAGTGGGATGAACTTCTCGCCCGCGACACCGAGGGCGCACTGCGCGACCTGATGAACCGCACCCCCGACGGCGATTACCAGACCTACAAGGCCGAGAGTGGCGCCTACGTTCGCGAGAACTTCTTCGGCCGCGATCCCCGCACCCTCGAGATGGTTAAGGACTACAGCGACGAGCAGGTCTGGAACCTCAAGCGCGGTGGCCACGACTACCGCAAGGTGTACGCCGCGTTCAAGGCGGCTCAGGAACACACCGGCCAGCCCACCGTGATCCTCGCCAAGACGGTCAAGGGCTACGGCCTCGGCCCGTCCTTCGAGGGACGCAACGCGACCCACCAGATGAAGAAGCTGACGCTGGACAACCTCAAGCAGTTCCGTGACGAGATGCGAATCCCGATCACCGACGCCGCGCTCGAGGAAAACCCGTACCAGCCGCCGTACTACCCCCCGGGAGAGGGCGACGAGGCGATCGAGTACCTGCACGAGCGCCGTCGTGCGCTTGGCGGTTACGTGCCGGAGCGCCGCTCGAAGTACACCCAAATCGTGCTCCCCGACGACTCCGCCTTCGCCATCGCGAAGAAGGGCTCAGGCAAGCAGGAGATCGCCACCACCATGGCGTTCGCCCGTTTGCTGAAGGATCTCCTCCGCTCCAAGGAGTTCGGTCACCGCATTGTGCCGATCATCCCGGACGAGGCACGCACGTTCGGTATGGACGCGTACTTCCCGACGGCGAAGATCTACAACCCGAACGGCCAGAACTACACCTCGGTCGACCGGGAGCAGCTCCTCGCCTACAAGGAGAGCCCGCAGGGCCAGATCGTCCACGTTGGTATCAACGAGGCCGGCGCGTTCGCGGCGTTCACTGCTGCTGGAACCCAGTATTCGACCCAGGGCGAGCCGCTCATCCCGGTCTACGTGTTCTATTCGATGTTCGGATTCCAGCGCACCGGCGACGCGATTTGGGCTGCCGGCGACCAGATGGCGCGAGGATTTATCATCGGCGCCACCGCCGGACGCACCACGCTGACCGGCGAGGGGCTGCAGCACGCCGACGGCCACTCGCTTCTGCTGGCGTCCACTAACCCCGCCGTGGTGTCTTATGACCCCGCCTACGGGTACGAAATGGGCCAGATCGTTCGCGCGGGCCTGCAGCGGATGTATGGCGGTGAGAACCCCGACCCGAACGTGATGTATTACATCACCGTCTACAACGAGCCGATCGTGCATCCCGCCGAGCCGGAGAACCTTGATGTTGAGGGCGTCCTGCGCGGTATCCACCGTGTGTCCGAGGCCTACAATCAGGGTCCGAAGGCACAGCTGCTCGCCTCAGGTGTCGCGGTACCGTGGGCGATCGAAGCCCAGCAGTTGCTCGAGAACGACTGGGGTGTGTCTGCGGACGTCTGGTCCGTCACGTCCTGGACGGAGTTGCGTCGCGACGGCCTTGCCGCAGACGAGCACAACTTCCTGTTCCCGGACGAGGAGCCGCACGTTCCCTACGTCACGCAGAAGCTGCGTGACGCCCAGGGTCCGTTCGTCGCCGTGACCGACTTTATGCACGCGGTGCCCGACCAGATTCGCCAGTTCGTACCCGGCGATTTCGCAACCCTGGGTGCCGACTCGTTCGGCTTCTCGGACACCCGCGCCGCAGCCCGTCGATTCTTCAAGATCGACGGACCGTCGCTGGTGGTTCGCACCCTCGAGGCACTCGTCCGCCAGGGCAAGATGGATCCCTCCGTCCCGTCCCGTGCGATCGAGATGTACCGCCTGCACGACGTCAACGCGGGTACCACGGGATCGGCCGGCGGCGAAAGCTAGCCCTTGGTGACGCCGAAAACGAAGGAACAGACGCTGGCGTGGCTGCGCACCATTTCTGGTGAGCTAGCCACGGCCACGCTGAAACGACTGGAAGACACGCTGCCCTGGTATGGCGACATGCCACCGGGGCGGCGGTCAGCCGTCGGCCTGGTCGCCCAGGCGGGAATCACCTCGTTCATTAGCTGGTTCGAGGATCCCAAGGCGACCCCGTGGATTGCCGCGGACGTTTTCGGCGCCGCCCCGCGCGAATTGTTGCGCTCGGTCAGCCTGCAGCAGACGCTGCAGTTGATCCGAATCACCGTTGAAGTGGTTGAACAGCGGATCAAGGACAGCGATTCGGCGCTTCGCGAGGCCATCCTGTTGTACTCCCGCGAAATCGCCTTCGCGTCCGCTGATGTTTACGCGCGTGCCGCCGAGGCCCGAGGTCTCTGGGACGCGCGGCTCGAGGCCCTCGTTGTCGACTCGATCCTGAGCGGCGAGTATGACAACGAGTTGCCCAGCCGGATTGCCGCCCTCGGTTGGAACGGCCACGGTGAAGTCTGTGTGCTCGTTGGCACAACCCCCCGGGTGCTCGACGTCGACCAGCTGCGACGCACCGCGCGCCACCTGGACGCCGACGTGTTGATCGGGGTCCAGGGCAACCGGCTTGTCCTCGTTATTGGTCGAGCCGAACCGGCACCCCTCGACGGTGCGGACGATTCCAAAACGCCGCTGCCCTTCATCGAAATCGCCTCCCAGCTCGAACCCGGCTTCGGACCCGGTCACCTGGTGCTCGGACACGAGGTGTCAACACTGGTGGATGCTTCCAAAAGCGCTAAGGGCGCCCTCGCCGGTTTCGCCGTCGCCCGTTCCTGGCGCAACGCGCCACGGCCGGTTCTGGCGGATGACCTGCTTCCCGAACGTGCGTTCGCCGGCGACCCGCAGGCGCGTTCCACGCTGATCAACCGCATCTACAAACCCCTGCAGGCCCATTCCACCGAGCTGCTCGGCACCCTGTGGTGTTACCTGGACAACGGACGCTCGCTCGAGGCGACGGCACGAGAGCTTTTTGTGCATCCGAACACCGTCCGCTACCGCCTCAAGCGCATCAGCGAGGTGATCGGCTGGGACGCCACGGGAGCGCGGGAAGCCCTGATTCTCCAGTCGGCGCTGATCATCGGGTCAATAGCCGAACCGGACCCGACCCGCAAGCGCTGAGCGTCCGAAGTCCCGTTCCCGGTGCGAATCAGGTGTTTCGAGCACTCATTTAGAGGACTCGCACAACGAAACGCCCCATGATTAGGACCAATATGACATCGAGAACACCCCGGGTACGGGCAGACTAGACGGATGATCGTTGTCGTCGCACCGGGCCAGGGCTCACAGACCCCGGGGTTCCTCGAACCCTGGCTGGCAGAAGAACGTTTCCGTGACCAGCTCGGACGACTGTCCGAGGTCGCGCAGATCGACCTGGCCGCCCACGGCACGACCAGCGACGCCGACACGATTCGCGACACGGCCGTCGCGCAGCCCCTCATCGTCGCCGCTGGGCTGCTCACCCTCTCGGCCCTGTTCGACAACGACGGCCGCTCCAAGGTCGCCGGTGTCGCCGGACACTCGGTGGGTGAGATCACGGCAGCGGCAGCCGCCGGAATCCTGTCCGAGACCGACGCCATGACCTTCGTCCGCGAACGCAGCAGGTCGATGGCCGCCGCCGCCGCTGAGACCCCGACCGGTATGAGCGCCGTCCTCGGTGGCGACGAAGAGGCCCTCCTCGCCCGCCTCAGCGAACTCGGCCTCGAGCCCGCGAACTTCAACGGCGGTGGACAGATCGTTGTCGCCGGCGCGCTGGACTCCCTCGCCGCCCTCCAGGCGGAGCCCCTGCGCGGCACCCGCGTCATCCCCCTGCAGGTCGCAGGAGCCTTCCACACCCGGTACATGCAGAGCGCCGTCGACCACCTCAGCGCCGTCGGCGAGTCGGTCACCGCCAACGACCCAACACTTCCGATCTGGACGAACAGGGACGGCTCAGCCGTCACCTCGGGCCGCCGGTTCGTTGAACTCCTGGTCGGCCAGGTATCGTCCCCCGTCCGGTGGGACAAGACCATGGCGTCACTCGCCGAGGCCGGAGTCACCGGCCTGATCGAACTCGCACCAGCCGGTGCCCTCGCCGGTCTCGCCAAGCGCGGCCTCAAGGGCATCCCCACCGTCACGGTCAAATCACCCGATGATCTAGCCGCCGCCTACGAGATGATGAACGGGACGAAATGACAACACCAACCCTGATCCAGTTTGATGGCCCGAAATACACCCGCATAATCAGCCTCGGTGCCGCCCGCGGCGAGCTTGTTGTCACCAATGACGACATCGCCGGCCCCATCAACTCGAGCGACGAGTGGATTCGCCAACGCACCGGGGTTATCACCCGCCGCCGCGCCGGCAAGGACGTCCAGGCCGTGGACCTCGCGGTGCAGGCCAGCCTCGAGGCGATCGAGAAGGCCGGCCTCCGCCCCGACCAGATCGACGCCGTCATCGTCTCCACGATCAGCAACACCGTGCAGACACCCTCACTGGCCGCGCTGCTGACCGACCGCATCGGTGCAACACCAGCGCCGGCCTTCGACATCAGCGCCGCCTGTGCCGGATACACCTACGGAATCGCCCAGGCCGATTCGATGATCCGCAGCGGCATCGCCACCTACGTTCTCGTCGTCGGCGCCGAAAAACTGAGCGACTTCGCTAACCCCGCCGACCGCACAATCTCCTTCCTGCTGGGTGATGGCGCCGGTGCTGCGATCGTTGGGCCGAGCGACACGCCGGGCATCTCAAAAACGGTGTGGGGCTCGGACGGGTCCAAATGGGATGCCGTCGGCATGGACTCGACCTGGCAGGAGTACCGTGAGGGCGAGGGCGATGTCGCATGGCCGACCCTCCGCCAGGAGGGCCAGACCGTGTTCCGCTGGGCCGTCTGGGAGATGGCCAAGATGGCGCAGAAGGCATTGGACGCCGCCGGTGTCACCAGTGACCAACTCGCCGCTTTTATCCCCCATCAGGCCAATATGCGCATCATCGACGAGTTCGCCAAGCAGCTGAAACTGCCCGAATCCGTCGCCATTGCCCGCGACATCGAAACGACCGGCAACACGTCGGCCGCGTCCATCCCACTGGCCACCCACCGCCTGCTCGAAGAGCACCCTGAACTCAGCGGCGGCCTCGCGCTACAGATCGGCTTTGGAGCCGGCCTCGTGTTTGGCGCGCAGGTAGTCGTCCTCCCCTAATAAGCTATTCAACGGTCATACGACACCCTCAAGGAGATATCACAATGGCATTGTCCACGGAAGAAGTCCTCGCCGGACTGGCAGAGCTCATCAACGATGAGACCGGCATCGCAACAGACACGGTCGAGCTGGACAAGTCCTTCACCGACGACCTCGACATCGACTCCATCTCGATGATGACGATCGTCGTCAACGCTGAAGAGAAGTTCGACGTGAAGATCCCCGACGAAGAGGTCAAGAACCTCAAAACCG
>JAODAO010000254.1 GCA_025463465.1 Glaciihabitans sp. | reverse complement strand
CGTTGAGGGTGTGCAGGACGTAGCTTTTCGCGCTCCAGAACCGGCCCATGTATGGCTTGGCGACGCGGTCACGCTGGGGGATGATCTGCACGGACGGCTGCTCCTCGGTGAACAGCAGCCAGTCGCGGGACGCCTGCGGAAGGTTGCGCCACGGAACGTCGACGTCGTAGCCGAGCGCGATGGTGATGTCGCGCAGGTTTTTGCCCTGCCACGCCCCCGGCCAGGCCGCGACCGCACCGTCCCGGATGCTCAGCGACGTGTCTGGCACCAGCGATTCCTCGCTGACGGTGTGGGCGACACCGAGGCCGTGGCACACCGGGCAGGCGCCCGCCGCGGTGTTCGGCGAGAACGAGTCGGAATCGAGCCGGCCGGCGCCCGCCGGGTAGCTGCCGGCGCGGGAGTAGAGCATCCGCATCGAATTGGACAGGGTGGTCAGCGTGCCAACCGTGGAGCGCGCGCTGGCGGTGCCGCGGCGCTGCTGCAGGGCGACCGCGGGTGGCAGCCCGCTGATCTCGTCGACGTGTGGGGTGTTGCCCTGCTGGATCAGCCGGCGCGCGTAGGGGGCAACGGACTCGAAAAAGCGCCGCTGGGCCTCGGCGAAGACCGTGCCGAACGCGAGCGACGACTTGCCGGAGCCGGACACCCCGGTGAATGCCACGATCGCGTCACGGGGGATGTCGACGTCGACGTTTTTCAGGTTGTTCTCGCGAGCGCCCCTAACCCGGATGAATTGGTCGGTGGGGGCGGAGACGCGTAACGGGTCAGCAGGGATGTCGGTCGGTTCACGGTGCACCCGGAGAATCCTAGGCGGCGCACCTGCGAGCCAGGTGGTCAGCGTTCGGCTTTAGCCCGCCAGTGGTATTCGAGTTCCGGGCGGCCGGGGGTGCCGTAGCGGGGCTCCCGCGCGACCGCGCCGAGCTCGACCAGGTGTTCGAGGTAACGCCGGGCGGTGACACGCGACAGCTGCAGCACCTCCGCGAGTTCCGCGGCGGACACCCCGGCCGGCGCAGCTGAGGGCAGCCCGCCCCGGGGAGCAGCCCGGTTGCGCAGCGCATCAATAACGTGGTCGAGGGTCTCCTGCGACATTCCCTTGTCCAGCCGGGGGCGCTGCGGCGCCCGCAGGTTCGCCATGGTCTGGTCGACCTCGCTCTGGGTGGCGAGCCCTGCTGCATCGTCGAAGCTCGCGCGGAACGCCAGGTACGCCGTCATCTTCTCGGCGAAGGTCGGATAGGTGAACGGTTTGATCAGGTACTGCACAATGCCGAGCGACACCGAGGCCCGCACCACGGCGACGTCGCGCACCGCCGTGATAGCGATGATGTCGACGTTCAGCCCCGACGCCCTGATGCGCCTGCACAGTTCGAGGCCGTGGGTGTCCGGCAGGTTCATGTCGAGCAGGATCAGGTCGATGGCGCCGCTTGCGACATCCCCCTGCCCGTTCAGCATGCGGGTCGCCTCGCGCCCGTCGTGGGCGATCGCTGCCACCTCGAAACCGTTGATGCGGCGCACATATTCGGCGTGCGCGTTCGCGGTGATGACCTCGTCGTCAACCACCAGCACCCGCACGGCCCGCCCGGCAGCGGCACTCATACGGGCGCCGCCGCCGGGAGGACAACGGTGAAAACCGCACCGTTGCTCGACTCGACGTCGATCTGCCCGCCGAGTCGGCGAACGGTCTGGCCAACGAGGGCGAGGCCGATGCCGCGGCCGATGCCCTGGTCGGCGTCGCCCGGGCTGACCGTTTTGGTGCTGTAACCGCGCTCGAAGATGCGCTCGGCGTCGCCAACCCCGGGCCCGTTGTCGGAGACCCGGATGACGATGGGCCCGGCGTTGTCGGCGGCGTTCGCCTGCTCACGGACGATCTCGAGCAGCACCCGGGGTGGTTCGGTGCTGGGGGAGGGATGGCCGTCGAGGGCGCGGCCGACGGCGTCCATCGCGTTGTCGAGCAGGTTGCCGATGATGGTGATGACGTCGTGGGGGACCAGGTCGAGGTGGCCAACGTTCTGGTCGACGTCGAACTGCAACTCGATGCCCCGCTCGTTGGCCTGCGCGGCCTTGCCGAGCAGCAGGGCCGCCAGCGCGGGTTCGTTGATGGAGCTGATCAGCTGGTCGGCGAGGTCCTGGCTGGTGCTGAGTTCGTGCGCGGCGAACTCGAGTGCGGCGTCTGCCCTGCCCAGCTCGATCAGCGCGACGATGGTGTGCAGGCGGTTGGAGAACTCGTGGGTCTGCGAGCGCAGGGCGTCGGAGAGGGTGCGCATGGTCTGCAGTTCACCGGTGAGCTGGCGCAGCTCGGTGTGGTCGCGCAGGGTGGTGACGGTGCCGAGGACACGGGCGGGGCGGGAGGCGTCGCTACTGAGCGCCACCTCCTGGTTCACCAGCAGGACCCGGTCATCGGTGAGATACACCTCGTCGACGGTGCGCTCGCCGCTGGCCAGCAGGGAACGCAGCGCCGCAGGCAGGTCAAGCTCGGCGACCGGTTGTGGGGCGGCCGGGCGGGCAAGCGGTAGCCTCAGCAGCTCGGCGGCCTGGTCGTTGTAGAGGGCGAGGCGCCCCTGGGTGTCCACCAGCACCAGGCCCTCGCGCACCGAGTGCAGCACCCCCTGGTAGTAGGAGAACATCCTGGCGAGCTCCACCGGGCCGCGGCCCCAGGTGACCCGGCGAAGGTAGCGGCTCAGTGACCACGAGCCGAGCCCACCGAGCAGCAGGGTGAGCGCGGCGGCACCGAACACGATCAGTAGCCGGCTGCCGAGGGCCACGGAGACGTTGTTGACGGTGACTCCCACCGAGACGATGCCGATGACCTCACCGTCACTCGCACCCGGGGTGGTGTCACCGTCGGCGAGGATCGGGACAACCGCGCGGACGGAGGGCCCGAGGGTGCCGGTGTAGGTCTCGGTGAACGACTCGCCCCGCAGCGCCGGGCCGATGGTGCCGCGGAAGTCCTTGCCGATCTCGCCCAGGTCGGGATGGGTGAAGCGGGTGCGATCCGGCGCCATGATGGTGACGAAGTCGGTGTCCGTTGTGGCCATGATGTCGACCGCGTATGGCTGCAACTGCCCGGTCGGTTCCGGGCCAACAACCGATTCGGCGACGAACGGGCTGACGGCGATGGCACCGGCGACGGCCAGGCAGCGCTCCGCGGCATCCTTCTCCACGTCGGCGCGCGCCTCGGCCCAGAGGAGAACGGTGGCGGTGCCGGTGAGCACCAGGATCACCGCGAACTGCAGGAAAAACAGCCGGGCGGAGATGCTCAGGCCTCGGAGAAGTCGCGACACCGTCGTCCTCCTCCCACCTCCCGGCACCGGGAGGAAATCGCAACACTGCGTCGCCCGCGTCGAAACGCCGGTCAGGCAACGATAAGCGCCAGGGCGACGTCGCCGCGAACATTATGAACACAACGGGGCGCAGGGAGAACCCGGTGATCAAGATGAGACCACACACGAGGCATCCCCCTGCAACTTACGCACCCATCGCAACTCTCAACGACGAGGAAGACCAATGGCATCCGCAAGCTCCGCCCGTACCCAGCCGGGACAACCGGTCAAAAAGAAAATGGACCGCAGCCACTGGCTGTACATCGCGGTCATCATCGCCGTCGCCGCCGGCATCGCCGTTGGCCTCGGCGCCCCCGAGGTCGGCAAGGCGCTGAAACCGCTCGGTGACGGCTTTGTCGCCCTGATCCGGATGATGATCTCGCCGATCATCTTCTGCACGATTGTGCTCGGCGTCGGCTCCATCGCCAAGGCCGCCACCGTTGGCAAGGTCGGCGGGCTCGCGCTCGGCTACTTCATCCTGATGTCGACATTCGCCCTCGCCATCGGCCTGGTCGTCGGAAACCTCATCCACCCGGGGGAGGGCCTGAACATCGCCTCCGCCACCTACGACACCTCCGGCCTCGAGCCGGCATCCACCCAGGAATTCGTTCTCGGCATCATTCCGGAAACCCTGTTCTCTGCCCTGACCGGCGGCAACATCCTGCAGACGCTGTTCGTGGCTCTGCTGGTCGGCTTCGCGCTGCAGAAGATGGGAGCGAAGGGTGCCCCGATCCTCGGCGCCATCCGCCAGCTGCAGATTTTGGTGTTCCGCCTGCTCGGGATGATCATGTGGATCGCCCCGATCGGTGCCTTCGGGGCCATTGCCGCCGTGGTCGGCAACACCGGTGTCGCGGCGCTGGTCGCGCTCGCCACCCTGATGATCGCCTTCTACATCACCTGCGCGCTGTTCATCGTGGTCATCCTCGGGCTGCTGCTCAAACTGGTCACCGGCTTCAACATCTTCAAACTGATGCGTTACCTCGGCCGGGAATACCTGCTGATCGTCTCCACCTCCTCCAGCGAGGTCGCCCTACCCCGCCTGATCGCGAAGATGGAGCACCTGGGTGTCTCCAAGCCCGTGGTCGGCATCACCGTTCCCACCGGTTACTCCTTCAACCTCGACGGCACCGCCATCTACCTGACCATGGCATCGCTGTTCATCGCCAATGCCATGGGCACCCCGCTGAGCGTGGGCGAGCAGATCTCCCTCCTGCTGTTTATGATGATCGCCTCCAAGGGCGCCGCCGGGGTGTCCGGCGCCGGCATTGCGACCCTCGCCGCCGGCCTGCAGGCCCACCGCCCCGACCTCGTCGACGGCGTTGGTGTGATCCTCGGCATCGACCGCTTTATGTCGGAGGCCCGCGCCCTCACCAACTTCACCGGAAACGCGGTGGCGACGGTGCTGATCGGAACCTGGACCAGCCAGATCGACAGGGAACAGGTGCGTTTGGTGCTCGACAAGAAGTCGCCCTTCGACGAGAGAACGATGAGCCTCGACGACCACGGCTCGATCGACGAGCAGAACGCGCAGCACTACGACGACAGCGACGTGAACAACGAACGCGTCACCACCCACGAGATCACCCAGATCGTGGAGGGACCAACCGCCGGCGCCAACGCGGCCAGCAACAGCAGCACCAGCGGCAGCAACGCCGGTAACGGTAACGCCGGTACCAGTGCAGAGCAGTCGCGCCGCGACCAGCGCTAACCACCCACGAAGACGGTCCGCCCGGGTTTCGGCCCGGGCGGACATCCCCCTGCACCCTCATCTCCCTGCCCTTTCCACCCCTTCCACCGCCCCAAACCTGTTGATAACCGCACACACCGGGTAAGGTTCGGAACACGCTGGGCTCCACCACTTCCGGCGTAGATCGTGATTACCCCGACGTACAAGGAGCCCGCAATGACGCCCGCGCACCCCGAACAGCCCCAGCCCAACCCGGCCAACGAGGCCAACCCGGCGAATCCTGCCAAGCTGGCCAACGAGGCCACCGAGATCGACGGCTGGGTGGACCGCCTGGCCTCCGCCGAGACGATGATCCCGCTGATCGGCCAGCTGTACCGCAGGAACACCGTTGTCACCTCGCTGCACGGCCACAGCCTGTTCAACGAGTCCGCCGTCAGCCTGCTGAAGCTGCACCGCTTCGCCCGCCACGTCGACGACGTCGAACTGCCCGTCAGCGAGACCCTGCCGATCCTGACCGCGCTCGCCGGGATGAGCCTCGGCCCCTCGTCGGTGGATGTCGCCCAGCTGGCGTACCTCTTCAAAACGACCGG
>JAODAO010000224.1 GCA_025463465.1 Glaciihabitans sp. | reverse complement strand
GCACGTGCGCGTGTGCGCACGCGCGGGCGCGCCCGCATACACGCGCGCCTGCGTACGCGCGCCCGCGCGAACGCAGGCGTACACACGCCTGCACGCCCGCAAATGGTCCGATGGTGGCCGAGTGGGCCCTGCCATCAAAAAAGTCCGGCTCCCGGGCACATACGGTGCCAGGGAGCCGGACGGGTCAGGCGCGGCCGCAACGTTCTGCGGCGAGCTCGACGCGGGGCTTAGTCGTCGTACTCGGGGCGGGGGATAAGCCACACGGTGGTATCAGCGGGAAGTGCGGCCTCTGAGAGAGCCACCGACGACACAACGATGTCGCCGACGGGCAGCTCAACGGCTACCTGCCCGGTGTTCGCGATCACCACAACGTCGCCATTGCGGAACGCCACTACGTCGTCGCCGTAACCCTCGAGCCACTCGACGGAGCCGAGACCAAGCCCGCGAGCGCGACGCTCGCGCAGGGCTGCCGTGTAGAGCGACAGGGTGCTGCCGGGGACACCTTCCTGGCTGGAGCGGGCGTAGTCGTCCCAGTCGCTGGGCTGGGGCAGCCAGCTCTCGCCGGTGCTGTTGAAGCCGTAGGCGGGGGTGCCAGCTTCCCACGGGATGGGGACGCGACATCCATCACGTCCGTACTTTTCGCCATTGTGACGGAAAAACGTGGGGTCCTGGCGGGACGCGTCGGGAAGGTTGATGACCTCGGGGAGGCCGAGTTCCTCGCCCTGGTAGACGTAGGCACTGCCGGGCAGGGCCAGCATCAGCAGGGACGCGGCGCGGGCCCGGGCCAGGCCCAGGGCCTCATCGGGTTTCGGCTCGCTCAGAGGGCCGAGGCCGGCTCCCTGCGGGGGCGGGGAGTCCAGCGCGAGGCGCGAAGTGTGGCGGATCACGTCGTGATTGGAGAGGACCCAGGTGCTCGGTGCGCCAACACCCGAAAAAGCCTCGATGGACTCGTCCACGATCGCGCGGATCTCGTTGCCCGACCACGGGGTCTCCAGGTAGCTGAAGTTGAAGGCCTGGTGCATCTCGTCGGGGCGCACCCAGTTGGCGAGTTTGCTGAGCGGCTGTACCCACGCCTCTGCGCAGAGCACCCGGTCGCCGTCAAATTCTTCGAGCAGCTGGTGCCAGTCCCGGTAGATCTCGTGGACCCCGGGCTGGGCCCAGTATGGAACAGCGGCGGCGTCGCCACCCATCGAGTTGGCGTCCTCGCCGTCTTCCAGGGTGGGGGCAAAGTAATCGGGGAGGCCCTCGACTTTGATCATGCCGTGGGCGACGTCGACGCGGAAACCGTCGACCCCTCGGCGCAGCCAGAATCGCAGGATCTCGCGGAACTGTTCGCGTACCCATTCGTTCGACCAGTCAAGGTCGGGCTGGGAGCTGTCAAACAGGTGCAGGTACCACTGGCCGGGGCGGCCGTCTGGATCGGTGGTGCGGGTCCAGGCCTCGCCACCAAAGACGGACTGCCAGTTGTTCGGTGGCAGCTCGCCGTTGTTTCCCTTGCCGTCGCGGAACATGTAGCGGGCACGCTCGGGGGAGCCAGCACCGGCGGCAAGGGCCGCGGTGAACCAGCGGTGGTCGGAGGACGTGTGGTTGGGAACCAGGTCAACGATCACCCGGAGGCCGAGGCGGTGTGCCTCCTGTTCGAGGCGGTCGAAGTCCTCGAGGGTACCGAAGATCGGGTCGACGTCGCAGTAGTCGGCGACGTCGTATCCGGCATCGCGCTGCGGCGAGGTGAAGAACGGGGACAACCAGATCGCGTCGATACCCAGGGTGGCGAGCGAGGGCAGGCGGGAGGTGATGCCGGCCAGGTCCCCCACACCGTCGCCGTCGGAGTCAGCGAAGGAGCGCGGATAGATCTGATAGATCACGGCACTGCGCCACCACTCCGACCCCTTGTTGGATTCGGCAAGCGGATCAACGATGAGGTCGAGTACCGGGTCGATGACCAGGCCCTCGGCGGGGGTGCGGGTGAGGGGATCGTTCGTGGGCAGCTCGGATTCCGGTGCGCTCTCGAGAGTCATGCGAAAACCCTACGGCAAAGGTACGGCGAGGGTTTCTATCCCCGTACCTCGCTGCCAGGTTTCCGTGGCCCCGACCGCGGGTGGTAGTCCGCTGCCACAAGCAACAGCTCCTTCGTAATCCGAGGATCTTCGAGGTGATATTCAGCGCACTGCTGCGGTAGGTGACCGGCGCCCGCTGCGGTTGAAGAGAGTATCGCCGTGCAGGTGGGCACTCGGGGCGGCATCCGCTGTTTGCATGAGGGTGGAAAAGATCACTCGATCTCCGCGACAGTGGGAGACGCTGTACTCGACAGCCAGGCCATCGAGGTTTCGAATCACGCGAGCGGTATCTAGCAGGGGGAAACCGACAGGGATACCAAGCGATTCCCCGGCCGTGGAATCGGCGATGGAGGCGCTGATGTGCAGTTCGGTTGCCCCGACAGGCTCTCTGAGAACGTCGTTGATGATCTCGTACGGGGAGCGGTCGATGTCAAAACCAGGTAGCAGGATCTCTGCGAAAACACTGGCGGGCATAAAAGCCGAACGCAGTGACAGCGGGAATCCGTCCAGAGACGTTATCGACTCGACGATGATGACCTCAGCGCCGGTCTCAATGCCAAGGGATCGGGCGATGAACTCAATGGCCGGGCGGGAACTCACGTGGGTGGCCATGATCGAGACGCGAGGTGCCTGTGCGTTGACATCCTGCGCGATATCGCGGGATTGTCCGATGTCATGAACGACCAGGCCCCGCGACATCACAAAGGTCCCGGCGCCGCGCACCCGCTCGATGACACCCTGCTCGCGCAACATCGTTAGTACCCTGCGGATGGTTCCGCGGGTCACGCTGTATTTGGCGATCAGCGCATCCTCGCTGGGGAGCACGTTGTTGGGGTAGGCGCCTGAATTCAGTTCAGCGCGTAGGACATCACATACCCACTGCACAATTCTGGACTTCTGCTGGTCGATACTGATCGGTCCAGAAATCGGATTCGTGGGGTGCAGCACTAGGCGTCCTCTCGTGGCGATGAGGTACTCGGTCTCCTTCCCAGTATCGCGAGGACAGGGCCCCGCAATGGTTCGGACGTGTTAAACGCATGTTACGTTCTCTCACTTTTTTGACCCCCAACCAGGGGTGGGGCACCGATTCTATGGCGGAGGGGTGGCGTTGCTCATCTTTCTAAATATTTATTTTGCTGATCAGAAGTCACTTCGTGAAATGTTTTGACCGGCGAAACACGGTCAGAACCCAATTGACATTGCGACGTAATGCCCGACTGCGAGGCTTCACCAACGACGGATCGACCGGGCCGCGGAGGTTCGGCACAGACAGGGAGTCAGCATGCATCGTGTTCCAGGACTGGAAGACATCGAAAGCGTCGCAGCATCAATGGGACTGGCGATGGCCCGCGAAGACACGGTCATCTACCAAAAACACATCGGGCGGCTGCTGGGCGGTTTCGACACTTTCCTGCAGGAACGCCATGACGAAACCATGCCACCGCGATTCCCGGGAGCCCGCTCTCCGGGAGCCCGCCCCGCCCGAAGTGAGGACCAGCACAACGCGTGGATGTGGAAATGCCACATCGAGGGAAGCGGAACCGGACTGCTGGCGGGGAAGACGGTCAGCTACAAGGACCACACCGCTGTGGCAGGCATGCCGCAAACCTTTGGCGCGTATGCCCTTGAGGGTTTTGTGCCGGACTATGACGCGACCATCGTCAGCCGCGCCCTTGAGGCGGGAGCAACCGTCACGGGTAAAAACGTCATGAACGGCCTCGCCGGTGGTTTTGGCTTCGGCGGAGCGTCCGGAGACTACGAGCGTCCGCTCAACCCTCACAACCCCAACCACCTCACCGGCGGTTCTTCCTCTGGTTCAGCTGTCGCCCTCGCCCTCGGTGAGGTGGATATCTCCTTTGGTGGCGACCAGGGCGGAAGCATCCGTATTCCGGCCGCGTGGACGGGGACCATCGGCCTGAAACCTACGTTTGGCCTTGTCTCCCACTTCGGGGCCGGGTTTGGCTCCGACCAGAGCATTGACTACGTCGGACCCATGGCGATGACCGCGGAGGACTGCGCGATCGCCCTTGACGCTGTCGCGGGCTACGACGGGCTCGACCCACGCCAGGGTCGCGCCGTTCCCGACGATTACGATTCGCTCAGCACCCTCGGCGACGGCATCAAAGGACTGCGCATCGGTGTGGTCGACGAGGGTTACCTCAACGCGACCGAGGCGGTTACCGAATCCGTCAACGCCGCGATCGATACCCTCGCAGCCCTCGGCGCCGTGGTGACCCGTGTCAGCATCCCCCTGCACCTAAAAGCCGGAGCCGCCCAGGCCGCCCTCAGCGCGGAAGGGTCGCTCGCCGTGCGCCAGACCGGTTTCTACGGCACCTTCGCTAAGACTTACTACCCGGCAGACACCATCGCGGCCATCAACCGCGTCTGGGAGTCGCAGCCGGAGAGCCTCGACCACCGCGGCACGCTCAACGCCATCGCCGGGGTGTACAGCAAGCGTTACTTCGGCGGACGCACCTACGCGAAGGCGCAGAACTCCCGCAGTGGGTTCGTCGCGGCGTACGACGCGGCGTTGGCCGACGTCGACATCCTCGTGATGCCCACCACGATCACCCAGGCGCCCCTGTTCGAGCCGCCGGTGGGACGCGAGCAGATCCTCGAGTACGCCCTGCTTGGCTCGGCGGTGACCAAGGCCGTCAACAACACTCAACCATTCAACTTCACCGGCCACCCTGCGCTGGCGCTGCCGACGGAGAAGCGCGGCGGCCTGCCGGTGAGCATTCAGCTTGTTGGCCGCATGTTCGAAGACGACCTCCTGTTACGGGTCGCCCAGGCTTACACCGGGGCCGTTCCGTTCTCGGATTACATCGCGGTCAACCCTTAAACCGCTGCGTGACCGACACCCGGAAGGAGGCCGAACATGTTCCATTCACTGAGAATTCGTAATTATCGGCTCTTCTTCTGGGGAAGCCTCGGCGGCAACATCGGCGTGTGGATGCAACGCACCGCCCAAGCGTGGGTGGTGCTGACCATCACGGACGGCAACGCTTTCGCCCTCGGAATCGTCACCTTCCTGCAGTTTGTGCCGACGCTGTTCTTCAGCCTCTACGCCGGGGTGATCGCCGACAAATTCGACCGGGTCAGCGTGCTGGTAGTCACGCAGTCACTCGTCGGAGTGGAGGGCGTCGCCATGAGCGTGCTCGACATTGGCGGCAACCTGCACCTCTCCCAGGTTTATGTCCTCGCCGCGATCCTCGGAGTAATCACCGCTTTCGATGTTCCCTCCCGCCAGGCATTCGTCTCCGACCTTGTCGGCAGCAAAAGCGTGGCGAACGCGGTTGGACTGAACTCCGCATCC
>JAODAO010000208.1 GCA_025463465.1 Glaciihabitans sp. | reverse complement strand
GGGAGATGTAGCCACGACCACGCGCGGCCACTCCGATCACCGCGGTGACTTTCTCACCGTCCCAGTCGATCCCCTCCGGGAACTGCAGGAGCACCAGGGCGTCGCCACTGACCGTGTCTTTGGCGTTGACGGTCCCGTGGGGCATGGCAATCCCCTCCCCGACGTATGTTGACACGGAGTGCTCCCGGTCGAGCATCGCGGTGATGTAAGAAGCGTCCACTGCTCCGGCTGCGACGAGGGCCTCCCCCGCCTGCTGCACCGCGTCATCGCGCGTCGCAGCGCTGGCGGCGAGAAAGATGGACGACTCCGGGAGCAGGCTCTGAAGTCGTTCGGTGGTTAGTGCTGCCATGACGTTGCCATCCTTCGGTTGTCCCAACGATTCGCCGTTTTATAAACGATCTACAGCTATGCCTAGTGGGCTGCCTGGTCCCAGTTTTCGCCGATGCCCACCTGGACGCTCAGCGGAACGCGAAGATCGGCGGCGTTACCCATCCGATCAGTGACGATCGTGCTCAGGGTGTCCAACTCGCCGTCAGCGACCTCGAACACCAACTCGTCGTGGACCTGCATCAACATCCTGGACTTGAGTCCGTCGCGGCGAAGGTCGTCTGCGATCCCGAGCATCGCGATTTTCAGGATGTCGGCCGCAGAGCCCTGGATCGGAGCGTTCAGTGCAGCGCGCTCCGCGTTTTCGCGGAGCACTCTGTTGTTGGAGGTCAGGTCGCCGAACGGTCGACGACGGCCAAAGATGGTTTCCGTGTACCCGTCTGCCCGTGCCTGCTCAACAACGTTGCGCAGGTACTCGCGCACGGCTCCGAAGCGTGCGAAGTAGTCGGTCATCAGCTGTTTGGCTTCGGGGGTTCCGATTCTGAGCTGTTTGCTGAGTCCGAATGCGCTGAGCCCGTAGGCGAGGCCATACGACATTGCCTTGACCTTGGTACGCATTGTTGCCGTGACATCGGCGGTGTCGACTCCGAAAATACGGGCGCCGACAAAACGGTGGAGATCTTCACCGGCGTTGAACGCGCTGATCAGGCCCTCGTCACCGGAGAGGTGTGCCATGATGCGCATCTCGATCTGCGAGTAGTCTGCGGTCAGCAGCGTCGTGAACTGCGCACCACTTTCGAACGCTGACCGGATCTCGCGACCGATAGCGGTCTTCACCGGAATGTTCTGCAGGTTGGGGTCGTTTGATGAGATCCGCCCCGTGCTGGTGCCTGTCTGGTCGTAGGTGGTGTGGATCCGGCCGTCGTCGGCGATCCCACGCTCCAGGGTCTCGATGATCTGTTTCAGCTTGGTGGCGTCGCGGTGTTGCAGGAGCAAACCGAGGAACGGGTGGGGTGCCGAATCCTGCAGGTCGGCCAGTGACGCCGCGTCGGTCGAGAATCCGGTTTTGTTCGCCCGGGTTTTTGGCATCGCGAGTTCTTCGAACAACACCTGCTGGAGTTGTTTCGGGGATCCCAGGTTCACCTCGTGTCCGATCTCGGCGTACGCGCGCGTGGCAAGGTCGGCCGCGGTGTCGGTCAGTCTGGAGTTGAGGTCCGCCAGGATTGCGGCGTTCACGCTGATCCCGGTGGATTCCATTTCCGCCAGCACGGGCACAAGGGGAAGCTCGATGGTTTGAAGGACCTTGAGCGACCCGGCGTCCAACCTGGAGGTGAGGTAGTCCGCCAGGCGGTGCACATACCAGGCTTCGGTTGCCGGGCTGGCACCCTCGGTGTCGGGCACCAACTGGTTCGGGTCAGACTGCGGCAGCGTCTCCGCGAGGTGCGAGTAGACCTGAGCTGCAAGGTCCTCTGGCTTTCCGCCGGGCTTCAGCAGCCAGGCCGCCAGGGTGGTGTCGAAGGCCAGGCCGGACAGGCTGAGGCCCGCCCGTCGCAACGCCTTCAATTCTTTCTTCGAATCGTGCAGGTATTTGGGGGCGTCGCTGGCAAGCCATTCTTCCAGCGCAACATAGTCTGGCCGGCCGGTGGCCCACGGCACGTACGCGGACTCCGTCGCGCTGGAGATTCCTAAACCAGCAATACCGTCGGACGTCGTTTCGACACGAAGTCCCAGTGCTTCGGTTCCGTGGACGGAAACCGTGTCCAACCACTTGCGCAGTTCCTCGTCAACGAGGGTGCGTACAACGGGAACCCCGCTGCCTTCGGCCTCCTCGACGACCTCCTCGGTCGGCCCGCCACCCTCAGCGGCAGCGATCTTCAGGACGCGGTCCAGCAGCGTGCGGAACTGCAGCTTGTCGAAAACTTCCCGGACAGCCGCCACGTTGATGGGTCGCCGTTCGAGATCTGCCGGGCCAACGGGCAGGGTGACGTCCGTCAGCAGGTGGTTGAGTTTGCGGTTGCGAATGGCCCGGTCGGACTGCTCGCGCAGCTTGTCACCAACAACGCCCTTGATCTCACCCTGGTGCTCCAGAACGCCGTCGAGGCTGCCGTATTGGGTGATCCACTTGACAGCCGTCTTCTCACCAACCTTGTCAATGCCGATGAGGTTGTCGCTGGTCTCGCCGACCAGCGCGGCGATGTCGGGATACTGGTGCGGCTCGATGCCGTAACGCTCGAAAACAGTCTCGCGGTCATAACGCTTCAGTTCAGAAACGCCTCGCGCGTTCGGATAAAGAAGGGTGACGTCGTCGTTGATCATCTGGATGGCATCGCGGTCGCCGGAGACAACAAAAACTTTAAAGCCCTGTTCCGACCCGGTGTGCGCGAGGGTGGCGAGAATGTCGTCTGCCTCGTAGTCCTCCTTGGAGATGGTGGTGATTCCCATCGCCGCGAGGGCCTCTTCCAGCAGCGGGATCTGGCCAATGAACTCGGCGGGAGTCTCGCCGCGGGTGCCCTTGTATTCGGGGTACTCGCGCGTTCTGAAGGAATACCGGGAGATGTCGAAGGCGACCGCGAGGTGAGTCGGCTTCTCTTTCGCGAGAAGGTTGATCAGCATGGCGATGAACCCGTGGATGGCGTTGGTGTGCTGGCCTTCCCTGTTCATAAAACTGTCTACCGGGAGGGCGTAAAAGGCGCGGAACGCCAGCGAGTGGCCATCAATGACCATAAGGGTGGGCTTTTCGATTTCCGACACGATGCAAGCCTATCGGCGGCGGCCGACAGCAGACACTTTTCCCACTGCGGTCGGGCGCGCCGCTGCGGCCGTGCACAAATACACTGGGAGATGCGCCACATCCACCTCGCACCCGACATCTTCTGGTGCTTTCACACCGCTGTTCCCCGATGAAAGAAGCCGATGACGACGTTCCCGACCGACCTTGATCCCGAGCTTGTCGAACGTCTCATCACAACCGGTGGCGGTGCGCTTGCCCACAAGATGAACATCGACTTCGTTGAGCTTTCCGCCGAGCACTCCGTTGCGACCATGCCGGTGGAGGGCAACACGCAGGTCATCGGAATCCTGCACGGCGGCGCCCACGTTGTGCTGGGCGAGTCGCTTGGATCGATCTCCTCA
>JAODAO010000204.1 GCA_025463465.1 Glaciihabitans sp. | reverse complement strand
ACAGGCCAACCCCCTGGGCGAAAGTGGGCGCCGCGGCGTCCTCCAGCTCGGCGGGCGGCGCGAGCCTCGGGCGGACAAAGCGTCGGAACAGCAGGCCCCACGGTGAGCGGGCTACCCCGGCAAACGCGCCCCAGGCGAACAGGGCGGCAAGCACGACAAACAGGAAGAACGACGGTTGGGCGAAGCGCTCGGCCAGGGTGCCAGGGGTGCCGCTGGCCAGGGCCGTTCCGATGCCAACGAGCAACAGGGCTGCGGTGATTGCGGCGCTGAATCGGTGGCCGCGGGGATCGATTTTCTGTACGCGTGACGACATGATGGCGCTCACTTCTCGATTGTGATGGTTCACGATGTTCACTGTGTGGAAACAGGGGGATGGCTGAGCAGGCCCGCAAGCTGCGCGACAACAACGTCGCGCCGCACGGCGCCGCCAAGCCGGGCGACGGGGACCCCGTAACGATCGAGAATCAGCGTCGTGGGCGTTTGAAGGATGTTGAACCTGCTGACCAGGTCGGGCCTGGTTACGACATCCACCTCGACGTGCGCGACGGCGGGATGATCGTCGCGGACGGCGGACAGGATGCGCCGGGTCGCGGCGCAGGCAGAGCAGATCGTGCTGGAGAACTGAAGCAGGGTGGCCTCGTCGCCGAGGTCGATGCCCGTGATGGCTGCTTCATCTTTTTGTGCCACCCGCCTCGCGCGGCCGCGGGTCAGGCGAAACAGCAGGCCGAGGGCGACGGAGACCGTGACCAGCCCAGCGAGCACTGCCACCACCATCATTGGTTCCATGCCCACACGCTATTGGCGTCACACCGCTGGAGTGCCGTTATTTCGCCGTATTACTTCCCCGTTGCCGCCTAGCGCTGGTGTGATGGCTCCAGCTCGCGTGTCGACCTGCCCTGAATGACCTGTGGGGCGAGGCTCATCCTGCGTGGGGTGCCGTCGGCCGTTGCGCTCCGGGCGTCGAGGAGCAGCCGCACCGCCTCCCGACCCATCGCGGGCCAGGGGTGGCGGAGGGTGGTCACGGCACGGTTGGGCACGTCGGTGTATTGCACGTCGAGCACACTCATCACCTGCAGGTCCTCGGGCACACGGATTTTGTGCAACTTGAATACCGCGAGGGCGCCAAGGGCGACGTCGTCGTTACCGCAGACGATCGCGTCGATTCCGTCGAGGTCGGGGAGCAGGTGTTCGGCGCCCTCGATCCCGCCGGCGAGGGTGGGGTCTCCCGGCAGGGGTTTCTCCACCTCCATGCCGAAGCGGGCGGCGGCAGATACAAGGGCCTCGAGTCGACGGGCGAATGCTGCCTCGTCGCCCATCATGCCGATGGTGGTGATGCGTCGCACCCCCCGCTCGACGAGGTGGCTGATTGTGAGGGACATGGCGCCGTCCTCGTCGAGACCTACGGAGTCGGTGCGGTCGGTGTCGATGAACCGGCCCACCTGCACAACGGGTACCGACCCGGCCGCGGCGACGGACTCGCGGCTGGCCAACTCGCTCGGTGGGCAGAGGATGATGCCGTCGACCCGACGGGATAACAGGAACTCCACGTTGTCGTGGTCGTGGATGGCGTCCGGTTCCGAGTAGCGCAGAACCAGGGAGATGCCGCGGGCATTGAGCCCGGAGCTGACAGATTCCATCAGGGCCGACAGGAACGCGGTGCTGTAACGGGGCAGGACCAGCCCAACGGTCTCCGTGCGTTTACTGCGCAGGGCGGACGCGACGGCGTTGTGCCGGTAACCGACGGCGCGGGATGCCTCGGCCACCCGCTTGGCCCGCTCGGGGGAGACGTGGCGTGAGCCGGATAGGGCGCGCGAGGCTGTTGCTATGGAAACGCCGGCGTATTTGGCGACGTCTTCGAGGGTGGGTTCGCCCGCGGGCGAGGGGGTGTTCACGGCGATGTGTGGCCCGTCTGGGTTGGGGTGGAAGTGGCGGCGGTGCCGGTAGCGGCGGTGGATGGGTTCGCTGCCAGGAACGCGTCGAGGATCGGCAACGACGCCGACACGATCGCGTCGAGCAGGGCGTTGCCTTTGTCCGCGCTTGCGCTGGCGGGGTCGCCGAATACCCCGGAGGGGGAGAACGGGTCGAGCTGCATGGGACGCACGCCGAAGTCTGCGGGGAAGACCGGGTAGCAGGCCTCATAACGGTCGGTGTGGACATCGGCCGGATGCAGCGCGAGCATGATAGAGGTCTCGATTTCCTCCGCGTGGTTGAGACCGGGGGCAGCAGGCTTGCTCTCGCGTACCTCCGCGATCTTCTCGTCCATTCCGGGGTAATTGAGGACGATGCACGGCAGGATGCCGTCGTCGGCCAGGATGCGCGCCGCCGTGTACAGGGGGAGCTGGTTGCCCCAATCGCCGTTGACGATCACCAGCGCACGGGTGCCGGAGGCGGCAAGCGAGCGGCCGATGTCGGTGCTCAGGGCGGTGACGGTGGCGGCGGAGATGGACACGGTGCCGGGGTAGCCAGCGTTGTTCCAGGTGTCACCGTAGTGAATCGGCGGCAGCAACACCCCGCCGAGGGCGTCGGCGAGCGACCGGGCCACCGCATCGGCGGTCAGCGTGTCGGTGCCGAGTGGCAGGTGAGGGCCGTGCTGTTCGAGCGCTCCGAACGGCAGGAAGGCCACCCCCTGGGCGCTGACGAGCCGGGAGGCCACGTCCGGCCACGGGGTATGCAGGGCGTCGAGCGACGATCCGTCCTCCGTTGGGGGGATGTCGGCGGTGACTTCTGTGGGGCGGGCATTCACGGTGCGTACTCCTGGATGCTCGTGCCGTGGGACACGTCGGTGAGTTCTGGGATGCGGCTGTTCAGCTCCGCGATCGAGTCGGCGAGGTCGAGCATAGTGAGTTTGTGGTCACTGACCACTACCCGCCCGTCAACCAGGACGGTGTGCACGTCACTCGATTTCACACTGAGGACCAGGGCGGCGGCGAGGTCGTGCATCGGCTGGAGGTGGGGGCCGGCAAGGTCAACGAGCACAATGTCGGCCTTGTAGCCGGGAAGCAGGGCCCCGAGCTGGCCACCGAGGCCAAGCGCGTGGGCGCTCTGCCGGGTCAGCAGGTCGAGGGCATGAGCCGAGGTCAGCCAGGTGGCGTCCGAATGAAGGTCCTTCTGTACCAGGGACAGGAAACGCACACTTTCGAACACGTCGAGGGTGTTGTGGGAAGCGGGTCCGTCTGTTCCGACCCCCACGGTGATGCCGGCGTCGTGCAGCAGTCGCACGGGGGTGGTGCTGGACTGGGCGTGTTTGAGGTACACCTTGCTGCAGGAGCCAACGGCGACCCGGTCGGCGAACGGCACCAGCCACCGCAGGTCGTCTTCGATGATGCCGGCGCCGTGGGCGATGAGGGCCCCGGCGTCGAGCATGCCGGTGTCGTGCAGCACCTGGATGGGGGTGACCCCCCGGTTCTCCAGTGATGACTCGGTCTGGCTCATGCTCTCGGAGGCATGGATGTGGGAGCGGATGCCGAGCCGTCTGGCGTGCTCGGCGGTGACGCGCAGGTCGTCGTCGTTCACCGTGTATGTGGCGTGCGGGCCCATCGCTGTGGTGATCCGGCCGCCGGCCGCACCGTTCCACCGCTCGGCGAACTCGGCGGAGCGCTCAATGCCCCCACGGCCCTGGGAGGAGAAGAAGGTGGAGGCCAGCAGCGCACGGGCGCCGCTTTTATCAACCACGTCGGCGATCTCGTTCATGCCGAAGTAGTGGTCGGCGAACGAGGTGACACCGGCGAGCAACATCTCGCCGACCGCGAGCTCCGCGCCGAGCCGCACATCGCGGTCCGTCATGTTCACTTCCATCGGCCAGATGTGTTTGTTGAACCACGAGTGGGTGGGGACGTCCTCTGCCGAACCCCGGAACATCGTCATCGCCGAATGGGTGTGCGAGTTGAGCAGGCCGGGCATCGCAAGGAAACCGCTGCCGTTGATGATGTCGACCCCGTCGCTCTCGGAGGGGGTGACGTCGGCGGTGGGTTTAACCCAGCTGATCACCCCGTCACGGATGCCGATGGCGTGGTTCGCGAGGAATTCGACCGAACCCCGCGCGGCGGTGTCGCTGGCGGGCAGGTCGGGATACCCGGCCTGGGGTCGCTGCGTCCCGGTGAAAACTGTGGCTCCCAGGATTATCGTGTCCACTCGCGATTCGTATGACATGCCCCCACTGTGCCATACGATCGACATGAATATGTAAACGATTGCACGCGTTCAGGGTCGCGAAATATGACGGAAATATCCCGGACATTCAGGGGTAATCAAAGTAGGCAAGACTCGAGCATTCGATCTCCCTTTAGTTCATTTCTTGCATTTCAGGCAATCGATTACATTCCATACGAGGGTTTGCCTGCCTTCCCCTGCTCACCACATCAAGGAGTCCACCATGGTACGAACCACGACTAAGCGGCTGATGGCCGTCGGCGGCGTCGCTATCGCCGCAACACTGGCGCTGTCGGCATGTGGCGGCCAGACCGCCAGCACCTCCGGTTCCACCGCTGACCCCGACGCGTCGACCATCGCGCTGTTGTATGGCACGACCGGCGACTACTCGTTGATGGACGGCGCCTACAACGGCTTCACCGAGGCGCAGAAAAGCATCGGCTTCACCCCCATCGAGCTGTCCAGCCCGAATACCGACGACTACCAGGACCGTCTTGACCTGGCCATCTCGCAAGGATCCGACCTCATCATCGGTGTCGGTTACCAGTTCGCCTCGCCGATGACCGAGACCACCGACCACGGTGGAGCGGCTTTTGTTGACATCGACACCGACACCGGCACCACCATCGACGATGTCACCACGGTGTCCTTCGCCGCAAACCAGTCCTCCTACCTCGTTGGTGTCGCCGCTGCGCTCACCTCCACCACCGGCCACATCGGATTTGTCGGCGGCGTCGACCAGCCCCTGATCCAGGACTTCCTGATCGGCTACCAGGCCGGCGCCGAATCGGTGAACCCCGACATCATCGTCGACTCCACCTACCTGTCGCCGCTCGGTGACTTCACCGGTTTCTCCGACCCGACCAAGGGTAAGGAAGCCGCCGCGTCGATGTACTCCGGCGGTGCGGACGTTGTCTACGCCGCCGCCGGAGGATCCGGGCAGGGCGTCTACGAAGAGGCTGCCGACGCCAGCACCGCTGACGCCAAGGTCTGGGCGATCGGTGTAGACGGCGACGTCTACAACCAGGTGGATGCGGACATCCAGCCCTACATCCTCACCAGCGCCGTCAAGAACGTTGGTGTTGCCGTGAACGACGTCATCTCGGCCTTCGAGGACGGCTCGCTGGAGGCCGGCGAACTGGTCTACAACGTCGCGAACGACGGTGTTGGATACTCGACCACCGGCGGCTTCGTCGACAGCATTTCGGACGAGCTCGAGACAGCCAAGGCCGGCATCATCGACGGGTCGATCACCGTTCCGACCGGCCTGTAACACCCGCTTCTCCAGAGGAATCGAGTTGCAATGAGCGAGCAGGAAGTACAGGTCCGCCTGGGCGGCATCGTCAAACGGTTTGGCACGTTCGTCGCCAATGACCGAATCGACGTTGCCGTCCGGGCGGGGACCGTGCACGCCATCGTTGGGGAAAACGGTGCGGGCAAGTCCACACTGATGAAGGTTCTCGCCGGGGAGGAAACCCCCGACGAGGGCACCATCGAGGTGGGCGGGGTGGCCCAGTCCTTCCGCAACCCCCGGGCGGCCCAGCAGGCCGGAATCGGTATGGTGCACCAGCACTTCCTGCTCGCCGACGCCCTGCGGGTCTGGGAGAACGTTGTCTTGGCCGACGAGCCGGGTTCAGCGGCCCACCTGAACGCTCGTGAAGCCCGCCGCCGGGTTGCCGAACTCGCCGAACGGAACGGTTTTGACCTCGACGTCAATAGCCTCGTCCGTGACCTCGGGGTCGGCAACCGGCAGAGGGTCGAAATTCTCAAGGTGCTCTACCGCGAAGCGAAGATCATCATCCTCGACGAGCCGACGGCGGTCCTGGTGCCCAGCGAGGCAGCTGCCCTGTTCCGCTCCATTCGCACCCTGACCGACGCGGGCGCCGCCGTCATCTTCATCTCGCACAAACTCGACGAGGTGCTCGCCTTCGCCGACGACATCACCGTCATCCGCGCAGGCCGGGTCGTCGGCACAACAACACCGGCCGAAACCACGGCGGCGCAACTCGCCAGCCTGATGGTCGAGGTCGAGATGCCCACCGTGACCCCGAGAACGGCCCCGCCCGGCAACGAGGTGGTCCTCGACATCACCGACCTCACCTGCGGCAACCCCGGCGAGCGCCCCCTGCTCGACTCCGTGTCACTGCGGGTGCGTTCCGGGGAGATTGTGGGGGTCGCCGGTGTAGAAGGCAACGGGCAGTCGGAGATGCTGCTCGCGCTCCTCGGCCGGATCCCCAGTACCGGCACGATTAGCCTCGGCGGGGTACCCATCGAACACCTCGCCACCGTCAAACGCCGCGAGATGGGCCTCGGTTACATTCCCGAGGACCGCCACCGCGACGGCGTTGTGCTGAACTTCGCCCTCAGTGAGAACGCGGCGCTCGGTTACCACAAACGTGCCCCCATTAAAAAGGGCATCTGGTTCAGTCGCAGCGCTGCCGCCCGCACCGCCGCCGACATCATCGCCCGCTTTGATGTGCGCGGCGGAACCCCCTCGACCAAAGCCAGCTCGCTTTCGGGTGGCAATCAGCAGAAATTCATCATCGGCCGCGAACTCGGCTCAAACCCGAGCGTCCTCATCGCCGCCCACCCCACCCGCGGGGTGGACGTCGGAGCTCAGAGCGCCGTCTGGGCCGAACTGATCGCCGCCCGCGACAGGGGGCTCGGCACCCTGCTGATTTCCGCTGACCTCGACGAATTGCTCGCCCTGTCCGATCGCCTTGTGGTGATGTACGGCGGCGTTATCGTCGGCGAATTGGACCCGGCCGCCGTCACCGCCAATGAGCTCGGCGAATACATGACCGGCGTCCGCAGCCGGCAGACGCCCGTGGAAGGTACCAAATGATCCGCCGCATCGCGCTCGGCATCGCCGGTCCGCTCCTGTCGGTCCTCATCGCCCTCGGCGTGACCACCCTGTTCCTCAGCCTCAGTGGCTACAGCGCGGCTTCCGCCTACGAGGTGATGTGGAACTACGGCATCGAGCCAGCCTCTCTCGTCTCCTCGGTCAACAATGCCGTACCCCTCTATCTCGCGGCCGTCGCCGGTGCCTTCGCCGTGCGGATGGGCCTCTTCAACATCGGCGTCGACGGCCAGTATCGGATGGCGGCGCTCGCCGCCGCGGTGGTCGCCGCCTACCTCCCGCTTCCGCTTTACCTGCGGCTGCCAATCACGCTGGTCGTGGCCATGGTTGTTGGCGCCGGCTGGGCACTGATCCCCGCGCTGCTGAAGGTCTACCGCGGGGTGAACGAGGTCATCACCTCGATCCTGCTCAACGCCATCGCCACTACCATCGTCGCCATCCTGCTCGCCAACGTCTTTCGCGCCGGGACCGGTCAGAACACGGGTACCCAGACGATTCCCGCCGACGGTCGGATGCCGGTGCTGATCGACTTCGCCGTCGGCAACCGCACTGCGGTCTCCGGGTTCCTCATCGTCGCGATCCTCGCAGGTGTCGTCTACTACCTGGTGATGAACCGCAGCCTGCTTGGGTTCACCCTCCGCGTCGCCGCTGCCTCCCCGAACGCCGCAGAATCGGCCGGAATCAGCGTAAAACGGTCGATCATCATCGCGATGCTCGGCTCCGGTGCCATTGCCGGGCTGGTTGGTCTTCCCCACGTCCTCGCCACCTCCTATAGCTTCGACGGCACCATGCCGACCGACCTGATGTTCACCGGGCTCGCGGCAACCCTGCTCGGCCGTACCCACCCGATCGGGATGGCCATCGGTGCCTTTGTGCTCGCCTTTGTCGAACGCAGCGCCCAGGTGCTCGGCTTGGTGCAGCTGCCCACCGAGGTGGGCCAGGTGTTCCTCGCCGTTATCCTTCTGAGCTCCGCCGTCGCCTACTGGTTCACCGAAAAAGCGGACCAGCGCATAGCCCTGTTCCAGGCCATGAGGTCGCGCCTGCGCGGCAGTAAATCGGCCAAGCCCGACGCCGCGGAGGTGAAGTGATGAGTGTTGAACCTGCCCTGCGCCAGAGCCTGGTCGAGAGTTCGTCTTCGGTGAACTGGCGTCCATTTGTTCGCTGGGGCCTCATCGGCCTCGCTCTGCTTGTCATCTCCAGCTATCTGGCTGATGCTCCCGGCATCGCCGCCTCCAGCACCTGGGGTTCCGCGCTACGCCTCACCGTCCCTATCGCGGTCGTCGCGATGGGCGGGCTGTACTCCGAGCGTGCCGGGGTCATCAATGTTGGCCTCGAGGGCATGATAATCGGCGGCACCTGGATGGCCGGCCTGTTCGGCTGGTTCTGGGGGCCGTGGGCCGCGCTCGGCGGTGGCATCATCGGTGGGCTGGTCCTCGGCCTGCTGATGGCGGTGCTCTGCCTCGAGATGGGGCTCAACCAGCTCATCGTTGGTGTGTCGATCAACGTCATCGCCGCCGCCGTTGCCCGCTTCCTTTCCGACATCGTGTTCGCTGGGGCAGACGGTGGCACCGTCGCCCGCTCACCCCGCTTCAGTGGGGACCTGCCCGACCTCAGCCTCCCATTCCTGTCGGGAGGGCTGGGCACTCCCGACCTGTCCCGCTGGATGGAGAGCACCGGCACCCCTGTTGTCACGCAGCTGGGCGGGGTCCTCGGCGGGCTCACCCGCGACGTGTCACTCGCGGCCATCCTCGGCCTGCTGGTCATCCCCCTGACCGCCTACGTTCTCTGGAAAACCCCGTTCGGCCTCCGGCTGCGTGCCGCTGGCGAGCAGCCGGCAGCCCTCCAGGCGCTCGGCGGTAGTGTGCACCGCACCCGCTATGTCAGTGTCCTGCTGGGCAGCGGCCTTGCCGGTTTCGCCGGGGGGTACCTCACCCTCATCTCGCAGGGCTACATCGAAAACCAGACCGCCGGCCGCGGCTTCATCGGCCTGGCCACCCTGATCTTCGGCAACTGGATGCCCTCCGGTGTGTTCTGGGGTTCTTCCCTGTTCGGCTTCAGCGACGCCGTTGGGCTCGGCCGCCCCGAGACCCTGCGTGCGCTCGTCTTCATCCTGGCCGTGGTGTTTATGATCATCGGCCTGCAGCGCATCCTCAAGCGCAAGGTACGCGCTGGCCTGCCGGCTCTTATCGTTGGCGTCGTCTGCCTGCTCGTCTTCGCGTTTGTCCCGCTCCCGGCAGCGCTGTCCTCGGCAACGCCGTACCTGGTGACGCTGGCCGTGCTCGTTGTCGCCGGTACCCAGATGCGACCGCCGGCGGCCCTCGGCAAGCTGGTTCCCCGTCGAAACAAGAGGAGCTGACCCGATGGCCGGCACCACGAAAGGCACGTCAATGCAGCTTCACTCGGTAGAACTCTGGGACGGCGAGTCCGACCGTGGCCGCGTTGACCTCAGCTGGACACGCAGCGGCGTTGACGCCGTGATTACCGCGGTCACCCCCACTTCCAACACGGCACCCACCGACACCTCCGGAAACGGTGACGCCGCCAGCGCCGAGGGGGATGCCTGGGCCGGGCTCTCGATCATTCCCGGGCTCATCGATACCCACGTCCACCTGCTCGGCAAGGCAAGCGACGGGCACGCCGACTTCCTCGGCTGGCCCCTGGTCACTCGCTCGGAGGAGCAGGTTTTGCACGGGCTCTCCCACGCGCAGCGCGCGCTGCGGGCCGGGGTTACCACCCTGCGCGACCTGTCCGCCGACGAGGTCCAGGTGTCGTTGCGCCGTGCGCTCGACGCCGGCATCGTGGAGGGTCCACGCCTGATGGTCTCCGGCATGGTGAGTATGACCGCCGGCCACGGGGACATGTTCACCCCCGAGGCATTCCCGATCCGCCGGCAGACTGCCGACGGTCCGGACGAGTGCCGCAAGCTGGTGCGCCATTGGGCCCGCACCGGTGTCGATGGCATCAAGATCGCCACCAGCGGGGGAGTGCTCTCCACCGGAGACAAAGCGTCCTGGCGGAACTACACCCGCGAAGAGATCGAAACGATCGTCGACGAATCCCATGCTCTCGGCATGCTGGTCGCCGCGCACGCCCACACCGAGGCGGGGATCCAGATCGCGCTCGACACGGGCTGCGATTCCATTGAGCACGGCACGTTCATCTCGGCGGCGCAGGCGGCGGAGGCGGCGGTCCGTGGTGTCAGCATCGCCCCGACCATGCTGATCAACGAGGCCATCGCCTCGCGCCGGGTCCCGGTGTCGGACGAACAGGCGCAGAAGGCCAGTGACGTTATTGTGCAGCGCGATGGCCTGATGCGCGCGGCCGCCGAGCTCGGTGCCGATTTTGTGCTCGGAACGGACGCCAACGGATACCACGTGAAGTTCGGCGACGAGATGGATGAACTTCGCCTCCTCGCCGGTGTGGTGGGGTATTCGCCGGAGCGTGCCCTTCAGGCCGCGACAACACGGGCGGCGCTGGCCATCGGCCGTGCCGATGATCTCGGGCGCCTCGCGCCAGGGTTCAAGGCCGACTTCCTGGTGATGCGCGGTCGCCCCTGGGAGAACCTCGACGACCTGCGGGTAGAGAACATCGTCGCCGTTGTCGCGCGGGGGAAGGTCGTCGCGGGGTCGCTGCCCACCGCATAGATCGCTCCCGACTTGGCATAACTGACCGGCGGGGCGGTTTTTCCCATACAAACGGTCCGTCCAGATGGGAGACTCGCTATCTGGCCACCCGTGATACCGCGTATTTGAGGAGCACCGTGAAGGTCCCCAGCAACATTTCACGCCCCACGATCTACGATGTCGCGCATCACGCGAACGTGTCCAAGTCACTGGTCTCGCTGGTGTTGCGCGGCTCCCCGAACGTCAGTGAAAAGCGGCGTGCTGCCGTGCTCAAGTCGATTGCGGAACTGGGCTACGCGCCAAGCAAGGCCGCGGCCACCCTCGCAGGCAATCGCTCCCACACCATCGGTGTGGTGATCGACGACTACCGGAACCTGTGGTTCGTTGACCTGCTCGACGGTATCCGCAAGGTTATGGACCACCACGGCTACACGGTGACGGTGAGCGACCGGCATCCTTCCGGCAGTGTGGGGCTCGACGCCGTCAGTGGCTTCATCTCGATGAACGTGGACGGGATCGTTGTCGCCACCGAGCCAGGGGGGCTCCCGCTCGAGAATCTGTCCATCCCGACGGTGATCGCCGGCGGCCGTGAGACGCAACCGCCCGCCGCCGACGTCGTAGCCAACGACGACTCGTATGGCGCAGCGCTCGCAGTCGCGCACCTGCTCGAGCTTGGCCATCGCCGAATCGGGCACGTCAGTGGCGCTGGGGGATCGGCCGCCCGGCGCCGCGTGGCCTTCGAGGCGAAGATGGCCGAAAGCGACCTTCCGGCACCGGTCTATGGTGCAGGCAACGCCGACGACGAACGCACCGGCTATCTCGCCACCCTCGAATTGTTTCAGGCCCACCCGGATACCACCGCTATTTTCGCCGCCAACGACACCATGGCGTTCGGAGCGCTGGGGGCCCTGCGCGAGCTCGGCTTGGCTGTTCCCCGCGACGTGTCCCTCGTCGGTTACGACAACTCCCCGCTCGGCGCCTCCAAGTACCTCGACCTGACCACCGTCGACGACCGCAGTTTTCCCGTGGGGGTGGAGGTTGCGACGGCGCTGCTCGCCCGCATCGCCAATCCGACGCTTGTTCCGAAATCGACCCTGATCCGTCCGGCGCTGGTGGTTAGATCATCGACGGCCGTTTCCGGCACCTGAATATCAGCGTCGACTATTCACCGATGCTGCACCTCGTCGGCGAGCGTCAGTTGCAGCAACGAATACGTCGGGCGTGCCGGTATTGCCGCTGCAATGTCGGGCAGCAGCGATCGGGTGATCCGACATAGCCCCGTTGTTACCTCGCACGCGTCTGAGCGCCGTATGGTCGGCGACGGACGTCGTACATGGATCAATCGACCATAAAAACCTACTCGGCGCTTTCTTACGCCGAAGAGTTTGTGCATACTTGTTAACAAAGTTATGGAGCGCTCCATAGATTGGTGCGCACGGTCGTTGGTCTGGGCCGCACTGTGCTTTTTCAAAGGAGAAAGAAAATGCCCGAGTCCCTCGGAATCGCCGTCATCGGCGCCGGTATGGCCGGAAAGGCTCACGCAGCGGCCTACCGCACCGCCCCGACGCTGTTCGACCCGATCCTGCCGAAGCTCCGCTACGTGTCCATCGGAGACGTCAACCAGGAACTCGGCGCCGCCACCGCGAAGCGTTTCGGCTATGAGCGCACCGACTCGTCCTGGCAGGCCATCGTTGCCGCCCCCGATATCGACGTGGTTAGCGTTGTCGTCGCGAACCGCCTGCACCGCGAGATCGTTGAAGCCCTCCTCGCCGCCGGCAAGCATGTCCTCTGCGAGAAGCCGTTGAGTGATGGCCTCGAGGACGCTCGGCTAATGGCCGCGGCTGCCAAGCGCGCCTCCAGTGTCGCCCGCGTTGGGTTCACATTCCGCCGCACGCCCGGCATCGCCGCCATCCGTGAACTGATCCAGGACGGCACCCTCGGCCGCGTCCTGCATTTCAGCGGCCGCTACTGGACCGATTACGCCGCCAACCCGCAGGGCCCGATGAGCTGGCGCTTCAAGGGCGGCGCCGGATCCGGTGCCCTCGCCGACGTTGGCAGCCACCTCGCGTATGTCGCAGAATTCCTCGCCGGGGATATCCGCAGCGTCAACGGAGGCCGCCTTGCCACCGAAATCACGCGGCGTCCGCTGCCGCTCGGCTCCGTGATCGGACACGACCACGCCGAAGTCAGCGACGTTTATGAAGACGTCGAGAACGACGACTACGCCGGCTTCTCCACCGAGTTCGAGCAGGGCGTCGGCCAGATCGAAGTCAGCCGCGTCGCCGCGGGTCACGCCAACTCCCTGAACTTCGAGGTGTTCTGCGAGAACGGCTCCGCCACCTTCGACCAGCGCCGCCCCTCCGAGATCGGCCTGTTCCTCTCCGGAGGATCCAGCACCACCAATGGCTTCCGCCAGGTCATCCTCGGCCCCGGCCACCCCTACCTCGCCGGAGGCCTGCCGATGGACGCCCCGTCGGTGGGTTTCGGCCAGAACGACGCGTTCGCCTACCAGGCGCGCGCCTTCCTCGACGAGGTCGCCGGCGTTGACGGCGGACTGCCGCTGAACGCGTCGTTCGACGACGGCGTTCACAACATGGAAATCCTCGACGCGGCCACCCGGTCGGCCGAGAACGATGGCGCCCGTGTCGACGTGGCGCAGAAGGAGATGGCCCGATGAAGCTCGGTGTCTACAACGCGATCCTGCACGACCGTCCCCTTGCCGAGGCCCTCACGGTTATCCGCGACCTTGGCCTCACCGGCATTGAGATCAACTCCGGCGGTTTCCTGCCACCGGTGCATATCGAGCAGATCGACGAGATCATCGCGTCCAAGAAGGCCGTGGCCGACTACCTCGCTATCTTCGACGGCACCGGGGTGGAGATCGCCGGCCTGAATTGCAACGGCAACCCGCTGCACCCGGTCACTGAAATCGGTGACAAACACGCCGAAGATATCCGTCGCTCCATCCGGGCAGCTGCAGCGCTCGGCCAGACCCGGGTCGTCACCATGTCGGGACTGCCGGCGGGGGAGCCGGGTGGAACCCGTCCCAACTGGATCGTCAACGCCTGGAACAGTGCGGCGCTCGACGTCATCGACTACCAGTTCGACGTCGCCGTCGAATTCTGGCAGGGCATCGACCAGCTCGCCCGAGACAGCGGAGTCAAGGTCGCGCTGGAACTGCACCCCCAGAACGTCGTATTCAACCCGGCCACGATCCGTCGCCTCGTTGAGCAGGGTGGGCTGACCAACATCGGGGTCGAACTCGACGCGTCGCACCTGTTCTGGCAACAGATGGACCCGGTCGCCGTGATCCGCGACCTCGGCCCGCTGGTTTTCCACGCCGCCGCGAAGGACGTCCGGGTGAATCCCGCCGCCGCCATCAACGGGGTGCTGGACAACAGCTTCCGCCGGCTCGGCGCGGATGAGCCGCGCACCAACCTCGGTGGCGACGAGTGGGCGAACGAGTGGCCGAAGAACTCCGCGTGGGACTTCGTCGCGCTCGGCAAGGGCCACAGCACCGCCTACTGGACCGAATTCCTCCGTGCCCTCTACGAGGTGGACCCCGGGATGGTGGTGAACATCGAGCACGAAGACGTCTCGCTCGGCCGTATCGAGGGCCTCGAGATCGCGGCCTCCGTTCTCAAGGACGCCGATGCAGCGAGGGAGTCGCAGACCGCGGCAGCACACTGAATTGGCGGGTTGGCCGGTACAAAGTTTGTGGCCGGTCAACCCAGCATCCCCCACACAAACGCAACCGGAGCCTTCGGGCGTCAAGATATCAAGGGAGATAGACGTGACCAGCGATCCAACACCGAGTGTGCAGGTGGACCTGCCGCCACTGACGAACGGCCCTCACAGCAAACGGCTTGGCACCATCGCCGTCATTGCCAGCTTTGGTGGGCTGCTCTTCGGCTACGACACCGGGGTGATCAACGGTGCCCTCGACTCCATGGAGATCAGTTTCGGCCTCACCCCGGTTACCGAGGGGATCATGACATCGTCGATCCTCGTCGGCGCTGCCCTCGGTGCTTTTTTCATCGGTCGCATCTCTGACGCGTGGGGCCGTAAACCCACTATCAACATTCTCGCCATCTTGTTCTTCTTCGCCGCGGTCGCCTGTGTGCTCTCGCCAACCTGGGAGTTCCTCACCGGTGCCCGGTTCTTCCTCGGCATTGCCGTCGGTGGGGCATCCGTCACCGTGCCGGTGTTCCTGGCAGAAGTGGCACCCACCGAAAAGCGCGGCAGCCTGGTCACGCGCAACGAGCTGATGATCGTCACCGGCCAGCTGTCGGCATTCGCCATCAACGCCGTTATCGGTACCGTCTGGGGTGAGCACGACAATGTCTGGCGTTACATGCTCACCGTTGCGGTCCTGCCGGCCATCGCCCTGTTCATCGGGATGTTCTTCGTCCCCGAGAGCCCCCGCTGGCTGCTGTCGAAGGGCCGCGAAGCCGACGCCCTCGCCACATTGAAGCAGATTCGGTCCGAGGACCGCGCGATTGCTGAACTGGAGGAGGTGCGTGAACTCGCGAAGCTGGAGGAGGAGTCCCACCGTGGAAAGATCTCCGACTTCTTCAAGGAGAAGTGGTTGCGTAAGGTGCTGTTCATCGGCATCGGTCTGGCCATCGCCCAGCAGCTCACCGGAATCAATTCGATCATGTACTACGGCACCCAGGTGCTGCAGGAATCCGGTTTCTCCAAGCAGGGTGCGCTCATCGCCAACGTTGGTTCCGGCGTTATTGCCGTGCTCGCCGTCAGCATCGGGCTGCGATTTATCAACAAGGTCGGCCGCCGGGTCTTCCTGATCGGCGGATTCGCCGGCACCACCCTGTTCCACCTGCTCATCGGCCTCTCCTCTCTGCTCATCCCCGAAGGGCTCGGCCGCGCCATCGTTGTGCTGATCTTCGTGATCTGCTTCGTTGGCACCATGCAGGGAACAATCGGGCCGATGGTCTGGCTGATGCTGTCCGAGATTTTCCCGTTGAAACTCCGCGGTGCCGGCATGGGACTGACCGTGCTCATCCTCTGGCTGACCAACTTCGTTGTCA
>JAODAO010000467.1 GCA_025463465.1 Glaciihabitans sp. | reverse complement strand
GCTCCAGTGAGTCTTCGTCGATAAGCCAGGCACCGGATGCCAGCTGTCGGCCGTCGAGTTGCCCCGCACGAAGCAGCCCGCGTACATGCTGCGCGCTCACGTTGAGCCTCTTGCGCGCTTCGTCGGTCATCAGCTCAGTCATGCCACTTCACTTTCGCTATCGAAACAATTGTGGCACTTCGACTGGGTGAGCGGAAGAGCGAGATTCCAGAGTCGACCGCTGGATCGAGTGCAAGAAGCTGTGCAAAATCTGCATGGAAGGCCTAGCGCGAGCGACGCAGGTCCAATCAAATCAGGGCCGCTCGGTAGCATCGAGAGAACGCGTCGCCGTGTGTACGCTCACACCGCGACACCAGTGAGCGGCGAGTTCAATCACCCGTGGGGCGTACATGCCAGAAGCAAGGTCAGCAGGGCCATCTCGGCCCCTGGACCGGAGGCCAGAGCCGAGTTTGATGAAAGTTAGGAAAAAAAGGCCCTTCGAACAAGAAAACTCTTGATCAAAGGGCCTTTATGTGTAGCGGGAGCGGGAATTGAACCCGCGACACCACGATTATGAGCCGTGTGCTCTAACCAACTGAGCTACCCCGCCGCACGTTCTCCGGCCGGGTGACTGGAAGGCCATCCGATTGGAGCACGGAGCCCCCTGTGGGAATCGGACCCACTACCTCTTCCTTACCAAGGAAGTGCTCTACCAATGAGCTAAGGGGGCAATCATGCCGACTGCGCGGGAGAGTTTACCGCCCGCGCGGTTTTGGCACCGTAAGAGACTAGCATCCGTTTCGACTCATTTAAGCCGTTTATGGGGTGCGGAACGCATTCCGTTCCGGGTCAGCAGACGCACAATGAAATACGGCGAGCCCAGCCCACCCGCGGATGCCCCGATTACATCGGCGGAGCATCCAACACAGCGCTCTGCAACTCCCGGGAAATCTGCTCAAGCTGCGCGATCGCATCGCTTGAACTCAGATTCGCCTGGTTGACGTTGTCGACGATGCGAACCAGCGTGATGTGTTCGTAGGCGGCGAGGGCTGCAATTCGACGCGGTGCCGTATCAACGGCAGATTGCGCCCGAAGTCGCGCCCGCAAAGCGTCGGAAGTCCAGTTATGTGCCACATTGCTCATAGTGCAGACCGTACGCGCTGCGCCCGGCAAGCGAAACGGGTGAGGATGCAGACCCAGCAATATGGCAGTTCGTGGCGAGCAACCGTTCAGGAACCGACCGCAACAAGCATCATTCACACGACGGCTGGTCGCAGCCCCGCTGCACCGCCGCGGGTCTCACCGACCACCAGCATTGCCAACGCAACCGCGAGGTAGAGGGCGCCGCACAGCCAGAGTGCCGAGTTCACACCCCACAGGGTGATCGCTCCCCCAATCGCGATCGTGTATGCCGAGAAACCGAGGTCGCGGGCGATCCGGGATGCCGAGAGCCCGATCTCCGGGGTACCACCGATATCTACCAGGGCAGCCGGCATGGTGCCGAGCATGGTGCCCCCCGCCAGCCCGAGGGGCACAATGGCCAGCAAGAACAGCAGCGGCGCGTTCCGCATGTCAGCGACGATGACCACGGCGAGCCCGAGCACCCCGGCCAGGGCCGCCACCACGATCACGGGCAGACGTCCGCGCCGGTCGGAGATGGCGCCGCCCACGGTCATGTTCACCACCTCGACGAGATACATCACGGTGAGCAGCGCCCCGAGCACAACGCTGGAAAAGCGGAAGCCATCGACGGCGACAAGGGGCAAAACGGTGAGGGCAATCGCACCGCGGATGCCCTGCCCCGTCGAGCCGGCCCACAGGGCGAGCAGGGACTTCGGTCGCAGCATCCCCGGCAGTCTCGGCCAGCCGAACTGCGGCCGATGCACACTGCGGGTTGTAGGGATCACGATCCACGCGATCACCGCGCAAGTCAGGGCGAGTACTCCACAGACGGCGAAGGCGATGCGGATTCCTGTCTGGTCGGAACCGATGGCCGCGATGGCGCCACCGGACAGCGGGGCGACCGCGGAACCGAGGGACAGTGCCGCCTGGAAGCGACCGAGTCCCGTGCCCACTCGCCCGGGACCAGCGAGCTTCACCGCCAGTTGCGCCGCGGTTCCCGCGTGGAAGGCAAGGCCGATGCCCTGCACCAGGCGGGCGGCGATCATCAGCTCGAAGCTCGGGGCGACGGCGGTGCCGAAGGAACCGATCGCCCAAAGTGTCATCCCCACGGTGATCGCCCGACGCGGCTCGAGGTGCGGAAGGAACCGGGTGCCAAAGATATCCATCACCAGCACCACCACGGTGAGGGACGCGACGGAGGCCGCGGCAAGGAAGGCGTTGGCGCCGAGTTGGACAGCGAAAACGGCGGTAAGAGGCGCGGTCAGGCCCAACGTGAGCCCGACCACAACGCTCAACCCGTAGAACCGCACCAGCAGCGGGGAGACGCCATCAAATCGGCGCTCCCCACGCTGTTTACTCATGCTGCGGCGACAGCGAACCCGGTAGTGGTTCCCGAGATCATCGGGGCTACAGCCAGGTGGAAGTCGGTGATCTGCTGGAACGCGTCCCCCACTTTCAGCACGGTCGCCTCGTCAAACGGTTTACCGATCACCTGGAGTCCCAGGGGAAGCCCGGTCTCGCCGGCACCCATCGGAACGGACAGCGCGGGGTTGCCGAGCCCATTCCAATACGCGGCGTGCACCAAGGCGAAGCGGTCGCCGAATGATTTCGCGAGGCTGCCGATGGTGGGCGCTTCGGTGCTGGCCATGGGCGTCAGGATGATGTCGACGGTGCTGAATAGCTCAGCCATCGCCTTTTGCCCGACCCGGCGCACACGCTGCGCCTGCACGTAGTCAGCCCCGGTATTGAAGGGCGAGGAACCAACCCCCTGCCGGGTCGCAGCGAAATATTCGTCCCAGCGTGTCTGCATGTCCAGGGCGTGGTAGGCAAACGCCTCACTGCGGGAGGTGATGCGTGCCGCAGCAGCGACCTCCCGGTAGTAGGGCAGCGAAACCGGCACGATCGTGGCGCCGAGGGCGACCATTGACTCGATCGCCTTCTCGAACCGTTCCGCTACGGCGGAGTCGCCATCGACGACGAAACGCTGCAACGAGTCGACTCCGATGCGCAGCCCCGCGAGGTCCCCGCCGAGGGCGAGGGTGTAGTCGGGTACCGGCTCCTCGACCGTGGTCGGGTCGCTCGCGTCGTACCCGGCGAGCGCCGAGAGCATAATGGCACAGTCCATCGCCGACCGTGCCATCGGCCCGATGTGGTCGAGGCTATAGCCCAGCGGCACACACCCCGATTTCGGCACCCGGCCGAAGGTCGCTTTGATGCCACTGATCCCACAGAACGCCGCCGGCATCCTGATACTCCCGCCGGTGTCGGTGCCGAGACCACCGAGGAACGCACCGGCGGCGACCCCGTTGCCCGTCCCGGAGCTGGAGCCCCCTGTCCAGTTTTCCAGGTTCCACGGGTTGCGCGGAACCGGGAACGGCTTGGTCAGGTCGGGAACGCCGGTGGCGAATTCCATGGTGGTCGTTTTGCCGGTGATCAGGCCGCCCGCAGCGCGAAGCCTCGCCACCACCGGAGCATCCAGCTGGTCCCCCCAGGAGGAATCGTGCACGAGCGACTGCGCGGTCGTGGGTCCCTCCGTCGAGGTGATGATGTCCTTGATCCCGAGCGGGATCCCGGCGAGGGCGCCCACCGGGTCCCCTGTGGCGTACGCGGTATCGGCTTCGTACGCGGCCTCCAGCGCGGTAGCGTCGAACCGAGACATGTAGATGCCGAGGGCGCTGTTATGGGCATCCGCGGCACTGATCGCCGATTCCATCAGGGCGGCGGCGGTGGTTTCACCGGCGCGCAGCGCGGTGAGGGCGTCGGAGATCGTCAGGTAACCGCCGCCCGGCTCGGCGCTCACAGCTTGGCCCGGAAGTTCATCGCGGGGACCTCGTAGCGGGCAGCAGCCACACTAAACACGAGTGAAGCGTTCTCTCGCGCGGTGATGAACGACTTGGTCATCCCCTCGAAATCATCCTCGCTGACGGTAAGGCCGGCAAGCTCGAGCAGGACGCGCATCTGGGTGCGCATGGTGGCATCGGCGTCAGCCGCCGTATCAAGAACGGATTCAGTGATGACGGAGCTCATGCCATCACCACCGCTTCACTCGTCTCGAACGCAGCGGTCTGCGGCACCTGGAGGTGCCAGTCGGTCGCGCGTTGGTAGGCGTCTGCCACGCGGAGAATCGTTTCCTCGGCGAACGGTTTGCCGATGATCTGCATCGACAGTGGTAGCCCGGATTCGGTGAAGCCGACCGGGATCGCGATCGCCGGGAGCCCGGTGAGGTTCCAGTGGCCCGTGTAGGAGGGCTGATGCAGCCGCTTGCTGACCGTCATCGCGTTGGAGCGTTCGGCGGGGAAGGCTGCGGACGGGGTCACAATCACGTCGTGGTCGACGAACAGCGCGGCGACGTCCATCGAGTATTTCGTGCGAAAGCGCTGCGCCTGGGACAGGTCGGCGGCCGAGAAGAGCGCGCCGCGGGCAAGGGAGGGGCGGGTGAAGCGGCCGTAGTCGCTCCAGCGGTTGCGCAGGTTGTCGCGGTGATACGCGTACGCCTCGGCGACGAGGATGAGGTGGTTGGCGTCTTTCGCCTCCTCGGAGTGCTTCAGCTCGGTCTCGGTTTTTGAGGCACCGAGCCCCGTCATCACGTCGACCGCGGCGAGCACCGCGGCGCGCATCTCGGGGTCGAGCATCTCGTGGTCGAAGAAGTACGGCATCGGCAGGGCTATTGTGATGTCGGAGATATCGCCGGTGAGCAGCTCGGAGTACTTCGGGACGTCGACCTTCGCGGCGCTGGGGTCGGTGGGGTCGTAGCCGGCCATCACCTCGAGCATCACGGCACAGTCCCAGGCGCTGCGAGCCATTGGGCCGATGCTGTCGAGCGTCCAGGACAGCGGGACAACCCCGCTCTTCGGTACACGGCCGAAAGTCACCTTGAGGCCCGTGTGGCCGTTGACGGCGGCGGGGCCGCGCACCGATCCGCCGGTATCCGTTCCGAGGCCGCCGAGGGCGAGGCCGGCGGAAACGGCGATGCCGGTCCCTGAACTGGATCCCGCCGCGGTGTGCTCGAGATTCCACGGGTTGTGCGGGATGGGAAAGCGTTTCTCATCGTCCGGCATCCCCAGCGCAAATTCACTGGTGGTCGACTTGCCCACAAAAACGGCACCGGCCGCACGCAGTCGCTCGACAACGGGTGCATCCGTGCCTTCACCCCAGGCGGGGTCCAGCACGTGGCTGTTCGCCGTGGTCGGCGCTCCCTTCATCGCGATGATGTCCTTAATAGCCAGCGGGATGCCCTGCAGTGGGCCGAGGTCGATGCCGGCGGCGAAGTCGGCGTCAGCGGCCGCTGCCTGTTCCAGAGCAGCGGTTTCCGTGATCACCACGTAGGCGCCGAGGGTGGTGTTGAGTGCGTTGGCCCTGGCAAGGATGCCTTCGGTCAGCTGCACTGATGTTGTTGTCCCGTCGCGAAGCGCGGCGGCGGCATCTTTGATGGTCAGGAATTCCGGTGTGGACATGATGATCTTCTCCTTCAACTACTGCGGTGGTGGGAAATGGGGATCGAGGTCACAGGGACGGGTAATAGAGGGTGGGGTCGAACTTGTTCGCCGGTTCGATGAACTCGAGCTCCGGAAGGTAGAGCGCATCGGCGTCGTCGCGAAGCAACGGGTAGTCCGAGACGAATACGGCTTTCTCCTCGGCGGAAACGGTGAGGCCTGCGGCGGAAAGAAGTGCGGTGACGATTTCTTCGTATGTTGCGGCGGTCATGGTCGTCCTTTTCGAAAAGGTGGATGTCGCGGGGTGGGGATGGCAGCTCACGCGCTGCGGGCGAGGCTGACTTCTTGCGGCACACCTTCCTCGAAGAGGTGGCAGGCGACCGCGTGTCCCGGTTCGGCGTGCACCTGTTGGGGAGACTCGGTTGCGCAGATCTCCATCGCGAACGGACAGCGGGTACGAAAACGGCAGCCGCTCGGTGGATTGATCGGGCTCGGAATTTCTCCGCTGCCCTGGTCCATCGCGGTATCGCGGGTACTTTCAGCCGGGTTGAGGCTAGGGATCGACGACAGCAACAGGCGCGAATAGGGGTGCTGCGGGTTCTCGTACAGCCTGTCGGCGGGCGAGCGTTCAACCACCTGCCCGAGATACATCACCGTCACCTCGTCGCTCATGTACTCGACGACATTGAGATCGTGGCTGATAAAAACGTAGGTGAGTTTGTACTCCTCCTGCAGGTCTTTGAGCAGGTTGAGCACCTGTGCCTGGATTGATTTGTCGAGCGCGGACACCGCTTCATCAAGGACGATGAGTTTCGGCTGGAGGGCCAGGGCGCGGGCGATGTTCACCCGTTGACGCTGGCCGCCGCTCAACTGGTGCGGGTAGTTGCCCGCATAGTTGGCGGGCAGACCCACGTCGTTGATCACCTGGGTGACCCGCTGGGCGATGACCTTGCGGGACGCGCCCTGCACCGACAACGGAAAACCAATCGACTCCCCCACCGTTGCCCGGGGGTTGAGCGCTGACGATGGGTCCTGGAACACCATCTGCATCTGCTTGACAACATGGGCAGGACGTTTGCCCGATTTCGGCAGGGGCGCGCCGTCGAAGCTCATCTCGCCACCGGTCATGCCGTGCAACCCCACGATGAGGCGGGCCAGTGTGGACTTGCCGCAACCGGATTCCCCAACAACGCCCATCGTTGTGCCCGGTTTCACCGAGAGTGACACCTGGTTGACGGCGGAGAGAGTAGCGCGTTTTCCGGCGTCGTGGACAGCGAATTCCTTCGACACGTTCGATAGTTCGAGAAGCGGGGTTGGGCCGCCGATGGGGGTAACGGGTGTCATCATTCCAGGACTCTCTTTCTCGATTCGGACGGTCACAGTCGGCTGTCCATAGCTTCACGGAGGGCATCACTTGCAAGGTTGAAAGCGACGGTGGTGAGGAAGATGAAGAAACCGGGTACCAGCACCCCGAGCGGGGCAACGTAAATCGACCCGCGGAGACTGTTGAGCATGTAGCCCCATTCCGGGGCGGGCGGGGCGGCGCCGAGGCCGAGGAAGCTGAGGCTTGCGGCGGTGAGCATCGCGATTCCGACCAGGCCGGAGGCGTACACGATGATGTCGTTGAGGACGTTCGGCAGGATCTGGCTGCGGGCGATGCGGAGTTTGCTTGCACCGCTGAGGTGCGCTGCTTCCACAAATTCCTGCACAACCACCCGCCGGGTAGCCGATTCTGCGACCCGGGCGACCGGCGGGATGAACACGATTGTCACGGCGATGATCGTGTTGTTCAGGCCAGGCCCGAGGGATGCACCTACGGCAATGGCGAGCAGGATCGCAGGGAATGCGTAGAGCATGTCCATAAACCGCATCAGCACCGTTCCGACAACTCCGCGCACCATTCCCGCGGTGACCCCGATGGCTGTGCCAACGACCGCTGCGACCACCGTGGGCACAAAGCCCGCGAGGAGTGAGAGGCGGCCGCCGTAGAGAACCCGGGCGAGCATGTCGCGGCCCTGCTCGTCCGTGCCCAGGATGTGCCCGGGGCTTCCGACGTTGAACAGCCGGTCGGTGGGAACCCCGACCAAAGGATCGTAGGGGGTGAGGAACGGAGCGAAGATGGCGCTGAGGAACAGCAGTGCGACGACTCCGGCGGCCGCGACACCCAGTTTGTTCTCCAGGAAGCGGGAGAGCGTTTCGCGGCCGAACGACTGCGACTTGACGGCAAGCCCGGCCGCGTTCCAGTCATCCCGCAGTTTGTTCGCGCCGAGCAGTTGCGGTGACGTCTGGTTTCCGGCGAACCGGGCGGTGAAGGCCTCTACAGCGCTTATCGTCATGTCAGTGCCCCTCGTACTCGGGGATCAAGGGCCGCCTGCAATAGGTCGACCAGGAGGTTGATGATCACGAAGGTCACCGCGATCAGCAGGGTTGCTCCCTGCACGACCTGCAGGTCGCGGGCGGAGATTGCGTTGAAGATGAGCAGTCCCATCCCTGGCCAGCGGAAGATCGTCTCGACGAGCACGGAACCACCCAGGAGAGCTCCGATTTGCACGCCCGAGGTGGTCAGCACCGGTGAGATGGCGTTGCGAAGAATGTGCATTCTCACCTCGAACTCGTTGAGGCCCTTAGCGCGTAAGGTTTCGACGAAGTCGGCGCTGTACACGTCCACGATGCTGGCCCTCGTCACCCTGGCCGTCATGGCGAGGGTGACAAGGGCTCCGGAGAAGACGGGCAACACCAGGCTGGAGAGGGCCGTTCCGATTCCGTCATCAAACGTGGCCCCGCCGGAAGGGAACATTTTGAGCCCTCCGGCGAATACCGCGAGTAACACGATGGCGAGGAAAAACGAGGGGATACTCAGCCCGGCCAGGCTGATGACGGAGACGAACTTGTCGACGAGCTTGCCCCGCCGGGTGCCCGCCACATAACCGAGCCACAGTCCAACGCTGAGACCGAATATGGCGGACACCGTGGCGAGGATCGCCGTATTCCCCCAGGCCTGGATGAGCAGGTCGGAGACTTCACGCTGGCGCTGGGTGGAGAAACCAAGGTCACCCTGCAGCGCGCCCAACAACCAACTTCCGTACCTGATGGGCAGTGGGTCGTTCAACCCGAGGCTGTCCCTGATCCTCTCGCGTTCCTCCGCCGACGCGTCCTCTCCGACGAGGCCGGCTTCCGGGGATCCCGGGAGCACATTCATCAGGAGGAAAACGATGATGGAGACCCCGAACAGGATGGGGATGGCGAGCGCAACCCGCCGCACGGTGATCCTCAGCATGGCGATCAGTCCGTGACGGAGATGGTTGTGAAGTCGACCCACCAGGACTTGGCCTGCACGTACCCCTCAACCTCGGGGGCGAGCACCCGCAGGTTCAGGTCGTGCATCCAAAAGAGGAAGTAGGCCTGGTCGATGGCGATGTCCATGGCGTCCTGGATGTGGGCGTACTGGGCGTCTTCATCCACCTCTGTCGGCGCTGCACCGAGCGCGGCATCGATGTTTTCGTCGCAGAGCCCGGCGGCGTTCGGCAATCCGCCTGGACGGGTGCAGAAGAACGATGCGCTGAACACTGTTGGCAGCATTCCGGCGGCGGGGGATGCCCAGAGGATGTCGATGTCGCTCCACTGGTCGGCCTCCAGCCCGTCCAGGCCAATGGAGATGATCGTGTTCCACTCCAGCGGCATCAACTCGAGGGTGACCCCGATCGCCTTGAAGTCGGCCTGCATCTTCTGCATCATGACGTCGGGGTACATGTTTCCCGAACCACCGGTGGGATAAGCCATCGTCAGGCTGAGGTCGCCGGGTTCGTAGCCGGCTTCCGCGAGCAGCTCCTTCGCCTTGTCCTCGTCATACGAGTAACCGGGGTTGTCCTCAACGAACGAGGGGTTTCCGTCGTAGACGTACTGGGTCGCGGGATAGCCGACGTCGTTGATCAGCGCGGCGGTTCCTTCCCGGTCCAGCGCATAGTTGAGCGCCTGGCGGAGTTCGAGGTTGTCGGCGAACGGCTCCCGGAACATGTTGAAGCGGGGCATGATGCCGTGCGGGTATTCGCCGAGTTCGACCTGGAAACCATCGGCTTCCAGCTGGGCCACCGAGTCTGGTGAGGGCACTTCTGCCCAGTTCACCTCTCCCGACTGCAGCATCGACAGGCGTGAGGCTGCTTCCGGCTGCGGGTAGAGGGTGATCTTGTCAAGTTTCGCGACGTTTCCCCAGTAGTCATCGTTGCGGGTCAGTTCCATGACCTGGCCGTCGACGTACTTGGTCATTCTGAACGGGCCCGTGCCCGTGGCGTTCTGGTTGTATGCCTCATTGCCAACCGCCATCACCACGGTGGGGCTGGGGAAGTAGACGGTGGTGAGGTCCCAATGCAACCAGGCGTATGGCTGGGTGGTGTGAATCACCACGGTGCTGTCGTCAGTTTTCTCGTAGCTTTCGAAGTACCGGAATGACGCTGCGCCGCGACCGGCGGAGCCGACGTCGTAGTACTCAAAGTCAGGATTGCGCATCCGTTCGAACGCGAAGATCACAGCATCCGCGTTGAACGCGGTGCCATCCTGGAATTTGACATCGTCGCGCAGGTGGAACGTCCACGTTTTCAAATCCTCTGAGATGTCCCACGATTCGGCGAGGGACGGCTGCGGCGACGGCAGCTCTTCATCTTGCTCGAGGTTGAACCGGGTTAGGCCGTCGTAGATGTTGTTACCGACGAAACGGTTGCCCTCATAGCCCTCATTCGGCGGGGTCGCGGGAAAGGGGATGTTCCCGGCCGACATGGCGATTCTTAACTCGCCCCCGGTGCCGGACGAGGATCCGGTGTCGGAGGCTCCACCAGCGCACGCCACGAGCGCGAGCGCTACGCCCGCCGCGATCGCGGTCGTCAGTACCCGTTTGGCACGCACGGGCATTCTCAAAAGGTTCACAGCGAGCTCGCTTCTTTAGGGGTGCGGGTGGGAGTGGTGTGATCGGAATGAAGGGGATCATGGGCGCCATCG
>JAODAO010000133.1 GCA_025463465.1 Glaciihabitans sp. | reverse complement strand
TATTTCCCAACGAACGCTGCGCCGAGCTGGGTGCGAGAGAACACGTGAACAGACTTCGTATAAAGCACTCGACCGGCTTCCGGTACGAGGGAGAAGTAACGGCCTCTTACAACGAGGCGCGGATGTTGCCGGCTAGCTCAGACGGCCAGCTCGTCCTGTTCTCCAATCTCGACATCCTGCCTATCTCGAGCCAGCACTCCTACGTGGACTACTGGGGCACCCGGGTTGCATCGTTCGAGATCCTGACCCCGCACAAGGAGTTGTCGCTGACGGCGACCAGCCTCGTCGAGGTGCGGCCGCGCGAGCACGACGCGCATGACCTGTCGTGGGATGACCTGGCCACGGCGGTGGGGACAACCACGGAGACCGTCGAGCAGCTGAAGCAGACGCGGCGAACCGACCCGCCCGCCGAGGTTGCCGAACTGGCGCAGAGAATCCTGGCCCGCACCACCAACCCGTGTGATGCTGCCCTGGAAATCTGCACGGCCGTCGGCGACGCCGTCGAGTACATGCAGGGTGTCACCGGGGTGCACACCACGGCGAGTGAGGCCTGGGCCGTCCGTAAGGGCGTCTGCCAGGACATCGCCCACCTCGCCCTCGGCGCCCTGCGATCGGTGGGCATCCCCGCCCGCTACATCTCCGGCTACCTTCACCCCGTGCCCAACGCCGACATCGGCCAGACCGTCGCCGGTGAATCCCATGCCTGGGTGGAGTGGTTCTGTGGCACCACCTGGCGCGGCTTCGACCCCACCAACCTGATCGACATCGGCGACCGCCACGTCGCCGTCGGCCACGGCCGCGACTACAACGACGTCGCTCCGCTGCGCGGTGTGTATGCGGGCCCCTACGGCTCCCAGCTCTACGTGAAGGTCGAAATCACCCGCGAAGCCTGAGTCGGGTGCGTCACAACATCCCCCTTTTCGCCGTTCTGCGGTGTGGGGGATTGTGGTGCTGCCTCTGCGCCGGGACGCTGGGGATATGACGCACTATGCAGACGGCCTGGACGACGTGTGGGATGACTGGTCAGCGGCGGTCAACCTGACCCCGAAACAGCTGGAGGACTGGCTGGAAACGGACGAGTCCAAATCGGTTGGCGACAAAAGCGACGGTGGCGAATCGACGGGTCACCAGTCCGGCCGCCGCATCGTGAAGATCCTCGGCAAAAAGAAGTCGGAGATCACCGAGGACGACGTCGAATGGATGAAGAAGGTCGTCGGTTACGTGCACCGGCACTCCGCGCAGGGGCCGTCCTCTGACGTGGAGAACTCACGCTGGCGGTATTCGCTGATGAACTGGGGCAACGACCCGCTCAAAAAGTGAGGGGTCAGGCCACCGGCTCGGCCGCCGCATACAGCGCGGTCGAGAGATAACGCTCGCCGGAGTCGGCGATCACCACGACGATGGTTGAGCCGGCGTTCTCCGGGCGTTCCGCCAGCACCCGGGCGGCCTCGAGGGCGGCGCCGGAGGAGATGCCCACCAGCAGGCCTTCGGTGCGCGCGACCTGTCTGGCCACCGCGATCGCGTCGGCCCCGGCAACGTCGAGCACCTCGCTGATCAACTCGAGGTCGAGAACGGGCGGGATGCTGCCGCCGCCGATGATGCCTTGGATGAGGTGCGGGGTGAACTCGCCGCCGTTGAGCACGGGCGCCTCGGCCGGTTCTACCGCGATGATCTGCACGTTGGGGTTCTGTGACCGCAGGTAGCTTCCTGCCCCGGTGATGGTGCCGCCGGTGCCCACGGTGGCGACGAAGATGTCGACGGTACCGTCGGTGTCCTCCCAGATCTCCGGGCCGGTGGTGTGCTCGTGGGTGGACGGGTTGGCCGCGTTACCACCCTGCCCGGATAAAAATGCGCCGGGGAGGGCCTCCAGCAGCTGGCCGGCGCGCTGGTTGGCCCCGGCCATCGCGTCGACCCCCGGGGTCAGCACAACCTCGGCGCCGAGGGCGCTCAGCAGCGACCGGCGCTCCAGGGACACATCGTCAGGCAGGGCGATGATGACCTTGTACCCGAGGGAGGTGCCGATCCAGGCCAGGGCGATGCCGGTGTTGCCGCTGGACGCCTCGATGATGGTGCCGCCGGGCAGCAGGCTCCCGTCAGCCTCCGCCGCGCGCACGATCGCCAGTGCCGTGCGGTCCTTCACACTCGAGGCGGGATTAAAAAACTCGAGTTTGGCGAGGATCCTCGCTGGCGAATTGGGGAACAGGCGGGTCAACTCCAGCAGCGGGGTACGGCCAACGAGCTCGGTCAGGCTGGAGTAAATTTTGGGCATACAACGATTCTGTCAAGTCGACACCTGTTGCCTGCGTCTGTGACGCAGCATTGCGCCGCGGAGGGAAAGCGGGCGCGTCGCCGCCGCATCCCCCTACGCCTGTGACGGGTCCGTCTGCCGCTCCCGTGCCCGCAGCTCCTTGCGCAGGATCTTGCCGGCGGTGGACTTGGGGATGGCGTCGATGAATTCGACCCGCCGGATACGTTCGTGCCTGGCGACCAGCGGCTGCACGTAGGACATCACGTCGTCCGTGCTGAGCAGCGCGTCGGGCTGCAGAACCACGTAGGCCTTCGGAATCTCCTGGCCGTCCTCGTCCGTTACCCCGATCACGGCGGAGTCGGCGATCAGCGGGTGGCGCAGCAGCACCGCCTCGAGCACGGCGGGGGCGACCTGGTAGCCCTTGTACTTGATCAGCTCTTTCAGCCGGTCGACGATCGTGTAGATGCCGGCGGCGTCGACGGTGGCGATATCTCCGGTGCGTAGCCAGCCGTTGTCATCGAGGGTCTCGGCTGTGGCCTCGGGGTTGCCGAGGTATCCGAGCATCACGTTCGGGCCGCGGCAGAGCAACTCGCCGGGGGCGCTGGGGCCTTCGGCGGGCACCTCGATGTCTGCGCCAGTGTCAATGTCGACAAGGCGGCACTCAAGGTTGGGCAGCGCGAGGCCGACGCTGGTGAGGGGGATGTCGTGGCGGTCGAGCGGCAGCACGTGCGAGACGGGGCTCAGCTCGGTCATCCCGTATCCCTGGCGGATGACGCAGTCGAGTCGCTTCGCGACGGCCCCGGCGAGGTCGCCGGACAGGGGTGCGGCGCCGGAGAACACCACCTTAAGGGCCTCGAAGTCGTAGTTTTCGACCAGGGGGTGTTTGGCGAGGGCCACGGCGATGGGCGGGGCGATGAACACCCAGCTGCAGCGCTGCCCGCTGGTGATGCGGAGGAACTCAGCGAGGTCGAAGCGCGGCATCGTGATAAGGGTGGAACGACGTTTGAGCGCGTAGTTGAGCAGCACCGTGAGTCCGTAGATGTGGAAAAACGGCAGCACCGCCAACACCCGGTCGTCGCGTTCTAGCCCAATGGTTGCACTGCACTGGGCGACGTTGGCGACCAGGTTGCGGTGGCTGAGCATCACCCCTTTGGGGCGCCCGGTGGTGCCAGAAGAGTACGGCAGCACCGCCACCTGCGTGGCAGGGTCGAAGTCGACGACCGGCGGGGGCGTGTTGTCGCCGAGCAGGTCGGCCAGCGACGGGTGGTTGGGGGAGCCGTCGAGGACGATGAGGTGGTTGTGGTCGATGCCGACGCGGGTGGCGGCGGCGAGGGCGGCGGGCAGCAGCGCGGAAACGGTGACGAGGAAACTGGCGCCGGCGTCGGTGAGCTGCAGCGCGATCTCCTCGTCGGTGTAGAGCGAATTGATGGTGGTGGCCGTCGCCCCGGCGCGAAGGATGCCATGGAATGCCACGGGGAAAACGGGGGCGTTGGGGCAGAGCAGCCCCACAACATCCCCCGCTGTGAGCCCACGGGAGACGAGGCCGCCGGCGAACCCGTTGATTTGTTCGACCAGCTCACCGTAGGTGGTCTCGGCGCCGCTGACCCCATCGATGATGGCCGGACGGGTGAGATCGTCGGGGCCGAGGTCGCCGAACAGGTAGTCGTAGACGCTGAGGGTGGGTATTTCCACGTCGGGATGGGTGCTCAGAACCATGGTCGCTATCTCCTTTGATAGGTCGCTTTGCCCAATCACACCGCGAAACCGGGGAAGAGTCCAGCGTTAGCGCCCGACGCCGGGAGGACTCCCGGCCACGGCCCGTCCGCTGCCCGGTGACCCCGGTGCTGCGTCTAACCAACCGGGCGGTTGCGGTAGCGGCCCACCAGCTCGGGCGCGGCGATCTGCATACGCTGCGGGGGTAGGCCGGCGGCCATCAGTTCGAGGTCGTCGCAGACCATGTCGCCGATGGAGAAGAACGCCTGCGGGATGCCGCCGGCGCGGTGGGCGGAGATCACCACGTTGGTCAGGCCGCGGAACGGGCTGTCACTCGGCAGCGGCTCGACCGGCCAGACGTCGATGGCGGCGTGCAGGGTGCCGGAGGCGAGGCGGGCATACAGCGCGTCGTAGTCGACAACGGCGGCGCGGCTGACGAGGACCACCCTGGCGCCGTCCGGCAGCAGGTCGATCATCTCGGCGTCGAGCAGGTGGGCGCTGTCGGGGGTGGCGGTGGCGAGCACAAACACGAACTGGCTTTCGGACAGTGTGTGCTCGAGCGTCGCCGGGATGATGCCGGCGTCGGTGAGAATGGCGTCGGGCAGCCACGGGTCATACGCCCGCACGGTGACCTGGAACGGGGCGAGCAGCCGGTGCAGGGCACGGCCGAGGTTGCCGAATCCGATAAAACCGACGCTGGCGCCGCGCAGCAGGATCGAGTCGGCGGTGGAGCCGGAGACCATCGCGGTGGAGCCGGCCCTGGTGTTGTGGTCCTCGCGGGTGATGCCGCGGGCGATGTCGAGGGCCAGGGCGAGGGAGTATTCGGCGACCGCCTGAGCGTAGGCGGTGCCGCAGCCGAGTACCCGCACGTTCAGCGCGAATGCGACGGGGTAGTCGACGTTGGGAAAGAAGTTGCCCTCGACGTTGAGGATGGCCCGAAGCTGGTCGGCGCCGGCGAGGGCGGCACCGTTCAAATCCGGCTGGCCGACGACCGCGAACGCGTCGGGCAGGCGGCGGTAAAAGTCGGCATCGTCGGGGTGGGCCTCGTTGTCTATGACGGTGAAAGCGTTGCGCAGGCGTTCCAGAGCGGCGGGGGTGAAGATGCGGTCGCGCAGTTGGGGCGCGGGTTTCAGCAGCACAAGCGGGCGGGTTGCGGCCACGGTGGTCCTCCTTGGTCGGGCGCAACGACGGCGGCGCACACCCCATCCTCACGGATGGGGCCCGTCGCGCCAATAGCTGGCGCATGAGCACCCTTGTCCCATAGTGCGTCGCGCGGCCGGTCGCCGCGGTCAGCTGCGCTGGATGGCGACCTCTTCCGTGGCGAGGGCCGTTGTGACCGAATCGCGCTGGTCTCCGTCGTGTCGGAGGGTGAAAACGGGGCGGGCGGTGCGGTCGAAGCCGAGGCGGAGGTGCTGGGCGACGATCATCCAGCCGAGGGCGACCAGGGCGGCGACGATGCCGGACAGCGCGGCGACGCCGAGGCCCCAGCGGGGGCCGTAGATGTTGGAGACCCAGCCGACCAGCGGGGCACCGACGGGGGTGCCGCCGGCGAGGATGGCCATGTAGAGAGCCATCACCCGGCCGCGCATTGCCGGCGCGGTGGTGGTCTGCACGTAAGCGTTAGCGCTGGTCAGCATGGTCATCGACCCGAATCCCACCAGCACGAGGCTCGCGGCGAACAACCAATAGGTGGGGGCGATGGCCGAGAGCAGGCAGGCGACGCCGAAGCCCATGGCCGCGACGATCACCACCCCGATCCGTGGCCGGTCCCGCCTGGCCGACAGTAAGGCCCCGGTGATTGACCCGACGGCAAGGATCGAGGATAGGGCCCCGTAGCCGCTTGCACCCTGGCCGAACGTGACCGTGGCCATGGTGGAGGTGAAGATGGCGAAGTTCATACCGAACGTGCCGATCAAGAACACCACAACGAGGATGATCATGATGTCGGGGCGGGAACCGACGTAGGAGAAGCCTGCCCTGATCTGCCCCCGAGCCCGCGGGGCGCGGGGCGAAGGCTGCAACTCGTCCTTGTGCAGCAGTCGCAGCGCTGCGAGCATCGCCAGGAACGTCGCAACGTTGATCAGGAACACCCAGCCGGAACCGACCGCGGCGATCAGGACGCCGGCGACGGCCGGGCCGATCAGGCGGGCACCGTTGAACGACGCGGAGTTGAGGGCGACGGCATTGGGGATGCTGCGCTCGGTGACCAACTCGGACACGAAGGACTGTCGTGCGGGGGCGTCGATCGCCGAGACGATTCCAAGGGCAAGGGCGAAGCCGTAGACCTGCCAGAGTTCGGCGACCCCCAGCAGCATGATCAGGCCGAGGCCGAGGCTGAGCGCACCCATCACCGACTGGGTCACCATCAGGATTTTGCGCCGGTCGAAGCGATCGGCGATGAGCCCGGAGACGGGCAGGAGCAGCAGCTGTGGCCCGAACTGCAGGGCCATCGTGATGCCGACGGCCACGGCGTCGTGGTCCGTCAGCTCGGTGAGAACAATCCAATCCTGCGCCGTGCGCTGCATCCAGGTGCCAACGTTCGAGACGAGGGCCCCGAAGAACCAGAAGCGGTAGTTGGTGATGCTGAGCGAACGGAACATTGAACTCACAGTTCGGCGAGCTCCTTAAGGATCGGGGCGGCGGCGGCGAGGGTTGCCCGCTGCTCGGGGGCGAGGTCAGCCAGTCGTAGCGAGAACCAGGCATCGCGGCGGCGACGGGTCTCCGCGATCACGGTGTGGCCGCCTTCGGTGACGTCGAGTACAATTTTGCGGCCGTCGTCGGGGGAGCCGGAACGAGAGGCGTAACCGGCCTCCACGAGGGCGTTGACGGTGCGGTTCATTGACGGGGGAGTGACGCGTTCGTGGGCACTCAGGTCACCGAGGCCCATGGCGCCCTCGCGGGCGAGGACGCAGAGGACGGAGAACTGGGTGTCGCTGATTCTGTCGTCCGCTTTTTCCGAGCGCAGTCGACGGGCGAGGCGCTGGATGGTCACCCGCAGGTCGCTGTCGAAGTTCTCGTTGTCCACAATCGTTAGCCTAGCAAATTAGCCTTGCTAACTAAAGTACCAGCGAGCCGCCTCGCCGTAGAATTGGGGAGGGAGGCTTATACCCGTGCCTAAATTCATCGCGTTCCGCGAGGACAAGACGTTTGTGGACGCCTTCGGCGTCACCATCCACTACTACCGCTGGGCGGTACCGGAACCGGTCGGTGTTGTGCAGATCGCGCACGGCCTCGGCGAATACGCCGGCCGCTACGAGAACCTCGCCCAGGAGCTGGTCAACGCCGGCTACTCGGTCTACGCAGACGACCACCGCGGCCACGGCCGCACCGGCCTCGAGCAGCACGGTGGGGACACCACAAAGCTCGGAAAACTCGGCGCGGGCGGCCTGCGTGCTGCCGCTGCGGCGATCCACCAGCTGACCGGCATCATCCACACCGACCACCCCGGCGTGCCGGTGGCGATCCTCGGCCAGAGCTGGGGGTCGCTGATGGTGCAGGGCATCCTCAACAAACACGCCGGCGACTACCAGGGCGCGGTCCTCGCCGGGACGGCCCGCCGTATCCCCGGCCGGATGAACGCCGGGAAGCTGAACGCGAAGCACAAACACCTCGGCCTCACCGGTTACGAGTGGCTGAGCCGCGATCCGCTGGTTGCCCAGGCCTTCCTCGACGACCCGCTGACCTTCTACGCCGACGCTCTCAAGCTGTTCGGCGTTGTTGATGGGTTGCGGCTGTTCGGGCTCCCGTCGCGCAGCCTGCCGAGCGACATCCCCCTGCTCATCACGATCGGCAGCGAGGACTCCCTCGGGGGTGAGAGGAGTGTGCGTGAGCTGGCGGAGGACTACATCAACCGCTCGCGGCTGAGCGATGTGACGGTCACCGTGTACGACGGCGCCCGGCACGACCTCTTCAACGAAACGAACCACCAGGAAGTCGCAGACGACCTCATCGCGTGGCTCAACTCCCGGCTGCTCAGCGCTGAGACATCCAGCGCCACCGAGCCAGACGCCGGCTAAAACCAACAAAGGATAAAACGGTTATGCACGGTGAATTCAAGGTACCCGGCGGCAAGCTGGTTGTTGTTGACCTCGACGTTACGGACGGCGTGATCAGCAACTTCCGCCTCGCCGGTGACTTCTTCCTCGAGCCGGACACGGCGCTGGAGGCGATTAACGGTGCGGTGGACGGGCTGCCCGCCGACTCCGAGGGTTCCACCATCGCTGCAGCCATCCACCAGGCGCTGCCCACCGATGCCGTGCTGCTCGGATTCACCCCGGAGGCGGTGGCGACAACGGTGCGCCGTGCGCTTGCCCAGGCGACGAGCTTCACCGACTACTCCTGGCAGATTGTGCACGGCAAGTCCGAGGAGCCGCGGATGCAGATGGCCCTCGACCAGGTGCTGGCCGAGGAGGTCGGCGCCGGCCGTCGTGGCCCGACCCTGCGGATCTGGGAGTGGGACAGCCCCGCCGTGGTGATCGGCAGCTTCCAGTCGTTGAAAAACGAGGTCGACCCGGACAACGCCGCCAAGTACGGCTTTGAGGTGGTGCGCCGGATCAGCGGCGGCGGCGCGATGTTTATGGACGCAGGAAGCGTGATCACCTACTCGATCTACGCCCCGGCCGACCTCGTCCAGGGGATGAGCTTCGCCGATTCCTATGCCTTCCTCGACGAATGGGTGATCGTGGCGCTTAAGTCGCTCGGCATCGACGCGTCGTACCAACCGCTTAACGACATCACGAGCCCCACCGGAAAGATCGGAGGCGCCGCCCAGAAGCGCCTTGGCGCCGGTGCCGTGCTGCACCACGTGACCATGAGCTACGACATCAACGGCGAGCGAATGGTCGAGGTGCTGCGCATCGGCCGCGAGAAGATGAGTGACAAGGGCACCAAGAGTGCCGCGAAGCGGGTCGACCCGCTGCGCAGCCAGACGGGCCTGCCGCGTGCGGAGATCATCGAACGGATGATCGCGACTTTCACTGGCCTCTACGGCGCGACCACCGGCGAGGTCACCGAGGACGAGTTGGCCAAGGCGCGCGTGCTCGTGGAAACAAAATTCGGTACCGAGGAGTGGCTGCAGCGGGTTCCGTAATCCACGGATTGACCGCCGCCACACCGTAAGCTGACGGGGTGACCGGGTGGCAGTTGATAGCAATCGTCGTCGCTCTTGTGGCTCTTTGCTATCTCGCGTCGCGCTTCGGCTGGATCGACCTGTCCAACAAGAACCGCACCGGGCCCACCGCGGGAAGCGGTATGGGCATCGGCGACGAGGTTTTTAACCCCACCCGCCACGAGGCGCAGATCGAACTGGACCGCCAGACGATCCTGCCGGCGCCCGCGCCGACCCCGGGGGACCCCGGCGTGGATGACACCGGTATTTACGACGGCCAGGTGGAGATCGATCTGGACGACCAGCGCCACTGAGCCGGTTTGCGCCGGGTCGGCACAGAAGGGGGGCTGAATGCCTGGCGCTGGATGGCCAGCGGTGTGCCGGAGGTCAGCGAGTGGTGAGGTCCTGGTAGTTGGGGTTCTCCTGCAGCCAGTCGGCGACGAACGGGCACTGTGGCACGACCCGCAGCTCGGTGTCGGCACGAACGGCGTCGAGCGCGGCCTTCACGAGGACTCCGCCGAGACCCTGTTCACGCTGGTCCGGGTCGACCTCGGTGTGGGTGAAGGTGATGCTGTCGGCGTCGCGCTGGTAGGCGGCGAAGCCCACAATCGAATAATCCACCAGCAGGTTGAAGCGGGCGGTTTCGGGGGAGTCGACGACTTCGGTTGCCATGGATCCAGCGTACGGGGCGGAACCCGGGAATGCCGGGTGAGTATCGCTGGATGGCGGCCAAAGCGGGGTCAGTGTGCGGAGTGCCGGCCTCTCGGTGGGGTGTCGTCTGCGCTGGCGCCCGCCGTGTCGATCGGTCCGGTGTGCGCGGCGGGAGGCGCGACCTGCGCGCCCATCGAGGCTGCACTCTTCTGGGCGAGGATCGCGGCGTCGGCGTCGGCGACCTCCTGCAGGGCCGACTTCTCGCGCAGCGGGGCGGCCTTGAGGAAGAAACTGAGGATAAACGCGACGAGGACCACACAGAGGCTGACCCAGAACACCGTGACCGTGGCGTCGGCGAAGCCGTTCAGGAACGGCGCGGCCAGGCGCGGGTCTGCGGTGTTGAGGAACGTGGTGTCGCCGTTCAGCGCGCTGCCGATGTTGGCCTTCGAGCCCTGCAGCAGGGTGAGGATCTGCGTGTTGTCTGGGTCGGCGAGGACCGTGGGATCGGCCAGTGCCGCCTGCAGGTCGGCGGAGATTTTGGTATCGGTGAAGGCCGCCGCGATCGTCGCGGGGATTCGCGAGAACAGCACGGAGAAGATGACCGCGACCCCGAGCGTTCCACCGATCTGACGGAAGAAGGTGGAGGACGAGGTTGCCACCCCGATGTCGCGCGGGCCGACCGAGTTTTGGCTGGCGATGGTCAGGGTCTGCATCAGCTGGCCGAGTCCGAGACCAACCAGCAGCATGCCGATCATCAGGTACCACAGCGGGGTGGATGCCGTGATGAAGGTGAAGAGGAAAAAGCCGAGGGAGAGCAGCCCGGTGCCGATGATGGGGAAGATGCGGTACCGGCCGGTGCGGGAGATGACCTGGCCGCTGACGATCGAGGAGATCATCAGGCCGAGGATCATCGGCAGCAGCTGGTAGCCGCTCTCGGTTGGGGTGGAGCCATTAACCAGCTGCAGGTAGAGGGGGATTGAGGACAGCGCGCCGAACATTCCGAACCCGACGAGGACACCGAGGATGGTGGCCATCGAGAAGGTGGAGCTTCTGAACAGCTTCAGCGGGATCAGCGCGTCATCCCCCATCCGCCGCTCCACGAGGATAAACGCGGCAATGCCGAGGGTGCCGATGACGTAACAGGTGAAGGCGACCGGCGAGGTCCAGCCCCATTCGCGACCCTGCTCGGCGATCAGCAGCAGCGGCACAACGGCCACGATCACGGCGGTGGCACCCCACCAGTCAATGCGCACACTGCGGTTGGCGCTGCGTTTCGGCAGGTGCAGGAAGCGCAACACCATAAACAGTGCGATGGCGCCGATCGGGACGTTGATCAGGAAGACCCAGCGCCATCCGGTGATAAAAAGGATCTCCGGGGTTCCGGCGAGCAGGCCGCCGATGAGGGGGCCGATCACGCTGGAGATGCCGAACACGGCGAGGAAATAGCCCTGGTACTTGGCTCGCTCACGCGGGGCGAGCATGTCACCCATGATCGCCAGCGGCAACGCCATCAGGCCGCCAGCGCCGAGGCCCTGGATGGCGCGGAACGCGGCCAGCTCGTACATCGACTGGGCGAAGCCGGACGCGATCGAGCCGACCAGGAAGATGGAGATGGCGAAGATGAACAGTGGCCGGCGGCCGATGATGTCGGACAGCTTGCCGTAGATGGGTGTGGCGATCGTGGAGACGATCAGGTACGCCGTGGTGACCCAGGCCTGCTCGCTCAGGCCGTGCAGGTCATCGGAGATGGTGCGGATCGAGGTGCCCACGATGGTCTGGTCGAGGGAGGACAGGAACATGCCGGCCATCAGCCCGTAGATGACCAGCAGGATCTGGGAGTGGCTCATCACCACGCCGGGCGCGCTGGCGTCCTTCACCTCGGGGGTGCCGGTCGGGTTGGACGAATCAGCGCGCGACATAAATCCTCGGTCCGGTCAAAAGGGGATGGGCTCACGGTGCACGCCGAGGACTCGACTCCGAAAACGAACTCCGGGAGGAAAGTTGCGTGGGGTGCAAAGTTACTCCGCAGGTTATTCGAAAGCAACGTGTGCAGCTACCAGCACACGGCGCGATACGGGGTGCCGCCTAGACTCAACCCGTGAGAACCCGCCGCCGATACTGGACAACCGTCGCAACAGCCGTCGCGGTGGCCATCACGCTGGCGGCGTGCGCCCCGACCAGCAGCAACGCGATCGTGCCGGCCGCATCAACGAGCCCCCCGGCCAGGCCCGGCTCGACGGCATCCCCCACGGCGACGCCGTCGGAATCTCCCACCCCGACCGCGACCCCCACGCCGGAGGAGACCATCCCCTCCGTCGAGGAAACTCCCCAGCCTGAACAGACCCCGCCGCCCGAACCGGCACCAACGGAACCCGTGAACACGTTCAACAAGGCAGCAATGTCCATCGACGACCCGGCAAGCCTCTGGGTGGTCAGCAATAAGCTTCGACCGCTGAACCCGGTGGACTGGACCCCGCCGGACATTATCAACGTTCCGGTCGCGTCGCAGAACCCGCCCCGCATGCGCCAGGTCGCCGGGGACGCACTCGTCGCGATGTTCCAGACCTCCGTTGCGGAGGGTGCCGGTGAAATGCAGGTGCAGAGTGCATGGCGGGCCTACGACGTGCAGGTGAGGGTCTACAACGGGTGGGTGGCCCGCCTCGGCCAGGCCCAGGCCGACGCGCAGAGCGCCCGCCCCGGCTTCAGTGAACACCAGACCGGCCTGTCCGTCGATATCTCCCCGGTGCCGCTGACCTGCGCTCTCGACGCCTGCTTCGGGGCCACCGCGCAGGGCCAGTGGCTGGCCGCGAACGCGTGGCGGTTCGGCTACTTGCTTCGCTACCCGGCGGACAAAACACCGGTGACCGGCTACACCTACGAGCCATGGCATTTCCGTTACATCGGGACCGACCTGGCCGCAGAAATGCACAACACGGGCGTCACCACCCTTGAGGGATTCTTCGGCCTGCCCGCCGCCCCGGACTACGCCGGGTAGAGCGCCCGCCCCGTATTGCCCATCCGGCGAACAACCGGTGTGTCGGTGTGACTTTTGTCGCCGTCCGGGTTATTCATAACAACGGCGCCTATTCTGCGCAGGTCAGGCACACACGGTGTTTGCCCAGCCCGCCGCCCATTGCCTGGAGTTTTTTGTGCCGTTGAGAACCGCCGCCCACACCCGTCACCTGACCGCGCTCGCCGCAATGCTGGTGGTAGCCGGGACGGTCGCAGGATGCTCGGGTCCACCCGCCACCGGCGACGCTCCCGCATCCAGCGACGCACCGGCAGCGCCCGCCGTCACCGGCCTGTCCGTGGCCACCGGATCCGTCAGCGGCGGCACCGAAGTCACCATCACCGGCACCGGTCTCGACACCGTCTCCGGTGTCACCTTCGGGGCAAACCCAGCCAGCACGGTGACGGCCGTCAGTGCCAAGGAACTCCACGTCACCACCCCGGTTGCCGCGAACTTCGCCGTCGGCCCCGTTGACGTCGCCATCGTGGCCGGCGATGCCGCTGCGGTGCCCTCCGGCAGTACCTTCGAGTACACCGACGTCACCCCCGTCGACGCGCAAATGACGTACCTTCTCACCCATTGGCAGAACCGCAACGTCGACGAGTACGGCTCATACGGCGACAACGACTGCGTCAACTTCACCAGCCAGTCGCTCATCGCCCGCGGCTGGGAGCAGACCGCCGACTGGAACCACACGGCCAACAGCGACGGCACCCACAGCTACAGCAGCGCCTGGATCAGCTCGACCTCGATGAAAAAGTACTTCACCGCCCACCCCGAGCTGGCGGTGGCGCTCACCGACGACCAGCGTGACCAGGTTGTCATCGGCGACATCGTGCAGTTCGACTGGGACAACAGCGGCGACCGTGACCACACCGGAGTGGTCAGCCGCATCGAGGGAACCGGAGCCGACCGGGTCATCTCCTTCGCCGGCCACTCCCTCGACTCCGATTACCGGTCGGTGGATACCGCCATCACCACAGACCACCCCGGCGCGACCGCGTACTACTGGCACCTCGTCGCCTAGCGACAGGAAATCCGCGCACGGCGCATATCGGCCGAACAGTCAGCGGCTCAACAACCAGCGGCAAAACAGAAATCGGGCCGGGCGGCCGTCGTGTGAAGCGACGGCCACCCGGCCCGATTTGTGCCTGTGAGTTGCGGGCTGTGAGCTGTGGGCAGAAGGCTAGGAGCCGAGCGCCTCGTTGACGATGGCCTTGGCCTCCGCCTGCACCCTGGCCAGGTGTTCCGGGCCCTCGAAGGACTCGGCGTAGATCTTGTAGACGTCTTCCGTGCCGCTCGGGCGAGCGGCGAACCAGGCTTTCTCGGTCACGACCTTGACCCCGCCAACGGCCGCACCGT
>JAODAO010000074.1 GCA_025463465.1 Glaciihabitans sp. | reverse complement strand
GATCTTCGCCAACCTCGCCGAGTCTGTCGCAGAGGGCCGCGGAAAGGCGCAGGCTGACAGCCTGCGCAAAACCCGCACGAGCACCCTCGCCCACACCGTCCTCGGTTACAGCCCGGACGACGACCCGCTTGCCCTTTTGGCGCAGCAGGGCCGGGTGTCTTCCTCCGACCTGCTGCTGAACGACATCGTTGTGGTGGTCGCCGGTGAACTTATCCCCGGCGACGGCGACATCATCGTCGGCATCGCCTCCGTCGACGAATCGGCGATCTCCTGCGAATCGGCCCCGGTCGTCCGCGAATCCGGCGGCGATCGCAGTGCCGTCACCGGCGGAACGCGGGTGCTGTCCGACCGCATCGTTGTGCAGATCACCAGCAAACCCGGCGAAACGTTTGTCGACCGCATGATCGCCCTGGTCGAGGGAGCCTCGCGCCAGAAGACCCCGAACGAGATCGCGCTGAACATCCTGCTGGCCAGCCTGTCAATCGTGTTCCTCGTCGTCACCCTGACGCTGAACCCGATCGCCGGTTACGCCGCCGCCCCGGTGAGCCTGCCGGTGCTGATCGCCCTGCTCGTCTGCCTCATCCCCACCACCATAGGCGGGCTGCTCTCCGCCATCGGCATCGCCGGGATGGACCGCCTTGTGCAGCGCAACGTTCTCGCGATGTCGGGCCGCGCCGTGGAAGCCGCCGGGGACGTCACCACCCTGCTGCTCGACAAAACCGGAACCATCACCTACGGAAACCGCCAGGCGTCCGAGTTTCTCACCGTTGGCGGCGCGACCGTGGTCGAGTTGAACAGGGCAGCGGCGCTGTCCTCGCTCAGCGATCCCACCCCGGAGGGAAAGTCGATCGTCACCCTCGCGGTGAAAAGCGGCTTCGACGTTCCCCTGAACGGCGGCATCACCGCCGGCGTGATCGTTCCCTTCACCGCCCAGACCCGGATGAGCGGCCTCGACCTGCCGGACGGGTCGCAGATTCGCAAGGGCGCAGGCTCCTCGGTCATCGCCTGGGTGCGGGAGTCGGCAAGCGCCGGCGACCTGGCCGAGTCGGTGTTCGCCGACCTGCAGCAGAAGGTGGAGGACGTCTCGCTTCGCGGCGGAACCCCGCTGGTGGTCGCGACGAAGTCCGCGTCCGGGCAGAGCCGCATCCTCGGTGTCATCCACCTGAAGGACATCGTGAAGGACGGCCTGCGCGAACGCTTCGCCGAGCTGCGCTCGATGGGAATCCGCACCGTGATGATCACGGGAGACAACCCCCTCACCGCCAAGGCCATCGCGGCAGAGGCCGGGGTTGACGACTTCCTCGCCGAGGCGACCCCCGAGGACAAGCTCGCGCTGATCAAGCGCGAACAGGAGGGTGGCAACCTGGTTGCGATGACCGGCGACGGCACCAACGACGCGCCGGCGCTCGCCCAGGCCGACGTCGGGGTTGCCATGAACACCGGCACCTCCGCGGCGAAGGAGGCGGGCAACATGGTTGACCTCGACTCCGACCCGACGAAGCTCATCGACATCGTGCGCATCGGCAAACAGCTGCTGATCACCCGCGGCGCCCTGACCACCTTCTCCATCGCCAACGACGTCGCCAAGTACTTCGCGATCATCCCCGCCATGTTCATCGGCGTTTTTCCCGGGTTGGCTGCGCTGAACATCATGCAGCTGCACTCGCCGGCTTCGGCGATCCTGTCGGCAATCATCTTCAACGCCGTCATCATCGTTGTGCTCATCCCCCTGGCCCTGCGCGGCGTGAAATACCGCCCGCTCAGCGCCTCAAAGGTCCTCGGCCGCAACCTGCTGGTCTACGGCCTCGGCGGCGTCATCGCACCATTCATCGGTATCAAGGTGGTTGACCTCGTGGTCAGCCTCATCCCGGGCTTCTAGAAAATCCCGGAAGCGAAAGGCGAACGAATTATGAGCAACCAACGATCAGCCACCCGCCAATACTGGGTCGCGCTGCGCGCCATGGCCGTTTTGACGGTCGTCCTCGGTGTCGGCTACACCGCCGTGATCACCGGCATCGGCCAGCTGGTGATGCCGACCAAGGCAAACGGGTCCATCGTGCAGGTGGATGACCTGCCCGTGGGCTCCTCGCTCATCGGCCAGTCGTTCACCGACGAGGACGGCGTCGCGCTGCCGGAGTGGTTCCAGTCCCGCCCGTCAGCGGCCGGCGACGGTTACGACGCCTCCGCCTCCAGCGGCAGTAACCTCGGCCCCGAGAACGCCAACCTGATCGCCGCGATCAGCGACAGAAAGGCCGCCATCGCCGAGCTCGACGGTGTCGACGAATCCGAGATTCCCGCGGATGCGGTCACCGCCTCAGCCTCCGGCCTCGACCCCCACATCAGCCCCGCTTATGCTGAGCTTCAGGTCGCCCGCGTCGCGAGCGAACGCGGGCTCACCGACGCGGCGGTTCGTGACCTGGTCGCCCAGCACACCCAGGCACCCGACCTCGGCTACCTCGGCGAGTCGACGGTCAACGTGCTCGAACTCAACATCGCCCTCGCCGGGCTGTAGAACCAGCACGGGAGAACTGAAGAATGAAACGCGGCCACCTGCGGGTACTCCTCGGAGCGGCACCCGGTGTCGGTAAAACCTTCACCATGCTCGAGGAGGGCAGGCGGTTGCGTGACGAGGGAAAAGACGTGGTGGTCGCGGTCGTGGAAACCCACGGCCGCGCCGCCACGGCCGCGTTACTGGCGGGGCTCGAAGTCATCCCCCGCATCGAGGCGGCCCACCGCGGGGTGGCGCTGTCCGAGATGGACCTAAACGCCGTGCTCGCCCGCCGGCCCGACATCGCCCTGGTCGACGAGCTCGCCCACACCAACGCCCCGCACGGCGCTAACGCCAAACGGTTCGAGGACGTGCAGGTGCTCCTCGACGCCGGCATCAACGTGATCTCCACCATCAACATCCAGCACATTGCCTCCCTCAACGACGTGGTGCAGAAGATCACCGGGGTGCCGCAGCGCGAGACCGTGCCGGACAGTGTGCTGCGCGCAGCGGAGACGATCGAGGTTGTTGACCTCGCACCGCAGGCGCTGCGCGATCGCCTGGCCGGTGGGCAGGTGTATCCGGCGGAGCGGGTGGATGCTGCGCTGTCCAACTACTTTCGCATCGGCAACCTCACGGCGCTGCGCGAACTCGCGCTGCTCTGGCTCGCCGACGAGGTCGACAATGCCCTTAAGAGTTACCGCGCCGAGCACGGCATCCGCAACACCTGGGAGGCTAGGGAACGGGTGGTGGTTACCCTGACCGGGGGCCCGGAGGGCGAGACCCTGCTGCGCCGCGGCGCCCGCATCGCCGCCCGCTCCTCCGGCGGTGAGCTGTTCGCCGTGCACGTCACCAGCCAGGACGGGCTGCGCAGCGGCCGACCCGGCGAACTGGCGGCCCAGCGCCTGCTCGTCGAACAACTCGGCGGCAGCTACCACCAGGTTGTCAGCGACGACATCCCCCGCGGCCTCGTCGACTTCGCCCGGGGTATCAACGCCACCCAGCTGGTCATCGGCGTCAGCCGGCGCAGCAGGCTGAGCGCCGCCCTCACCGGGCCGGGCATCGGCGCGACCGTGGTGCGGGAGTCCGGCGACATCGACGTGCACACCGTCAACCACGCCGCGGCCGGCGGGCGCTTTGCGCTTCCGCGCATCGGCGGCGCCCTCACCGCCCGGCGACGGCTGCTCGGACTCGCCCTCGCCGTCACCGGTGGCCCGCTGCTGAGCTGGCTGCTCGTCACGTTCCGCAACGTGGACTCCCTCACCAGCGACGTACTCGCCTACCAACTGCTCGTTGTGGTCGTCGCCCTGCTCGGCGGCATCTGGCCAGCGCTTTTCGCCGCCATCCTGTCCGGCCTCACCCTCGACTACCTGTTCGTCAAGCCGTATTACACGATCACGGTCGCCGAGCCTCTCCACCTGTTCTCACGGCTGCTCTACGTGGTCAACGCGGTGCTGGTGAGCGTGGTGGTCGACCAGGCCGCCCGCCGTTCCCGGCTGGCCAAACGTGCCGCGGCGGAATCCGAACTGCTCGCCACCATCGCCGGCAGTGTGTTCCGTGGCCAGGACGCCCTGCAGGCCCTGGTCGTCCGCACCCGCGAGGCCTTCCACCTGCGCGGCGTCGCGCTGAAGGCCGGCGACAGCACCCTGTATTGCGACGGCGAGATCGACAACTCCGCCGCCATCGCCGCCGTCTCCATCGGCGATCGCGCCCAGTTGCAGCTGTTCGGAACCGACCTCGCCGCCTCGGAACGCCGCCTGCTCGGCGTCATCGCCACCCAGATCGACGTCGCCCTCGAACACAGCGACCTCACCCGCAGCGCCCAGGACGCCAAGCCGCTCGCCGAGGCCGACCGGCTGCGCACCGCCCTGCTCGCCGCCGTCGGCCACGACCTGCGCCGCCCCCTGGCCTCGGCGACGGCCGCCGTCACCGGTCTGCGCTGGGACGACATCCACCTCACCGCCACCGACCGCGACGAGCTGCTGTCCACCGCCGAGGAAAGCCTCGCCTCGCTCGCCGACCTGGTCACCAACCTGCTCGACGTGAGCCGGCTTCAGGCGGGTTCGCTCGCGGTGAACCTCGTCCCCACCGCCATCGACGACGTGGTGATGCCCGCCCTGGACGAGCTGAAGGTGGGGCCGGGGGATGTTGAACTCGACCTGCCGTCGCAGCTGCCACCGGTGCTTGCCGACCATGGCCTGCTGCTTCGGGTCATCGTGAACCTGCTGTCCAACGCCATCCGCTTCTCCCCTCCCGACGGGCGCATCCTCATCTCGGCGAGCGAGTTCGCCGGGCGGGTGGAGTTGCGCATCGCCGACCAGGGGCCCGGGGTGCCGCCCGAGCGCCGCGACGACATCTTTGTGCCCTTCCAGCGACTCGGCGACACCGACAACACCACGGGACTCGGCCTCGGCCTTGCCCTGTCGAAGGGTTTTGTGGAGGGCATGGGGGGCACCATCGAGGCCGACGTCACCCCCGGCGGCGGCCTGACCATGATCGTCTCCCTGCCAACGGTCGACGCCTCGGCACAGGAGGTCGCCTCGTGAAAATCTTGCTCGCCGACGACGACCCCCAGATTCTCCGCGCCCTGCGCATCACCCTCGGAGCCCGCGGCTATGACATCATCAGCGCACCGGACGGGGTCACCGCGCTGAACCTCGCCATCAGCGAGCACCCCGACCTGGTCATCCTCGACCTGGGGATGCCGCAGCTGAACGGCGTGGAGGTCATCCAGGCGTTGCGCGGCTGGAGCGAGGTGCCGATCCTTGTTGTGTCCGGTCGGGTCGGTGAGGTCGACAAGGTCGAGGCCCTCGACGCCGGAGCCGATGACTACGTCACCAAACCGTTCTCCATCGACGAACTCCTCGCCCGCATCCGTGCCCTCACCCGGCGTAAGGCGACCCAGGACGAGGAACCGGTGGTGGTGTTCGGCGACATCAGCGTCGACCTGGCAGCCAAAACCGTTGTCCGCCGCCGCCCCGGCGCGACGGCATCCGGCACCGCGACATCCACCCCGCCCGAGTATGTGAAGCTGACCCCCACCGAGTGGCAGATCCTCGAGATGCTGCTGCGCAGCCCTGGCAAGCTGGTCA
>JAODAO010000461.1 GCA_025463465.1 Glaciihabitans sp. | reverse complement strand
GCAACCCCAGGAAAAACGCGAACAGCCCGACGCCCAGCGCGTCGACTGCTGCGACGAAAATCTGCACGCGCACGAAGGTGGTCAGCGTGTGCCAGCCGGCGTGCCCGGCACCGTCGACGGCGACTCGCGCCCGCTTCGGGAACAGGCGCACAACCCACGACCAGACACCGGCTCCGTCGATGAGCAGGAAAATCGTGGAGAACAGCACAAGAAGGAACCCGGTCAGCAGGTGCGTCGCGGTGGAGCCGATCGATAGTGCGCCGCTGAAAATCGCGGCGCTGTCTTTCTGGATCGCGGCGGTCGCGTCCCCCACATACCTGGTGACATCGGAATCGGAAAGTTTCAGTGGAGAGGTGCGCAGCAACTCGCGGAAGTTGTCGAAACCCGTCTGGAACTGCTTCTCGAGGCCCGGCAGCCCGGAACGTACCTGCGATTCGACGAGTACCACCAGTCCTCCGACGATGACGATCGTCCCGACCAGCGCAACGACGACCCCGGCCCATTTGGGCCAACCGTGGTGTTCGAGAAATTGCACGATCGGCACAAGAAGCGCCGAGATCAGGATCGCCACAAGCAGTGGGATGACGATCTCTTTCAGGGTGATGACAAGGAGCCCGAGCACCATGAGAACGCCGACGATTGCGAGGATTCTCCACGACCACTGTCCAGCGATCTCCATACCAACGGGTACAGCATCCCGGACTGTTCTGGCGCGGTCATCAGCGGTCTTCGCGCGTACCTCGGCGGCTTTGGCACGCGCCTCAGCGGCTTCGGCCCGTACGTCGGCGGCTTCGGCTCGCACCTCAGCGCTGGTGGCACGATCGTCCATAGCGGCCCCGGTTCCGCCTATATGTTCGTCACCTGGGCGGATGCTGCCCGCCGCGGTTTGAGCATTATGGGAGCGGTGCGAGCCCGGCCATGCGGGCATTTTCATCATTGTTCAAGTGTGTTCCTGCGCGGAGGCACGGGCATCCACATCAATCTGTGTATATGACGTGCATCTCGACGACGTTGTGCTCGCGTTCGACCGACGACCGCGTGCTCCAGCTTGATCCGGGAGCCGGAAGGCCCGCCTGACCTACGACCGCGTACTTGTGACGAGCACTCGGATCTAAGTCACGTCTCGATGTTTTTGTCTGCTTATCTGGCCCCCGACCGGCTGTTTTGGCGTGTCAACCCCCTCCCGCCAATGTCGGTGGATGCGGGGAAACTTATGTTATGTCCGATCACCGCACCCTCCTCGCTGAAGCCACTGTGCTGTTGGCGCGCCTGGCGGAGTTGCCGTTGCCGGTGTTGGGCAACGAGGAGCTGGCACTGGTGCTGGAGGAGACCGAGGCGGCGGGGCGCCTGCTCGATGGGGTACGGGTGACTGTCGCGGCGGAAGTCGCCGACCGATGCCGGTATAGCCTCGGCGCCGAAATGATGTGCCACCCGTTCGGATACACCAAAGCCTCCCACTATCTGGAATATGTGACCCGCATCTCCTCCGCGGAAGCCTCTCGCCGCATTCTGTTGGGCGCTGCGGTGCTGCCGCGGGTCAACATTCTCGGGGCGATCCTGCCGGCGGTGGAGCCGATCGTCGCCGACGCTGTCATCTCGGGAGACATCGGCACCGAGGTGGCCGCCCACCTGCACCGTCTGGTGCGCAAAGTCGGCCGCTGCACCCCGCGGGAGAAACTCGACGAAGTCCTCACCATCCTGGTCGGTGAAGCCAAGCGGATCTCCTGTGACCTCGTGGCGGTGCAGGTACGTGAATGGATCGCCATCTTGGATACCGAGGGCATCGAGCCGCGGGAGGATTCCCAGCGGCGCCGCCGCGCGTTCCACCTGGGCCGGGAAGCGACGAACGGGATGACGCCGTTCAACGGGCAGCTGGACCCGTTGGGTGCGGGGCTGATCAAGGCGATCTTCACCGACGCGGCCCGCTCTGCCCTGCCCCGGTTCATATCCGATGCCGACCGTGCCGCAGGCACGGTGACGAGCGACAACGACGACGGCACCACCACTACCGTGGAAGACGACCTGCGAACCCGTCCACAACGCCAGCTCGACATCATCATGGGCACCCTGAATGCGGGTCTGCGCGCCTCCGCCGACCACTCCGGCGCCTCGATGCGCTCCACGGTGGTGGTGTCGGTGATGGTGCAGTTGGCCGACCTGCAGAAACAGTACGACATCGACAATGCCGGGGTGGGCGACGGCGCCGGGTTTGGTCTCGCGGCGATGCGTCCCGCCGGCGGGGTGGGCTGGATCGATGAGGTGGGCGATCCGATCTCTACCGCCACCATCCGCCAGCTGTTGTGTGACGGCGCTTTCCAGCAGGTGCTGTTGGGCAATGCGGGCGAGGTGTTGTATCTGAGCCGCACCCACCGGTTGTTCTCTGCAGCGCAGCGCCGGGCGTTGGCGGTGCGTGACGGGGGATGCGTGTGGCCGAACTGTACCGTTCCGGCCGCGCAATGCGATGCCCACCATGTCACCGAATACGGGCAAGGCGGCGAAACCCATATCGATAACGCCGTATTAGCGTGCAGCGCCCACCACCACCGCCTCCACAACAGCGACTTCACGATGAGAATGTTCGGAGGCAAGCCCTACCTCCGGCAACCGTTCTGGCTCGACCCCACCCAAACCTGGCAACCCATCGGCCACACCCGCGGACACATTTCGGCAGCCCTCACCGCACAAGCGACCCTCGCCGCGTTCGAGGCGACCGCCGCAACCCTCACCGCCATGGCCGAAAACGCTCCAGCCGACCGTGCCTACAACGACAACGACATCGATATCGCTACAGAGCCGGATGGGGAACCGAACTCCGGCGTCACCTACGCCGACGACATTCCCCTCTGGTACACCCCGCCGGCTATCGTGGCAAGTTCCTCGGACGCCACAGGCGCAGCAGACACCACAGACCGAGAAGACCCGCCTGCGACAATCGACGCGCCCGACGCACCCGGATCGCTCGCGGAGAACATACCGTCCTTCATCGTGACCCCACGCCGGCGTCGACCAGGCAAATCCAAGCCCGCCATCACGACTTCGAGCAACGGCATCGCTACGCCCATCCCCAGCCGCAAGGTTCGCCTGGCGTCAGCACCAGCACCCGTAGTCGCAGTCGCAGTCGCAGTCGCCCCAGGCTGGATGCAGCGACACGAGCACGCGGGCGGTGACCTGCTCACGCAGAATCGCAGCGACGGGAGACGATGCGGCGCGCTCCATGGCCCGCCCGGTCATGCGATGTGGTTCCCGGGAACCTAAAAAGCTGCCGCCCATCTGGGCGGC
>JAODAO010000017.1 GCA_025463465.1 Glaciihabitans sp. | reverse complement strand
GCAGCAGCACGGCGAGGTCGCGCCCTCCGGCGAGGGAACCGACGCTCCAGAACCGGTAGAGGTCGAGGGTGGAGGTGTCGAGCAGCAGAATGATGCCGGTGATGGCACCGAGGAACGCGGTGACGGCGGCACCGGCTAGTACGAGGGTGGCCGGGGAGGAATCCCGTCGGCCAGCGCCGAGCAGTCCGAACGCGGTGACGATGATCGCGGCGGTGCCGGCGCCGGCGAAGGCGAACCAGAGGTAACCCGACGGGGTGGTCAGGCCGAGCACGGATATGGCGAGCACCACCGCGAGGGCGGCACCGGCGCCGACGCCGAGAAGGCCGGGGTCGGCCAGGGGGTTACGGGTGTGGCCCTGCATCAGCGCGCCGGCGACGGCAAGCGCGGCACCGGCGGCCATCCCCACGATCGTGCGGGGCAGGCGGAGGTCGAAGAGGATCGCCCTCGCCTCGATGCCGGCTGTGCCGCTGCCGGGATCCGCACCGAACAGGGTGGCCAGCAGCTCAAGCGGCGGGATGCCGCGCGAGCCGACCAGCAGCCCCAGCACCCCAACGAAAGCGAGGGCGATGACGGTGGCACCGAGCCAGCGAACCTGGGCGCCCCAGCTCGACGACAGTACCGAGACCGGTGCTGCCGTGGTGACCGTCGGCGTTGGGCGTCGCGGCGGGATCACCGCCACGGGTTACAGGCCCTGGTAAAGCTGCTCAACGAGGTCGAGGGTGCGCATCGCGGTGATGTAGGCGCCCTCGTTGGTCTGCTTGTCTGTGCGCACAACATTGCCGTTCTGGGCCGCGGGGATCTGGGCGAACAGAGCGTCTGCCTGCAGTTCCTCCCATTCGGCGGGGGTCTCCACGGAGGCGATGATGCCGAGGGCGTCCTTGTGGGCCTCGAGGGTCTGCTCGGGGCTGGATTCGATACCTTCGTCGACGAGTTCCTCGGAGGCGAGGAAGGTGGCGGTGGGCACAGCGCCGACGGCGGTGAGTGCGGCGTTGATTAGGCGGGTCGCCTGTACACCGGTTCCGTCGGAGCCGTAGGTCATGGCGACGACCGGGGTAGCGGCGATCTGCTCGGCGTAGTCGGTAGAGATCTGCTCGACGCGGGTGTTGTACTCGGCGATCAGTTCCTCGGCCTTGGCCTGTTCTCCGATTGCCTCGGCGACGAACATCAGGTCGTCCTGCCAGGTGACCATGTCACCGTGCGAGTGCACGGACAGGACCGGGGCGATGGCGTTGAGCTCGTCGAAGATGGGCTCGATGTCGCTGTTGCGGCTGATGATCAGCGACGGTGCGGCCTCGGCGATGGCTTCGAGGTTGATTTCGTCCTCGAGGAACAGTTCCTCGGCCCCATTCGCTTTTGCCTCGGCGATCGCGTCGTCGAGTGGTGCTTCGAGGTCGAGCCCGGAGTCTTCGCCGACGTAGGGAAGACCGGTGACCGGCAGGCCAAGCGACAGGGCGATGTCGAGGTCGCGGCGACCCTCGAGCACGACAACCGATTCGATCGTCTCGGGGATCGCCACGTCGCCGAACTCGGTGACAACGGTGTTGCCCTCCGCGGTGGCTTCCTCGTCTGCGGAACTGGAGCAACCACCGAGCAGCAGGGCGACGGAGGCGGCAGCGGCCACGACAAACAGGATGCGAGGACGGCGCACTGAGGCGGTGGCTGTGTTCATAAAGGTTAGCCTAGCCTTACTCTGTCTACAATCTGCTATTCAGCGGCAGGCCCAACCCTCTCCCAACGGGTAAGAGGTGCTGTGAACTCGCAATGCAGTTGGCACGACGAGCGAATCGTTGGCACCGTCCGCATCAGAACTGTTTGATCGATCAGCAATCCGTTAGTTGGCACTGGTAGAGCGACAAATCAGTTCCGTAGGACGAACACGCGTTCTGCTGGGCAGCAAGAATTCATTTCGCTAGTCATCCGCTTAGTGAATATCCGTTTGCGCAGACACCACCCGTGGTGTCCTTGAGCACCATCTCGATTGGCTGTCGCCACGATTGATGCCATTTAATCTGGATTAGGTACTCCCGCTGCGGCTGGCCAATCGTGACAGGCTACAAGCCCGAGTGCTTTTCGGCTTACGACCGCGTTCCCATTCAGTTACGTTGCCAAGTCCCGACACCGTCGCAGATTTGCGACCTTTCCGGGCATCTTCAGCGGGCGGGCTATCCGGGCATCACGCAGCCGTGGCACCTAGGTCGAGTGGAGTGGAGGTCAAAGGACCGCTGAGCGACCCGCTATCAGACGGTCACCGATCAGGCGAACGGCCTCGACCTGCCATGATTGCGGCATGGTTTCAATGGTCACCGACTACGTGCTGGTGCCCGAAGCACCGGGTCTCGACGACTACTTGCGCCTGCGACGCCTGGTTGGTCTGTCGCCTAAGAACAGCGCACAGGGTGGTGGTGCGCTGAGCGGAAGCTGGGCGTTCTGCCACATAAAAGTCAGAGGCACCGACGAAGTGGTGGGGATGGGTCGCGTGATCGGCGACGGCGGCTGGTACTTCCTTGTCGCCGATATGGCGGTTCTTCCCGCACACCAACGCCAGGGGCTCGGGCGTCGAGTGATCGAGCACCTCATCGAGCGCGTGATGATTGCGGTTCCCGATGCCTACCTGACGCTCATGGCCGATTCCCCGGGCCGACGCCTCTACGAGAGTGTCGGTTTCGTTGATGCTCTGCCTGAATCGCTCGGAATGGTGCTCGCTCGTTGATCAACGGGCTCCCGGCAGCTCACCGCTCAACGGTCAGGTGGGTGGCGACTCTGCGGACGGTCAAGTCCTGATGTACGTTTCGGGGGTGACGTATCCCTTGCTTACTGCTCGCCTCGAGATCTTCCCGCTCGACGATCGAGACGCCGAGGCGTTTGTCCGTTATCGCCAAGACGAAGACATTGCTCGGTGGCAAGGGTGGGATCCGACCTACGCGATATCTGATGCGACAGAACTGATAGCGGCTCAGCCCGTCGCGGACCTTCCAGTAGACGGAGGCTGGTTCCAGCTTGCGATCCGTGACCGTCACACCGCGACATTGCTCGGGGAAGCAGCCATTCACTGTCTCGATGAGCTCGCTGACACATACGAGATCGGCATTACCCTGGCCTCGACGAGTCAGCATCGAGGGGTCGCGTCTGAAGCAGACAAACGCATACTCAATCACCTCTTCACGACCGGGAACGCTCACCGGGTGACGGCGAACTGTGACGCTCGTAACATCGCTGTCGCTCGGCTTGTCGTCGGAGCAGGAATGCGGCAAGAGTCTCGACAGTTCGATCTCGAGTTCTTCAAGGGAGAATGGATAACCCTGGAGGGGTACGCAATCTTGAAGTCAGAACACCTCGATAGAGGGTGAACGGCGGTGTCAAACAGCAGCGGCGCACGGTCAGCCCGCGAGGGCATTGCGGCTCTGTACGAAACCGGACACGGCCTGAGCGATTGGCGCAATGCTGTCACGAGGTCTCCCTAGGGCAAACCGCATACTGGCAATTCGGGTTGAGTACAGACGTGCCCGCAGGGCGACCGGCTTACGGGCACGCTCAGCGCAGGTGGACGAGAGGCTTGCGCTATTGGGCCGAAGTCGCAGGCTTCGTCGTAGAACGGAGCCATGTCGGCGCCGTAGTCAACGAGGAGCCGCTCTCACCTTGCGGAGCGAGCCTTGGCGATAGCGACGGTGTCATCCACTGTCATTTGGGCCTCGGCGAATCAGCCGCGATTACGTACTGGTGCCTCCAAAATCAGGTGCCCGGAGCGATGCACTATCGACCTAGAACGCAGGACGGCACCGCTGAGTTCCCCTCTGCGGGCTTTCGGCTGCACCGGTGACCAGTTCATCCCGCGGAGATGATCTAGCCGCTCAGCCCTGCAGGTTGCGTACCAAAACGTAGCCGGATAAACTTATCTGCGTACACATCGGTACAAAAGGAGTCGGAAGATGATCGAAGCAAAGTCACTACCTCAGCGGGCATTCGCTCCA
>JAODAO010000469.1 GCA_025463465.1 Glaciihabitans sp. | reverse complement strand
CGACCATCGACTTCAATAGCTGGACGGTGGCGCCAATGTTGATGTCGTAATACTCCAGGGGCATCCCGACGGACTCCCCCACGGCCTTTTTGGCGGCGAAGTGGATTACGGCGTCGATGGGGTGCAGTTCGAACACCGCAGACAGCGATACCTCGTCACGCATGTCCAGGTCGTAACGTCCGGCCAGACGCCGGCCTGCCACGGTTTCGATACGGTCGAGCGCTCCCCGAGAACTGTTGGAGAAGTTATCCACCACCACAACGTCGAAGCCGTGTTCGAGCAGTTCGACGCAGGTGTGGGAGCCGATGAAACCGGCGCCGCCCGTGACGAGGATGGTGTGGATTGGCGAACCGGGCGAGGCGGCAGTGGGACGGGTGATCATTCGATGGCTCGATTCTGCGGGTTGGTGGCACGGCACTGTTCGGGTGGTGAGGTTGGTTTAGAAGAGAAGAAAAGATCCACTCCAAATAAGGGGGGCAAAGTAGGTGGGGAACGGGATCACCGCGGCGGTGAACGGAACCCACACGGCGATCCCGAGAGCGAGCGGGGCTGCGGCGGTCTGCTGGAGAGCCGTGAGGAACGGTGCTCCGGACGCGCGGGCGGATTCGTGGGCGTGCAGCAACGGGATGGCGAGAGCCACCACCGCGTAGCTGAGGGCGCCGAGGAGGCACAGCAGCACGTAGCCGTTGGCGAAGCGGGTCAGCTCGGCGACAATGGCGGCGCCGGACAACACAAGTGAAATCACGATGAACGGGATCACCAGGCGCACGGCCAGCGGTTCGAACCCGTCACGCTCCTTGGGGGTGACCCGGAAGGTGATCGCTTTTGTGGGGCGGAATTTCTGCACGATAGCGGCGAAGACACCCTGGGCGATGAACGGCCAACGGGAAAGGGCGTACAACCAGTTCTCCCAGCTGACAACGGGGGCCGACACCGGCCGCAGCAGCCCCCAACTTCGAAGGAACAGGGTTAACACAACAAGGCACAGACCCATCGCGCACCAGCGCAGGAGGAACTCAAGGTAGTTGACGTGCACCCACGCCATACCGGTGACGGCGGCGATGACGGGCAGCGACAGACCGATCAGGGTCATGATCGCCAGGAGCGGGTTGAACGACAGGGCGAACAGGAAACGCAGACGCAGTCGCATCGGCAACCGCCCGAGGTGACGCGGTGCGGTCTCGGTGAGGAGGACGAACAGGCTGCGTGACCACTGGAATTCCTGGGTGACCATCGCACTGAACGTCAGCGGGCCATCACCGTGGGCTTCCGCCCGCGACGCGAAAGCCCCGTGCCAGCCACCGGAGTTGAGCAGGAAGCTGGTGGAGAAGTCCTCGGCGAGTTCCGGTCCCACTCCCCCAATCGTCCAGAGCGCCTGGGTGCGAACGGCGTAGTGCGAGCCAATGGAGACCGGTGCGAGACCATCGCTGTGACCCGTCTGGACGGGACCGTGGAAGGACGCCTCCCGATACAGCCGGCCCCGCGCCGACCAGGACGCAGAGGCGTTGCTGTCGCAGACGCTCGGGGCAGCGACGTAGCCCATCGCCGGGTCGACAAAGGGACGGACCATCTCTGCCAGGTATCCGGGTGCCGGCACATGGTCGCAGTCGAGCTGGGCGACAACGTCGTAGTCGCGGTAGCCGACCGTGTCGTAGAAGTAGGCCAGGTTGCCTTCCTTGCACTTGGTCCGGCGGGGCCATTGGGCGTTGTGGTATTCCTCAACACCGAAGCGGCTGCAGAGGGCGACATTGTTTTCCATGCACCACAACGCCACCGCCTCGGTGGGCGTTTCGTCGCACAGCCAGACGTCGTAATCGTGCGGGTAACGCTGGCTGAGCATGGCCCCGAGTGTGGTGCGGGCGGTGTCCCAGGGCTCCGATGGGGCCTTGGTCACCACAAACGCCACGCGCAGGTCGGGCACGTCCAGATCGGGGTCGACCTCACGCAGGCGGTTGACCGCGACCAGGAAGTACAGGGGGAGGTAGGCGACGTAGAACAGCATCGCGGAGTTGACGATCATCGCGGCGGGATCGATCACGTGCTGGGGCTGCAACCACCACGCCCAAAAAGCCACAAACGATGCGATCCAGGCCGCGGTCAGGATTGCGACCACCACCCGCTGCGGGGTGCTGAGGATGTTCACAAACACACCGCGGCTGGAGGGTCGGCGTGGGGCATGGCGGCCCTCGAGGATCGGACCGTTGGGGGTGGTGGCAATCACGGTACTGAATACGGGTATGACGGCGAGCTCGGTCATTGGATCTGTTCCTCCTGTTGGTGCGGGCGGCTCCTGGGCTGTGTCAGCACGGGGCGCACTACAGGGCGGAGCTCATCGCGGCAGCCGGAACGCTGGCGAGTCCGGGGCGACCCATAGCGCGAACCGTCCAGCCGACGTCACGCCACAGGCCCGGGTTGAGGGTGTGCCGAGCGTCAATCAGGAGAGGGTTGGCGACTCGGTCGAGGACGGACCGGGGATCGAGCTGCCGGTAGTCGTCCCATTCCGTCAGGTGGAGGGTGAGTTCGGCGCCGTCGAAGGCGACGTCGAGGTTAGTGCTGAAGCCGAGTTGCGGGTACGCACGCTGGGCGTTGGCTACGGCCTCCGGATCGTGCACCGTGACGATTGCGCCCTCCTCGTGCAATCTGTGGGCGACTGCCAGCGAGGGCGAGTCCCGCACGTCGTCGCTGTTGGGTTTGAACGCGGCGCCGAGAACGGTGACGCGTTTGCCGGCGAGCGACCCGTCGAGCATTGTCCTGGCAAGTTCAACGACCCGGAGGCGACCGTTTGTGTTGATCTCGTCGATGTCGTCGAGGAAGGACAGTGCCTTGCCAACTCCGAGTTCGTCGGCGCGGGCCTGGAACGCCCTGATGTCCTTGCCGAGGCAGCCGCCGCCGAAACCCAGTCCCGGGGACAGAAATTTTCGGCCAATTCGTACGTCGTGCCCGAGAGCGTCTGCGAGGGTGAGGATGTCGGCACCGGCGGCGTCGCACACCTCAGCGATCGCGTTGATAAACGATATTTTTGTGGCGAGGAACGCGTTGGCTGACACCTTGACCAGCTCGGCCGTTGCGGCGTCCGTGGTGATGTACGGGATCCCGGTTGCCAGGATCGGCGCGTAGACCGCCCTGATGATCTCGTCGGCCTCCGCGGAGCTGGTGCCGGCGACAATGCGGTCGGGACGGAGGGTGTCCTCGACGGCAAATCCCTCGCGAAGGAACTCGGGGTTCCAGGCGACCTTCGCCTGCACTCCGATCGGGGCGATGTCGGCGATGAGGTCCGCGAGACGGGCGGCGGTCCCCACCGGGACGGTCGATTTGCCCACGATCAGGCAGGGCCGGGTGAGGTATTGGGCAAGGCCTGTGGCCACCGCGTCGACGAACACCATGTCAGCGGCGTGGGACCCCGGCTTCTGCGGGGTGCCCACGCAGATGAAGTGAATGTCTGCGAAGTCGGCGGCTTCCTTAAGCGAGGTCGAGAATGTGAGGCGTCCTGCCTCGACGTTGCGGATGAGCAACTCGGGCAATCCTGGCTCGAAGAAGGGGGCCCGCCCCGCGGCGAGCGCCTCGATCTTTGCAACGTCGGCATCGATACCGAGTACGTCGTGGCCGAGTTCTGCCATCGCGGCCGCGTGCACGGCTCCAAGATAGCCGGTGCCGATAACTGTCATACGCATGGGAAGTCTCCGGGGGTTGGGGAAGTCGCGGGAAGAAGAGGGAAAGTGGGCACGGGGTGACGTTCAGGCGGCTTCGAGGACGGGGGCGTTGTTGTCGACGTCGCCGCCGGCGAGGACCGAGGCAGCTTCCTGGCCGCCGAACTGGGCGCCGGCAATCGCATCCGCCGCATCGGCAACCTCCTGGCGGTTGCGCAGGAACCATTCCAGGGTGAGTTTCAGGCCGACGGAGGTTTCGACGGTGGGATTCCAGCCCAGTCGGGTCTGCGCCCTGGTGATGTCGGGTTTGCGTCTGGTCGGGTCGTCGGTCGGCAGGGGGTGAAACTCGATCGACGATTGTGAGCCGGTGAGGTCAAGGACGATTTGTGCCAATTCGTCCACCCGCTTCTCCACTGGATTGCCCAGGTTGATGGGGCCGCGATCCGCGCTGTCGATCATCGCGACGATTCCACGTACGAGGTCGTCGACATAGCAGAAGCTGCGGGTCTGGCTGCCGTCGCCGTAGATGGTAATCGGTTGACCGTTGAGGGCCTGGGCGATGAAGCTGGTGACAACGCGGCCGTCGCCGGGGCGCATCCGGGGCCCGAAGGTATTGAAGATACGCATGATGCCGACGTTGACGTTATGGGTGCGGGCGTACGCCATTGAGATCGCTTCGGCGAAGCGTTTCGCCTCGTCGTAGACGCTGCGTGGGCCGATGGAGTTGACATTGCCGAAGTATTCCTCGGTCTGCGGGTGGACGAGCGGGTCGCCGTAGATTTCGCTGGTGGAGGCGAGGACAAAGCGGGCGTTGTGGCTGTGGGCCAGTTTTAGCGCGCTTTCCGTGCCCCGGCTGCCTGCGGCGAGTGTCTCGAGCGGCATCCGGTGGTAGTCGGGAGGGGATGCTGCACTGGCGAGATGGGCGACCGCGTCGACCTCTCCGACCACCGGGATACCTACCGTGACGTCGGCGGCGATGAAGCTGAAGCGCGGGTTGTTGGTGAACGGTTCGATGTTGCTCAGTTGGCCCGTGGAGAGGTCGTCGACACAGACGACGGTGTCGCCCCGTTTCAGAAGTGCCTCGCAGAGGTGGGATCCCAGGAAACCGGCCCCGCCGGTGATTACGATTCGCATGGTTATAGCCACTTCTCCTTGATAGGTGCGCCATTGGGTGGCGCCAGGATGTACGAGCCGGTCGGAGTGTGAGCCGTGTGGTCTACCGAACCGGCGCGGCTGGAGCGGCTTCCGGGGCCGAGAAACAACGAAGCCCGATGGAGCCGTTCCCTCCATCGGGTGATGGGTCCACAGTGGCGGCGATGGCCTGGACGGTAATAGGGACATAAGTCCCGAGTCGGGATCTGGTCGTGTTGGCGTGCCCGCGGATACCCCATGGAGGACGGAATCGGAAATGTTGGTCGCCTCTACCGCTTTGCCACGGATGCCTGTATCAACGGGTGAGGGCTTCTCGCCCATCGCTCGCAGCTACGACCTGTTGTACCGTCCAGAACCCCTGAGTCCGGTTGGGAGCCATTTTCTTTGATTTCCGAATCCGCTATACCCCTGCGTGCAGCATCAGCCCGCGCCGACACCGCAGCGACCGTTCCCTCGTACAGTCCGACCGTGTTCCTCCTCGAGGACCACGCGATGGTGCGACAGGGCATCATCCACCTGCTGCACAGCGCCGGTATCACCGTCGTGGGTGAATCGGGGTCGGCTGTCGATGCGATCCAGCGCATTCCGTCGTTGCATCCGGACGTGGTCATTCTCGATGGGCGGTTACCCGACGGGAGCGGCATCGACGTCTGCCGGGAGATTCGTTCTATCGATTCCTCGATTCGCAGTGTTGTCCTGACCGCGTATTCCGACGATGAGGCAATCCTGGCGGCGATCCTCGCCGGGGCGAACGGTTATCTTCTGAAGGAGATCGGCAGCGACGACTTCGCGGACAAGGTGCGCCGGGTTGCCGCCGGGGAGAACCTGTTCAGCCCGGAGATGCGCGACCGGGTGGTGGCGCGCCTGCAGGCCGCTGAGGATTCCGACCCGCGGCTGGCGAACCTGACCTCCCAGGAGAAGCGGGTGCTCAGCCTCGTGGCGGAGGGACTGACCAACAGGCAAATTGCGCAGCACCTGTTCCTGGCGGAGAAAACGGTGCGCAATTATGTGTCGATTCTCCTTGCGAAGCTGGGGTTCGAGCGGCGCACCCAGGCCGCCATTTTCATCTCGCGCGGTTCGGTCAGGTTTCGGGACGATCCGGACTGGCTCAGGTAGTCGCCGGCAGCCGGGGTACCGTCCACACCAGCTCGGTGCCGCGTGGCTGCCTCGGCGTGATGGTGAACGAGCCCCCGGCCAATTCGGCCCGTCGGCGGAGGTTGCCAAGCCCGTTACCGGGCCGCGGGACGTTGATCCCGGCACCATCGTCGGTCACGGTCAGGGAAAGGCGGTCGCCACTGACGGCGATATCCACCTCGATAAGCGCGGCGCGGGAGTGCCGCACCGCGTTGCTCAGCCCTTCCGTGAGGGCAGCGAGGAGGTCGTCCGCGCCCTGGTGCACACCGACGGCATCGACCGGGCCGAGCAGGCGGACGCGCACGTCGTAGTCACCGCCTCCCGCGATGCGCTTGACGATGTCCTGCACCTCGCCCCGGAGGCCATCTGGCATCCCCGGGGCGGCGCCGAGGGTGTTCACGGTGCCCCGAAGTTCACGGATGATGCCGTCGACACCGGCGATCGCCGCATCAATGCTGGGCGCGATTGGTCCGGCTTGTGACTCGCCGCGCACGTGTTGCAGCCCCAGGTTGGTGGCATACAGCCGCTGGAAGATGCGATCGTGCAAGTCACGGGAGATGCGTTCCCGTTCGGCGAACACGGCCAGGTCCTCGGACTGCTGGCTGGCCATTGCCGTGCTGATCGAGTGCCTCAGGTGGGTGCTGTAGGCGGAAGCGACAATCGTGTCCTCTTCGCTGAAACCGGCGGATCCCTTCGAGCGGGCAAGGGCAACGAACCCACTGTCGGTCCCGTCGCAGGTGAAAGGCACAAGGAGGATGTCACCGCGCTGCGGGACGTCCTGCCACCAGCGTTGCTCCCAGTTGTCTTCGAAGTCCCGCGCGGTGGAGTGGGTTGCGGTATCGATTCGCTCGAGGAGCGCGGTGATGCCGTGCTGGTCGTCCGTGATCTCGCGCCCGGCCAAGGACTCGACGCCGTCGCCGGCCACACCGATGATGTGGGCCCCGCCGGAGCTGTCCATCACCACCACAGCAGACTCAGCCCCGGCCGCACGGCGCGCCCCCTCCGCCATCCCCCGGAAAGATTCGGAACGGGCCCAGTCGCCGGTGGCCCGCACAAAGCTGGTGGCGTCGCTGGCGGCCCGGCAGACGGTGCGGGCGTGCCGCTCGGGATCGACCACGACCGGAGGCTCGCGCACGGCCGATGCCACCAGGGAGGTGATCATCCGGGCGACCCTCTCCTCATCGGCCCGGCCGCGGCCGGGGTTCTGGGTTCCGGCGAGATAAACAAACCCGCGCACGCTACCTCGGCTGATGACCGGTAAAGCCACAACGGGTCGCCGCTGCATGGACAGGCGATCCCGTATGTTTTCGAGCTCAGGTCGATCAAGGAAGTCCGCCGCCCGCAGAACGGTTGGATCGCGTACGAACTGGGCCAGCAGCGCCTGCGCATCCCCAGCGCCGAGGGTAGTCACCCCTGACGCAGGAGACGTGCCGCTCGAGGTGACCAGGCGCACCCGCCCGTCCGAATTCAGTAGCGCGATGAACGCGGTACTGATCCCGGCCAGTACAGCGGCGGACTCTACCGCCGCCCGCAGGAACAGGTCGAGGGACGCGTCATCAACAACGGCGGCCAGAAGCCCCGCCAATTCCGTCATCGCGTCCAGGGCGCTGTCCGAGGTCACCGCCGGGACCCCCGGCCGGAAGTCGTCTGTCATGGGGCAAGGCTGACGCGGGCCGGGGCCGCAAACGGTGACATAGCGCGAGTGTATGGCCAGCAGGCAGTGGTGAACAGAATCAGATTTGGCTACGAACAACCGTTAAATTCGGGGCAAAGCCACCATTCGGGGTACACAGAAGCCAGCCCAAATATCATGACGGTGCCCCGTTGGGAAGGGCACACCGATCGATGCGCCCTGCGTCGTGACCTTGCTACTCTTTCGCTTCAGCCGCCTTACCCGGTGCTGCGGCCGTCACGAGCATGCCCTGGCCGGCACGGCCCAGAGGTGCACTGTACTGAGGGCACCGTAGTAAGGACAGAGCTGGGAGGACAGAGCTGCGAGAACAGAGCCGTGAGGACATAGCCGTGAGATTTCTGCCTCGCAGCAGGGTTGGCATTGTGTTGCTGGCCACCGTGCTGATTGTCGCGATCGGAGTAATAGTGCTGGCGTCACAGGACCACACCGGTGGCCGAGGAGCCCTGAGCATCCGCGGTGCCGATATCTCCTTCACCCTCCAGAACGAAGCGGGCGGCAACACCGTCAGCGACGGCAACGGAGCACAGCCCATTGAGACCATTCTCGCCAGCCACGGTGCCAACTACATGCGGGTACGGGTGTGGGTAGACCCGCCCGCCGGCACCAGCGACCTGGCCACCGCCCTCACCCTTGGGCGGCGTGCGGCGGAGGCGGGACTATCGATCATTCTCGACCTGCACTACTCGGACAGCTGGGCGGATCGCACCACCCAGACCACCCCAGCAAGCTGGGCGCAACAGGATGCGGTGACGCTGCAGCGAACGGTGGAGGGGTACACCCGGACGGTGGTGACGGCTTTCGCCGAACAGGGAACACCCGTAAAAATTGTGCAGATTGGTAACGAAATCACCCATGGCATGCTTTGGCCCGTCGGTCGTATCTATGGCGCGACCGGGGAAGAAGACTGGTCAGGACTCACCGGGCTGCTCACTGCCGCCATCGCCGGAGCGCGCTCGGCCAGTCCCGGCGATGCCCCCAGCATCATGCTCGACATCGACACCGGTGGTGACCTCGGCGGCACAATGTACTTCTTCGACCACATTGTTGCGGCCGGCATCGACTTCGACCTGATCGGCCTGACGTACTATCCGTTCTGGAACGGCTCCCTCGACGTGCTCGGGGACACCCTCGCAGTGGTGGCCGAGCGCTACGACCGTGACATCCTCATCGCCGAAACGTCCTACCCCTACACACTGGTGGATGCCGACGACGAACCGAACGTCCTCAGCGACGCCTCCGCGCTTCCCGACGGCGAGCGCTATCCCCCGTCTGAGGAAGGCCAACGGGCGTATTACGCAGCGCTGCGTGCAACCCTCGCCGCGGTACCGGACGGGCGGGGCGTGGGGTTCCTGGTCTGGGAACCCGGCTGGCTTGCCGGGGTGGGAGCGGGAGTCGACCTCGGCAACGCGTTCGACAACCTGACCCTGTTCGACCAGAAAGGGCGCGGCCTCCCCGCCCTCGATGCCTTCTCCGGGTCCTGAACACCGTTTTCTACCGCCGGCCAGGACCGCAGCAGCGCCGATCAGTACCGCAGCAACCCGTTCTCATACGCGAAGATAACAACCTGCACCCTCGACTGCAGGCCCAGCTTCGCAAGGATCGCACGCACGTGGGACTTTACGGTCGCCTCGCTGACGTACGCGGCGGCGGCAATTTCCGCGTTGCTGAGTCCCCGGGCGGTGAGCAGGAAGATCTCCCTCTCCCGTCCACTGAGTGCCGCTATCGCCAGTTCGAGCGGCCGGTCCTGCGCGGCGCTCGCCGTGGCGAACTGTTTGACCAGCTCGAACGTGGCGGTGGGCGCGAGCACCGACTTTCCTGCATACACGGTGCGGATCGCGGCGAGGATGAATTCCGGCGTTGCGTCCTTGGTGATAAACCCGCTCGCCCCGCTGCGAATCGCCTGGAACACCGCCTCATCGCGCTGGAAGGTGGTGAGGATGATGATGCGCGGCACGGGAGCGGCCGATGGCGACGTCGACAGGATGCGCGCCGTCGCCTCGATGCCATCCATCACGGGCATCCGCACGTCCATCAGCACAACGTCGGCACGCTCGCGGTGCACCACCTCGATGCCGGCCCGGCCGTTGCCGGCGGAGCCCACACATTCCAGGTCGCCCTGCGATTCGACCAGCATCTGCATACCGGAGACGAACAGCGGCTGGTCGTCGATGATCACCACACGGATACGGGTTTGCTGCACCACACTCACTCGCGCATCTCCCCCGGCCCGGCGGGGATAAACACCGTCACAAGAAAGTCGTCGCCGGTTTCGCTGGAGCGCCCGGCGGTGAGCCACCCGCCCGCGAGCCGCGCTCGGTCCTTCATCCCCCGAATCCCATGGCCGGCGGCATCCACCGGCACCACGGCGCCTGGCGAGGTGTCCGGGGTGTCCGTCGCTGGTGCGGTATCGCCGTGGGAGCCGACGGTGAGGGCGAGGCCTGGGCCGCGCCAATCAAAGGAGATTCGGGTGGATGTTTTCGTGCCACCGTGTTTGAGCGCATTGGTGAGGCATTCCTGCACGATGCGATACACGGCGAGTTCCTGGGCCGGTGTCATGGGTCGTGGCTGCCCGAAGGTGAGGGTCGTTATGCGCAGCCCTGCGGCGGCGACGCGGTCGATGAGGGGGGCAAGGTCCACCAGCGCCGGCTGCGGCTCCAGCCCCTCTTTCTCCCGCAGCCCTTCGATCAGGGTCCGCACGTCAACGAGGGCGGACCGGGCGGAGTCGGAGATGGCCCGCAGCGCGGTATCCACCGCTCCCGGTTTGGCGTCGCCGATGAACCGGGCACCGTCGGCCTGGGCGATGACCACGGCGAGGGAATGGGCGAGCACATCGTGTACGTCCCGAGCGATCTGGTCCCGCTCCCGCACCATCTGCAACTCGACCTCGGCGACCCCGAGGTCGGCGGCGGTACTGCGCAACAGGAAGGCGCTGCGCAGTTCGGTGGCTTTCAACCGAAAGGCGAGGCCAAGCGCCCAGCAGCCGCCATAGACGGCGAGGCCAACGAGGGTGAGAAGCAGGAAGGAGTTGAACATCGCCTCGGGGGTCGAGCCCTGCCCCGTCCAGGATGTCCAACGGTAGGGCTGGCCGGGGAACGGGACAACCATCAGCACCGTGACCGCGATGGTGAGCGGAATACCGAGGGCGAGGGCGAGCCACTGCCGGGGGGACCTGGCGAACAGGGCGATCGAGAAGACGGAAAGGGGGACGGCGAAGTACACCGGCCAGGTTGTCGAATCCGGCAACGGAAGCACACCCAGGAGTTGGGCGAGCAGGGTCGCCCCGATCATCGCCAGTGCGGTGGTGGGGAAAATCCGGGAGACGGCGATGCAGGCGGAGTACACCACCAGCGCGGCGATGTCACCGGTCGTGTGGTACCGACCGGCCTCGGCAACGCACCACAGCACCAGGAAGAGGATCGCGCCGAGCGGCTGGAACGCGAGACCGAGGGCACGGACAACGGAGGCGACGGGACGCCGTGGCGACGTGGCGACACCGGGCGGCAGCGCAGGAGCCGGCGAAAGTGAGAGCTGCATGGCTTCACGATAGGGTGCCCAACCGTCGTTGACGGCGCGCGGGACAGTAAATCCTCCGAAGGGATGAGTCCTAGGGCCGGGCGATGCCGCGTGACAGAATTGGGCGATGATCAACGGGTACACGGTTGAACAGATCCTCGCCTCGGAAGCACCGCACCGCGCCACCGGGGAGCCGCTGATGCGCCGCGCCGCCGCCGGCCTCGCCGCGGAGGTGCGCCGCCTGATCAACGAGCACGTCGATGGAGTCGACAACAACGGCGCCACTATCCTGGTCCTCGCCGGCAGCGGGGACAACGGTGGGGACGCGCTTTTCGCCGGCGCTGAGCTCGCCTCCGACGACGTCCAGATCGCCGTTGTGCCAACCGGCAGCCGGCTGCACCCCGAGGCGCTGGCCGCAGCGGTCGCCGCCGGCGCGCGTGTGCTGCACCTCGACCCGAAAGATGACACCGACGTTGGCACCCTCACCCGGCTCGCCCAGACCAGCGACATGGTGCTCGACGCCATCGTGGGCACCGGGACCAGCGCGCAGCCGGCGCTTCGCGGGATGGCGCGGGACATCGTCGAGGTGCTGCGTCCCGTGCTGCACTCCCCAGACGGACCGATCGTCGTCGCCGTGGATATCCCGAGCGGGATCGGCCCGGATGACGGAAGTGTTCCCAACGTCGCGGTGCTACGGGCCGACGTGACCGTCACCTTCGGCGGCTGCAAGACGGGACTACTGCGCGGGGCAGGTCGACTGATGGCGGGCCGGGTGGTGGTCGTCGACATCGGGACGGGCGAGGACCTGGCAGCCATGACCCCGGTTGTCACGGGAGCGGAATGAACCACTTCGTTCACGCAGCCCGGGGGTTATGCCCGAACTTTCCCATAAAAATTGCTGGGGTTGACGCCGAGCGGGGTGCGGTGGACCACGGCGCGTGACATTCTGACCTAACCGGACAGCTTCCGGTGAAACGTTGACTCAGTGTGGAGGCAACTATGCACGATCGCATCACCCTCAGGTTTCTCGCGGCGCCCTCCGATGCCGCAGCCGACGGGTCCACCGTCCAGGCCGGCAGCGTGCTGGAGTGGATCGACAAGGCTGGCTACGCCTGCGCGGTCGGCTGGAGCGGATCCTCCTGCGTCACCGCCTACGTCGGCAATGTGCACTTCACCGCTCCGATCAGCCCGGGACAGCTGGTCGAGGCGGACGCCCGGGTGATCCATACCGGCAGCACCAGCATCCACGTGCGGGTCTCCGTGTCCGCCGCCGACGCCCGTGGAGGTATCTTCTCCCCCGCCACCCACTGCATCCTCGTGTTTGTCGCGATCGGTGACGACGGGCGGCCGACCCCCGTGCCGGCCTGGCAGCCGCGGTCGATCGTGGACCTCGAGCTCGCTGCCGGCGCGGCCGAGCGCATCGAGGCGCGGGCCAGGATCCACGCCGCCATGCGCGACCAGCGTTACACCGGGGATGGCACGGCGCCGCCGACAGTCTTCCGGTTCCTCGCGGCACCCTCGGCAGCGAATTTTGGTGGCAACGCCCACGGGGGGACGGTGATGCGCTGGATCGACGAGGCGGCGGCGACCTGTGCCAAGGCGTGGAGCAAAGAACCCGCCGTCGCGGTGTATTCCGGGGGAATCCACTTCTACCAGCCGATCCACATCGGCGACATCGTGGAGGTTGAGGCGAGGCTCATCCACACCGGCCCGCACAGTATGCACATCGCCATCCACGTGAGATCCGGTGACCCGCGCACCGGGGAGCTGCAGTTGACCACCCAGTGCATCAGCGTGTTTGTGGTCAAGGGCGCAAACGGCCTCGCCGCCCGTGTGCCCCAGCTGGTGCTGCGCAGCGACGAGGACATCCGCCTCGACAAACACGCCAGGCTGCTGATGCGCCTGCGCGCCGAACTGCGTGCCCTTCCGCTGCCGGAGGCACTCTGACGGGCGCGGTTGTGCTCTCCACCCGGGGTCCCTTCCGGCACGCTGCGATCGGCTGTCCAGCGTGTCAGCATCGGCGCACGGTAGCGTGGGGTCAGCTAACGGTCAACGACGAACGACGGCGACAACGCCGCTTCCTGGTTCGTTGACACACGTAATGGACGGAGCCAGCCAGTGCAGTCACACCAGGTGCGGGTACATCGCAGCGACGAAAACCTCGAGCGGGCCGACCAGCTCGCCTGGAAAATCGCCGAGGTGGCCGCCGACCCGGTGCCCGTCACCGCCGAGGTGACCGAGATGATCATCAACCGCGTCATCGACAACGCATCCGTCGCCGCCGCGTCCCTGCGGCGAGCGCCGGTCGTGGCAGCGCGGGCCCAGGCGCTGCGCCACCCGTGGCCCACCGCGGAGGACTCGGCGGCAGCCCGTTCCCGGGGCTCCACGGTATTCGGCGCTCCCGGACGTTTCAGCCCCGAGTGGGCGGCGTGGGCCAACGGGGTCGCGGTGCGGGAGCTGGACTTCCACGACACCTACCTCGCGGCGGAATATTCGCACCCCGGCGACAACATCCCCCCGATCCTGGCGGTGGCCCAGCACGCGGGGCGCAGCGGCGCCGAGCTGGTCAGGGCCATCGCGACCGGGTATGAAATCCAGGTCGACCTGGTCACGGCGATCAGCCTGCACGCGCACAAAATCGACCATGTCGCCCACCTCGGCCCGTCCGCCGCCGCGGGCATCGGAACCCTGCTCGGGTTGCCGGTCGAGACGATCTTCCAGGCGGTCGGCCAGGCCCTGCACACCACAACGGCGACCCGCCAGTCGCGCAAGGGCGAGATCTCCAGCTGGAAGGCGCACGCCCCGGCGTTCGCCGGCAAGATGGCCGTCGAGTCGGTCGACCGCGCGATGCGCGGCCAGACCAGCCCCACCCCGATCTACGAGGGCGAGGACGGGGTGATCGCCTGGCTACTTGATGGGCCGGATGCCAGCTACACGGTGCCGCTGCCCGCCGCCGGTGAGGCCAAAAAGGCGATCCTTTCGACGTATACCAAGGAGCATTCTGCGGAGTACCAGGCGCAGGCGTGGATCGACCTGGCGCGGCGGCTCGGCCGCCAGCACCCGCAGCTGCGGGACCCGCGCAACGTGGCCTCCGTGCTGATCTCCAGCAGCCACCACACCCATTTTGTGATCGGTTCCGGCTCTGGTGACCCGCAGAAGTATGACAAGACGGCAAGCAGGGAAACCCTCGACCATTCGATCCCTTACATTTTCACCGTCGCGCTGCAGGACGGCGACTGGCACCACGAGCGCTCCTACAGCCCCGAGCGTGCCGGGCGCCCGGACACCGTCGCCCTCTGGTCCAAGGTGACGACGGCGGAGGATGCCGAGTGGACGCGCCGTTACCATTCGAGTGACCCGGCGGAGAAAGCGTTTGGCGGCCGGGTCACCGTGGTCCTGACGGACGGCACAACCATCGAGGACGAGATCGCGGTGGCAGACGCTCACCCGCTGGGGGCGCGGCCTTTCGCCCGCGCCGAGTACATCCACAAGTTCGAGGCCCTGGCCGAGGGGGTGCTTGAGCCGGCGGAGGTCATCCGTTTCCTCGAGCTGGTGCAGCGGCTGCCCGAGCTCAGCGGTGCCGAACTTGCCGGCTTGACCCTGGCCGCCCGGCCCGGGCTGCTCGACTCCGTTGTGCTGCCAGAGGGGCTGTTCTGATGCTGTACACCACAAGAACTCCCGCCGCCAAGCGTGAGGCCTTCCGTGCGGCGCTTTCCAGCGGGGCGCTGCAGCGTATGCCGGGGGCGTTTAATCCGTTGTCGGCGAAACTGATCCAGGACAAGGGGTTCGACGGCGTCTATATCTCGGGTGCGGTGATCGCGGCTGACCTCGGCCTGCCCGACATCGGCCTGACCACCCTCAGCGAGGTGGCCCAGCGTGCCCAGCAGATCGCCAGGATGACGGACCTGCCCGCCCTCGTCGACGCCGACACCGGGTTCGGTGAACCCATGAACGTGGCGCGTACCGTGCAAGCCCTCGAAGATGCCGGTGTGGCGGGGCTGCACATCGAGGACCAGGTCAACCCGAAACGCTGCGGCCATCTTGACGGCAAGGCCGTGGTCGGTGTGGATGTCGCGACCAAACGGATCCGCGCCGCCGTCGACGCACGTCGCGACCCGAACCTGCTGGTGATGGCCCGCACCGACATCCGCGCCATCGACGGCCTCGATGCGGCGATCAACCGCGCGAAGGCGCTGGTGGATGCCGGGGCCGACGCGATCTTCCCGGAAGCGATGGCCAGCCTCGCCGAGTTCGCCGCCGTGCGCGCAGCCGTGGACGTGCCGATCCTGGCCAACATGACCGAGTTCGGAAAAAGTGACCTGTTCACGGTCGACCAGCTCGCTGACGTGGGCATCAACCTGGTCATCTACCCCGTCAGCCTGCTTCGCCTGGCAATGGGGGCCGCCGAGCGGGGCCTCGACGAGCTCGCCACGGTGGGAACCCTGGCGGGCCAGGTGGCGCAGATGCAGACGAGGGCGAGGCTGTACGAGCTGCTCGACTACGAGGCGTACAACAGCTTCGATTCCTCCGTGTTCAACTTCACGGTTCCCGGCACACAAACGACCGGGGATCCCGTTCCACCCACAGAATAGGAAAACAATGGCTCCCCAAGGGACTGTCAGCGCCGACATCCACCGTGGCCTCGCCGGAGTGGTGGTGGATACCACCGCCATCTCCAAGGTCAACCCCGAAACCAATTCCCTGCTCTACCGGGGGTACCCGGTGCAGGAGTTGGCGGCGGGCTGCACCTTCGAGGAGGTGGCGTACCTGCTCTGGTACGGGCAATTGCCAAACGAGGAGCAGCTGGCACAATTCGAAGACCGCGAACGCGGCCAGCGCGGCCTCGACGACAGTGTGGCGCGGCTCGTTACCGAACGCCCCGCGACGGCCCACCCCATGGACATCGTGCGCACCGCCGTCAGTGTTCTGGGCGCGGACGACCCGAACGCTGCGGATTCGAGCGACGCCGCCACCCTCGCAACGGCGCAGCGCCTGTTCGCCAAACTGCCCGCGATCATCGCCCTGGTCCAGCGGCACCGCCGAGGTCTGCCGGCCATTGAGCCGCGCGATGACCTCGGTTACAGCGCTAACTTCCTCTGGATGACCTTCGGCGAGCTGCCGGCACCGGCCGTGGTCAACGCGTTCGACGCGTCGATGATCCTCTACGCCGAGCACTCTTTTAACGCCTCCACCTTCACCGCCCGGGTGATCACCTCGACCCTGTCCGACCTGTACTCCGCGGTGGTCGGCGGCATCGGCGCGCTAAAGGGGCCCCTGCACGGCGGGGCCAACGAGGCGGTGATGCACGTCTTCGACGCCATCAACACCTCCCATGAACCCGATGCGGCCGTGCGGGCGCGGCAGTGGCTGGAGAGGGAACTCGCCGAACACCACACGATCATGGGGTTTGGGCACCGGGTCTATAAAAATGGGGACTCCCGGGTGCCGACGATGAAAGCGGCGCTGGATTCCCTCATCAGCCACTACGGGCGCCCCGACATCGCCGAACTCTACGACGCCCTGGAGAGCGAGATGGTGTCGCGCAAACACATCATGCCGAACCTCGATTACCCCTCGGGCCCCGCCTATCACCTCATCGGGTTCGACACCGACATGTTCACGCCCCTGTTCGTCGCCAGCCGCATCACCGGCTGGAGTGCGCACGTCCGCGAGCAGCTCGCCAGCAACATGCTGATCAGGCCTCTCAGCCTCTACGTCGGCGAGGAGGAGCGCCACCTGCCGCGGTAGCTGGTTTCGCCCGGCGGGTGTCAATGGAGGACACTGGAGGGGTTGTTTCCTCGTTGACGAAAAGACCCGACATGACCTCCGCATCCACCAACGCCCCCGCCGCGCTGCCCACCGAAGCCCCCGCTGCGTCATCCGCCGCTGCGCAATCGCAGGACATCCAACGTGCCTTGGCCGCCGTGCTGCCAACAAGGAACGTGCTGGTGGATGCCGCCGCGCTGCAGCGTTACAGCCACGACGACGCCGAATGGGCGCCGTTCGTGCAGCCGCTGGCCGTTGTCCTCGCCCGCAGCACCACCGATGTCGCTGCCGTGGTTCGCTTCGCCGCCGAACGAGGGCTGGCGGTTGTGCCGCGCGGCTCGGGAACCGGTCTGTCCGGCGGGGCCAACAGCGTCGCCAACTGCATCGTGCTGTCGCTGGAACTGATGACCGAGGTGCTCGAGGTCAACGTCGACGAACGCTTCGCCGTTGTCCAGGCCGGGGTGATCAACGACGACCTGCGAGCCCACGTGGCCGGCTTCGGCCTCTGGTACCCGCCGGATCCGGCCAGCTCCGCCATCAGCACCATCGGGGGAAACGCCGCGACAAACGCCGGCGGCATCTGCTGCGTCAAATACGGGGTCACCCGCGACTACGTACTGGGCATGACGGTTGTGCTGGCCGACGGTGACATCGTCACCCTCGGCCGCCGCACCGCGAAAGGTGTCACCGGCTATGACCTGACCGGCCTGATGGTCGGCTCCGAGGGCACCCTCGGTATCATCACCGACGTCACCGTCAAACTGCTCCCCCTGGCGGGGCGGGAGCCGCGCGCCGTTGTGGGGTACTTCTCGTCCCTGCACGACGCCGGTGTCGCCGTCGCCGGGGTGTCCCGCGCCGGAATCATCCCCTCCGCCTTAGAACTGCTCGACCAGACCTGCATCCGCGCCGTCGACGAGTGGCAGCAGTTCGGACTGCCACAAACCGTCAACACCCTGCTGCTGGCCAAGATCGACGACCCCGGCGCGGCCGGTGACATCCTCGCCGATGCCGTCGCCCGCATCTTCACAGAAGCGGGTGGCACCAGCGTCGAACGTGCCAGCGACCAGGCCGAGGTCGACCGGTTGTTCCTCGCCCGCCGCCTCGCCTACCCGGCCCTCGAGCGGCTCGGCCCCGTCCTGACCGAGGACATATGTGTTCCCCGCTCTGCCGTCCCGGAAATGCTCACCCGGATCCAGGACACCGCTGCCCGTTACAACGTCACGATCGCGAATATCGCCCACGCCGGCGACGGCAACCTGCACCCGCTGATCATCGCCCCCGAGGGTGACGATGCGGCCCGCGCCCGTGCCAAGGACGCCTTCGACCAGATAGTGTCCGACTGTCTTTCCCTCGGTGGAACCGTGACCGGGGAGCACGGGGTCGGGCTGTTGAAGCTGCCCGGCGCCGCCCAGGAACTTGGCTCACGGGTGGTCGACATGCACCGCTCGGTGAAAGCGGCACTCGACCCGGCGGGCACCCTTAACCCCGGAAAGGCTTTCCCGGCATCGCATTAGAACCGCCGCCCGTTGGCGCTTTACCGCCGTCGAGCGTCGGTGGCCGTTATTACGATTTCTGCATGCGAGATCGTCCAAAAGCTGCCGTGCACGGGGTCTTCGGGCCTGCCGTCCGGGCGTCCGTCGCCCTTGTCGCCGCGGCGTCGATCGGGCCATTGCTGAGCCTGCGAGAAGGGTACCCAGAACGGGAATGGCTCGCCTGGGCGGGAGCGGCGCTGCTTGTGGCCATCGCCGGAGCGTTCCAGATCGCGAAGGTCGTCATCGACCACCGTCGCGATGTGGAATCGGCCAACTTCCGGGTGCAGCTGCGCGACGCCCTGCTGCCGGTCACGGCGGTGGTGGCGGAGCTCGATATCGACGCCGGCTACGAGGTACGGCGAGAGCAGATCAAAACGGCCGCGCAGGCCACAACCGGCGCGCTCTACCAGCTGGTGTCACCACATTCGCCCCGTGTGCGCACCAACGTCTACTGGATCGACGAGGCCGGCGAGCTCGTCTGGCTCGCCCACTCCGGCCGCGGCGAGCGCCCCGGCCCGTTTGTGCGTGGCACCGCGCGGGGAGACGCCGCGTTCGAGTTCCTGTCCCGGCTGCTGCCGGACTTCTACACGGACCTGCGCAGGCGCACCCCCGCTGGGTACGAGGGCACGCAGAACGGGTACCGGACGTTTATCGCCGTTCCCATCTGGACCACCGGCAAGGTGTTCGGCATGATCACCGTCGACTCGCCGAAGCCCGGCAGCCTGGTGCTCGAGGACCAGTACGTGACGGAAATCTTCGCCGAGGTGATGGCCCTCGCGTTCGAAAAAGGACTCCACGGGGCCATTGAAGTAGACATCACGGGCGATGTGCCTAGGATGACATCATGACCAGCATTCAGGTGAAGCAGAGCACCGCCGGGTTCGGTTTTGTGGTGGTATCGGCGCGTAAGTCCGCGGGTGGCTCCTCCGCCGCCTCGCGGGTCGCCGTGCTGCGACCCCCGGCCCCCGCCGGGATCCCCGCCCCAACGACGCGCTCATACGAGGAGCAACAGCGCCCGCTCCGGCGCTAGTGTTGCATCGCACGGCCATACGCGCCGTCGTATCCACACCACCGACGTTGTGAGGCCCCCGGGATTCGCGCCATGAGCCAGCTGACCACACAGTTCTTCGGGAACACCACCATCCTCGTCACCGACGGTGCGTCGTCGATCCTCATCGACGGGTACTTCAGCCGGGTGCCCCTCGTCGGTTTACTCGGCCGGGTCCGCCCGGACGAGGCACGCATCCAGCGGTGCCTGCAGCGTGCCGGGATTGGCCGCCTCGATCTCGTGGCGGTATCGCACAGCCACATCGACCACGCGCTGGACGCCCCCGTCGTGGCGGAGCGAACCGGGGCGCTGCTCGGTGGGTCGGCATCAATGAGGCAGATCGCCATCGGCTACGGCACCGGAGAGACGAACTTTCTCGAATTCCATAATGGCGAAGCGGTCGTTATTGGCGACTTCACCCTCACGCCGATCGAAACCCCGCACAGCACCGGAGACCGCAACCCGGGTGAGATCACGGTGCCGGTGACACTTCCGGCCCGGGTTAAAGACTTTCGCAGTGGCAGCTGCTTCAGCTTCCACATCGCCCACCCGCTGGGAAACGTGATGATGCAAACCTCCGCCAACTTTCTCCCGGGGGCGTTGCTGGAGTACCCGAGTGATCTGATCTATCTCGCCGCCGGCGGCGCGGGCCACCGGGACCACCGTTGGCGCCACCATTATTGGGATGAGACCGTGGTCGCCACCGGCGCCAGCACCGTGATTCCCGTCCACTGGGACCGGTTTTGGTTGTCGCTTGACGCGCCCCTGGTGCCGCTGCCGCGGGTACTGGACCGTCTCGACGCCACGCTCGTCGACTGGCAGGTGCGGGCGAATGCGTCGCACCTCGACCTGCACACGCAGGACCCATGGACGGTGGAACAGGTCTACGCGTCTCACTGATTGCCCCGCCGGCTATCCCGCTGCGCGGCTCCGGCGGTTACGTTCTCGGCGCGAGGGCCTCGAGCGGTGCGGAGGGCAGGGCGATCCACCCCTCCCGCCGGGCCTGGGCGAGATGTTCAGGTGGGCAGGGTTCGGTGAGGCCTCTCGCATGGGCACGGGCGGCGAGAGACGCGATGACCGCGTCAAATGCGTCATCGGACTGGACCAGCAACTCCTGGTTGCCCGCCAGGTCGAGCCAGGGCGCCCGCCTCTCTAACTCCTCCACCAGCAGTCGTCGGGGCGCTGGGTCGGTTTTGTAGCCACGGGTGGTGAAACCCCAGCCGCGCAGGGTCGCCGACGGGTACACCTCCGCGACCCGGCCAGCCCCCGACCGGTCGATCGGTCCGATCCGGTCGGCCAGCACGTCGAGCAGCGCGGCGCAATGCATGGCGGTGAGCCCAAGGCGATCGGTCGCCACACTGAGGGGCCAGCGTCCCGTCCGCCGGCGAACGTCGCGGTTGGTCTCGCGGTAGGCGAGCCTGCGGCGCCAGTCCATGCCCTCGTCGATGGAACGGTCCACCCGCGCTCCCGCCGTGTGGGCGGTGACAAAAGCGAGGAAGTCGTCCGGCCAACCGAACGCGCAGTCGATGCCGATGGATTGTGCGGCTCCGGCGGCATCCACGATCTCGGAGTCCTGTATGCCGACCCGCAAAATGGAAAGCTGGGCTGATCGCTCGCCCCAGTCGATGACAGCGAGGGCGGTGCCCCTCGGTTCGGCGGCAAGGTCGATCCCGGCGGTGAGCATGATCGATGATATTCCGGCTCCCTGCCGGACAATCCCTAGCGTTCCATCCGGCTTCGTTCTACGGTCGATTTATGGTTGATCTACAGGACATCGCCGACCTCCGACCCGAAGGACTCGACTTCGAACTCGACGGGCACACCATCACTATCATGCCGACCGCACAGACGCGGCGCATCGGGATGGGACTTCCCGATGTAAAAATGGACTGGCAGGTGCTGTCGGACGGCTGGGTCGTCGGATTCATCGAAACCGGCCAGGACGTCATCCTCGCCTGGAAACCTTACGAGCTGGACGACGGCACCCCGGCGCAGACCACGGAGGTGGACGAGGCAGTGCGTTTTCTTGTCGGCGATCCGCCGCACCCGCAGCACCATCACAACAAAAAGAAGAAGCACTGAGCCGAGCTTTCCGGAGCAGCGGCTCGACGCCCCAACGGGGCTGCGGCCGGGTCCAGCGAAGAGTACGCCAGCTGGCGTCCGCCAACCGACGCTGGGCAACCGACCGCTGCGACCGCTACGACCGCCGTGGATCGCCGGTCGCCGATCGTCAGACGAACTGAACGGACCGTCGCAGGTGTTCGCCAGCGGTGGCGACGGCGTCGCGGGAGACGGGAAGAACGCCCGGGAGTCCCGTCGTCAGGAAAGCCGCGAGGTCGGAGAGTTGCACCACCACCGCGGAAAGTCCCCGGTGCCTGCTGACCTCGGTAGGCACGGCGATTCCGGCGTTGTCCGGCACGATCATCACCACGCCGGTAAACCGCACCCCCACACTCTCACTGAAAAACCGGGCTCGGGCTGCGAGCGTGTGGATGGGGCGCTCGCGCCATCCGAAGCTGTCTCCGGTCACGTCCCCACCACGAATGAGCACACCGCCCGGCCGTGCCTCGGACAACAGCCCGAATAGTCCGGTGGGGCCAAGCACAACGTGGTCGAGCTTCTCGTTGGGATTGCCACCGGCGACATCGGTGGAAACGTCATGCCAGACGGTGAAGTCGGTACCAAGCCCGGCGAGTGCGGCGGCGGTTGCCTCCTCGGTGAGTGCGGCATTAAGGCGCTCGTGCACCTCGGCCGGTATCTGGGCGAGCGTTTCCGGCGCGTACGGGTCAACCGTCCTGCCCTGCGCGGTCGCCCATTCGTCGACGGCGGACAGGTACTGGGACCGCCACCATCCCCCGGGGTGCCCATAGCTGGGACGCGTGGCGCTGCGCCGGGTGCGGCGGGTCGTGTCCTCGCGCGTCGCAGCCCACGGGCTGAACCCCCGGGTGGGGATACGAGCCGACCGGGTGGAGGCGGTGTGGGTCGCGCGGTCGAATCGAGCACGCTCCTCCGGGGTGCCCACGGCGAGCCAGGCGGCTTGCACGGAGTGAAACTCCACCGCGGTACCACCCGTGTCGGGATGGGAGCGGCGGAGGGCGCGACGGTAGGCACGGCGGAGATCGTCGGTCGAGGCGGACCTACTCACGCCGAGAACCTGGTACGGGTCTGTGCGGTTCACCATGAGGACTTTCACTTTCAGGGTCCCCACGACTTTACCCAACAGCGGCCCGATAGCCGGCGAGAAAGGCCGTTTACATCACGAATGGATCCGGTCACACCGCCGCTCCACACCACCCGATCAACCCCGGCCTCTTTCCACGGCTCCCGCTGCCCATAAGCTGATTCCATGTTCCGACGGATGGCCGACACCACCTTTCACAGTGCCCAGCTCGAGGGCGTCTACAGCCCGGGGGTGCTCCCCATCAACACGCTGGTCGACGAGCTGCGCCAGCAGCATCCCCAGCGGGGTATGCCATACGTTGCACCGCACTACGACGCGGCGAACGCGCGTATCCTCTCCCTGTCCTCCAGCCCCGGCCCGCTGACCGGCGGCGCCGGTACCTCGGGATTCCTGTCCCGCGAGAACAACGACCCCAGCGCGGAGAGGATGAGCCGCATCTTCGCGGCCGTTGGCCTCACCGACGCCGACGTGTTGCCGTGGAACGCCTACCCGTGGCACGTTCACGAGCAGTATCCGGACGGGTTGCCGGCCGACATGCTGGCTGAAGGTCTGCGCCCACTGCGGCGGGTACTCGAGGCACACCCCAACATCCGCGCCATCGTCGCGCACGGGGGTGACGCCAAACGCAGCGTGCGACTGTTTGAAACCAAAAAGCGCTTCAACGCCCTCGTGCAAGAGCGGGGGCTGCGGGTCTGGGAGACGCGGCACACCAGCAATCCGGCCTTCGTGATGTCCCAGGCGGAACGAGACGCGGCGACGGAGAAGGTCCGCCAGAGTTACCGTGAGGCGATGGAATATGTGGGGCTCACACCACTGCCATCGCGGCCGCGCGCCGTGGCCCGCACCCAGACGCCGTCAGGAGCCGAGCTGGTGGGTGTTGTCGGCGACGCGTTGAGCGCGATCACCGATGGCCACACCAACCGGGAGACCCGTGCAGCCGTGCGGGCCTACCTCGGCACGATGTCGGCCGGACGGCGCACGGAACTGCTCATCGAGCTCGTCACCCAGCGATTGAACTCCTAACCGGCGCCTCACGTCGTCACCCCCAGCACTGGGGAGCACGCCCCGGTGACAAAGCCGATAGGTTTGCGCGCAGCGTTGTATCCGCCGGCCCGCGACAGCCCCCCTGAATGGATCTGGTTTTGACCAACACCCTCCCACCCCAAGGCGATAACCGCGTGACCGGCGGGCCCGTTCTGTTACCCACCCAGGGCACGGCGATCGCCGCACTAGTCGCCTCGATCGTGGCATGGCCCGTTGGCCTCGTCCTGAGTTTCATCGCACTGTCGAAAATCAAAAGGACCGGTTTCGCCGGGCGTGGACTCGCGGTCGCCGCGATCGCCGTCTCCGGCTTGGGAATCGTCGCCAGTGTGCTGCTCTTTCCCCTCGTGTTGCTGGTCGCCGGGGCGGTGGGTACCACTGTGCCGGAGATGATGGCGGCCCTCGACAGCCCCATACGATCCAACAACAGCACGGCAACAGAAACGACGACACCCTCGGCTACCCCGACCCCGACCCCAACCTCGACGCCCCGCAGCGATGAAACAGCCGTCATCAGCCTCGCGACCGATGCCGACACGGTTGCCCCCGGCACCGGCGAGGGCACAATCGTGGGCATCGGCGAACTGGGCAGCACCGCGGACGGCATCGGATTCACCGTCGAAGGCGTCGAATGTGGGATCGCCACCGTGGGCGGTGCCGGCCTCGCCACAACGGCGAGCGGCCAGTTTTGTGAGGTGGATGTTGTGGTGACCAACAACGGCCCTACGTCGTACCGCTTCAACTACGTGGACGCCCGCGGCTCCATCGGCCTGTCCCAGTACTCCGCGTCTGCATCAGCCAGCGTCTATTCCGACAGCGCCTGGAGTTTTGGGGTCGACATCTCCCCCGGCTCCTCCGTCCAATCCAGCGTGTACTTCGACCTGCCGGTTGGCCAGTCGCTGGAGTCCGTGACATTCTCCGATGGTTTCGTCGGCGGGCACGTGCAGATCACCCTGTAACGCATGCTTGAGATGTTCGACCCCGTGTTGTCGCCGGGGACCAGCGCCGCCACGGTTGTGTCAGTTGGCCGGGATTCCCGGCATCGGTTCAGTAAACCGCCGACCGATACGATCACCCTGGTCGAGGGATACGGGGTGGAGGGTGATGCCCACGCCGGTGCGACCGTGCAGCATCGTTATCTTCGCCGCAAAGATCCAACCCTGCCGAACCTCACCCAGGTCCACCTGATGGCCTCAGAATTGTTCGAAGAACTCGAAGGTCGGGGATTCACCGTCACTGCCGGACAGTTGGGAGAAAACATCACCACCAGGGGAATCGATCTGATCAACCTGCCCCTGCACAGCCGGCTACATCTCGGTTCCTCAGCCACTGTGCTGGTCACGGGGCTCCGCAGCCCCTGCCACCTCATCAACAAATTTCAGGACGGTTTGATGAAAGCGTGCCTGGGGCGGGATGAGGACGGGCTCCTTGTGCGCAAGGCTGGCATCATGGGGATCGTTTTGGCCGGTGGAGACATCACCGCAGGGGACGGCGTACGGGTTGAACTCCCCGTTGGGCCCCGGTTGCCGCTGCCCGTAGTCTGACCCATCCACCCCGGCTTCGCTCCCCGAGACTGTCCCGCCACAACACCGCGGCAGGCCTTAACGCACGGTACCCCGCACGAAGGGAATCGGGCGGGGTACCGGCAGATGCAGTGGCAGGCGATTTACTTGAAGGCGTCCTTGACGTCTTCGCCGGCCTTCTTCACGTTGGCGCTGGCCTGGTCGCCCTGCCCCTCGGCGACCTTCTGGTCGTCGTTGGTGGCGTTGCCGAGAGCTTCCTTCGCCTTGCCGCCGAGGTCTTCCGCAGCGTTCTTGATCTTGTCTGATGCACTCATCGTTGTCTCCTTCTTATTCGGTGTGGTGGTGGTGTGGTGGTGGTTTGGGAGTGTTGTGCGCGGCCCTGCGCGAGTGGGGAGCTTCTTCCACTCTTACTCGCATCGGGTACCGAGTCGACCCCCAGAGGGGTGGTCTCAGCCGAGCCTGGTGGCTGAGTTGACCTTCGTCCGGAATCCGCCGCTGATTTGCAGGAGCGCCGGCAACTCGACCCCGAGGAGCGCGTCGAGGGACGCCAGGCGTTCGTCGACCAGGCGCTGCACGTCTGCCGGTGATACGCCGCGTCGGCAGGTCACCGATACCTTGAGGACCGCCTCACCGCGCACCCGATAGGTCGACACGTGAGAGGAAACCAGTTCGGGCCGCCCGGCGAGGGCTTCCTGCAGCAACTGCTCCGCCACGGCGGCATGCACCTGCGTTTGGCCGTTTTCCGTGGCCGGTTCGGAGATCAGCGTACGGGTGTGGCCGTTGCCCTGCCTCAGGATGAACATCAGCAATAGCACGATGGCAACAACAAAAACGACGATCAGCACGAGCCAGAGCCAGCTGCTGCCGGTCTGTGCGAGGGGGGTGGACACAAGGAGCGCGCTGATGTTGGCGCTGACGTCCGGCGCGGTGGAGTTGTAGCCCGCAGTGACGGTGGGCACACTGGCGATGGCTACCGCGCCGGCACCGATCGCGAGCAACACCAGCCCGACCAGGAGGATGAACGCGCGGTTCAGGCCGCGGTTGGTGGAGTTCATGCGCCGACCTTTCCGGTGGGGCGGACAACGATGGTGGGGCTGACCGGGCTGGCCAGGGCAAACGACTCCAACTGGGAGCTCACCTCACGGTGAATGGATTCGTTGCTGATGGGGACGCCGGATGCCGGGGTTATCTCGACAGACGCGCGGCGGTGGCCAACGGTGACCCTGGCATTGTCCGGGTCCACGGCACCGGCATTGGCCGCGTGACGGGCCAAGGCCGAGGCGATGACGGCGTTGTCCACAACAACGGCGCTACGGTTCCCGTTGATGATATGCCGGGCACGGCGTCCAGGAGTCAGCGCGGCGATCACCAGGATGAGCCCCACAATTGCGACGACCGTTCCGCACACCACCAGCAGAGTTGTGCCGACGGCGGACAGCTGCTCGGCGGAGTTGGCCATATCGGCAGGGGTGACCAACAGCGGCGGTTGGCCAAGCAGACTCAGAACGATCTCCGTGCCCAGCCAGGCGAGCGCCAGGATCACCACAATTGCGATTGCGATCGCGAGGATGGAGCGAGGCGAATGGGTTTCACGCCGCAGGAGCCGACGATAAACGGGGTGCTGCGACGAGGTCATCGCACACGACCTTCCTGTCGTATTTCAACGCCGGTGATGCTGACGGCAACTCGGGACACCGTTGAACCGGTCAATTCGGTGACCCTGGCTCGAATCTTGGACTGCGCGTTCGCTGCCCGGTCGAGGACGGTGCCTCCGGTGCGGGCGACAAGGCCAGCGTCGGAGGGGATGCGCGTAAGCGAGGGAAGTCGTAGGGGTGAACTCACGTGGACGACCAGTGACCCGGCGTCATCGGTGAGGTCAACCCGGACACTGTTATGGCCTACACCGAGGCTTTCACCGGCAACCGCCGAAACCACGCTAGACAGGGCGCGGGCGGTGACCCGGGTGCGCCCGTAATGGGCCTCCGGGTCGACCGTACCGGGACGCGGGCGTTCGCTGGCCGCCGGGGTGCTCACGGCACCCCGGCCGCCACCGGTAGCGACGGCGACACTCATGACGAGGATCGCTTGCCTCGGAAAACGTCGAGCAGCGAGGACACGTCGAGTTTTCCGTCGAGAATGCGGCCGACCAATCCGCCGATCACCATGGCCACGAGGACGAGAACGAAGGCACCGAACCCGAAGACGACCCAGGTCAGCCCAAGGATCGCCCCGATGAAGATTCCGGTGCGGGTCGCTGAACCGCTCACAGGACGCGAGCCTCAGCCGGCTCGGCGTCGGTGTCGTCGTCCGAGGGGATGAACACGTCGATGATGGTGACGTTCACCTCGGTGACCTCCATGCCGATGAGTGTCTCGATCGCAGCAATGACCGACGCACGCACGTCATCTGCGACCTGCTGCAGGGGAACCGGGTATTCCGCAACGATGGTCACGTCGACGGCAACCTGCGTTTCGCCGACCTCAACGGTGATGCCCTGGCTGAGGTCGGTGTTTTTCATTGCCTGGCGGATTGCTCCGATGGCCCGCGCTGCCCCGCCGCCAAGGGCGTACACACCGGGTACCTCTCGGGCGGCTATTCCTGCGACCTTCGCGACGACGCCGTCGTTGATCACGGTTTTTCCCTGCGCGGTCTGGATGTTTGTGGGGGTGGAGACCGCGGGATCCACGAGGTTTGTGGCGCTGGCATTGCTGCGCGAGGTGGATGTGCTGGCGGGGGTAGCAGCTGCGTTCGTCAAAATATCAATCTCCTGAGTAGTGTCCCCCGAAGCGGGGGCCGTATGGGATAGTCACTAGTAGGACGCAAGCCGAGTTGGATTCGTCACACAAGATCATCGTGAATTTTCACAAAATTTAGGGAGAGTTGTTCTGGCTGCGTCACGCCCCCTCCCGGCCGCCGCCTCGAGCGTTGCCAACACCGGCCGTGTACACATCGTCGGTCCCACCGCCGCACAGCCGACTTCTGCAGGAACCCCACCACCCGCGCCCTCACCGGTTCCGACACCTGCGCCGCTCGGTGCCACCCTCGCCGATGCAGACGATCGCACCCTTGTCGGCCGCGCCGTTGACGGCGACGTACGGGCCTTCGAGATCCTCGTGCGACGCTACGCACCTTTGATGCGGGCTTATGCGACCCGGGTTCTCGGTTCAAACGATGAAACGGACGATGTGGTGCAGGAGTCATTTATCACCGCCTGGCAGAAGTTGCCCGACCTCGCCGACCCATCCGTCGTTAAATCCTGGCTGATGCGCATCGTCAGCCACAAAAGCATCGACCGTATCCGGGCTCGTCGCGACCACGATGATGTTGACCTCGTTGTCCTGCCGACAGCTGAAAACGCCGGACCGGAGCGTCGCGCCGAAGCGCAATCCCAGAAGGAAGCACTCTCCCAGGCCCTCGCGCGGCTGCCGGACCAGCAGCGCCAATGCTGGGTGCTGAAGGAAGTCGCGGAGTACAGTTACGACGAAATAGCCCAGCAGCTGGACCTACCCGTCTCCACGGTTCGCGGTAGCCTTTCCCGCGCACGGAAGAACCTGATGAAGGAAATGGAGGGTTGGCGATGAGCGAGTCTGACAATCACCTCCACCCCAGCGTTCCCCCCGTCGACGGTCAGTTTCCTGCCGCCGCCCCCGACGACGAGGGCCAGCAGAACGACCTCGCCGGTCACACGATCGAGGAGCTGGGTGACTATCTCGACGCTGGCTGCCAGCCGAGCGACCCCAGCATCGACGACTCCCCAGGCTGCCAAATAGCGCTCGCCGCGTTGGGCAGGCTGCGCACTCTCTCGGTGGCGATGCTGGAAGCGGAAGCCCTCGACGAGCCGCCACGCGACGACAGCTGGCTTACGGCCATCGTGAACAACATCGGCCTGGATGCGAGGGCGGGACGCGACATCCCCATCCAGCATTCCGCACCTTCCGCGCGCTTGAGCGTTACAGAGGGAGCCGTACGCGGCATGATCCGCGCCGCCGGTGATTCCGTCGCCGGGGTCATCATCGGCAGTTGCCGCCTCGACGGCGACGTCACCGTTCCTGGGGAACCCATCACCGTGCGTCTTGAGGCGAGCGTGGCATGGGGTGCGCCGATGGTGGATGTCGCCAACCAGGTCCGCCGTGCTGTGTATACCGAAATGCTCCGGCACACCGAGCTGACGATTGTCGCCATCGACGTCACCATCCACGACGTTATGTTCGTCAGGGCCGAGCCCAGCAACGAGATCGAGCAGCGATGAAGCACACAGCACACGAACTGTCGGACACCCTCACCGCGCTGGTTGCCGCGGTCGAGGGAGTCAGCGGCGTCTATCCGGCCCAGCCGGCGATCGCCGTCGGAATCGCCAGCGTGGCCAACGTCGTCGGTGGCCTCGCGGGCCGTGAGCCGGCAGCAATCACACCGCCGCGGGTAACCCTCAGCACGGTGAACACGGTGAACACGGTGGCAACGGCCGCCGAACCGCCCCCGGGCGAGCCCGCCCTGGTAGTAGAGGTGCGGATCGGTGTGGACAGCATCGACTCAGCGGCGGAGGTTGCGCGGCGAGTGCACAACACCATCGCCCGTCATCTCGACGAGGCACTGTCGCAGAACTCGGATTCGGAGCTGCCCGGAACGGTCAACGAGATCCGCGTCAAAGTCGCCCGGATCGGCTGATCCCACCGCGGCAGCGGCTGCCACCGGAAGAAAATGCCGAAACGCCCGTCAGCGCGGCAACACTTCCTCGATGGCAGCGATCACCGTGGCATCGTCCGGCAGCGTTTGGGGTCGGAACCGGGCAACGACCTCACCGTCTGGGGCCACCAGATACTTCTCGAAGTTCCACGCCACGTCCCCTGCCATCCCGTCGGCGTCTGCAACCTCCGTCAACAACGAGTACACCGGGTGGCGATCAGTACCGTTGACCTCGACTTTATCGAGGACCGGGAAGCTCACCCCGTAGGTTGCGCTGCAGAACGCCGCGATCTCGTCGTTGGTGCCGGGTTCCTGCCCGCCGAACTGGTTGCAGGGGAAGCCGAGAACCTGCAGGCCACGCTGACCGTACGTTCTCTGCAGCTCCTCGAGTTGGGCGTACTGCGGTGTGAGGCCACATCGCGACGCAACGTTCACAATGAGCAGGGCGGAACCGGAGTACTCGGCGAGGGAGACGGTCGTGCCGGCGGCGGTAGTGATGGGCGTGGTGAAAGGCAGTGTGGTCACCCTCTGAGCGTAGCCGCGGCGGGAACACCTCGGAGTGCCGCAGCAGGAGCAGGCTCACGTCGCGCTGGGCTGAAGCCGGAGCCAGCCTAAGCGGGAGCTGGCTCAAGCGGGAGCGGTCTCCACGGTGGAATCGGCGGTGCTGAGCGGCGCGGTGTCCTCTGGTACGGCTTCCGTGTTCAGCGGAACCTCGTTGGTGGCCGACACGAAGTGGATGGTGCGGCCGAGCCTCGCCCCGG
>JAODAO010000458.1 GCA_025463465.1 Glaciihabitans sp. | reverse complement strand
TGATCGGTTTCGACGGCATTGACGCCACCCTCGATTACGACCTGACCACGCTCGTGCAACCCGCCGTGGCGAAGGGCCGGGCCGCCGGCCGCGCCGTACTGCAGCTGCTTGACGGCTCAGACCCGGAAGGCGTGGACTTCTCGGCCACATTCCACAAAGGGAATACGACGGCGGTTGCCGCACCGTAGGTCACAAGTGCCCGCCGCCGCCCTCGAATCGGCTGGCCCTCCAACCGGCTGCCCTCGGACGGCTGGCCGTCGACCGCGTCGTAGGTCAGCGAGTGCCGGTGACAATCCACTTCGTCCCCCGGGCACGGACGCCGAGGGTGATCGCCCGCGCGCCCATGTAGCCGAAACCGAAGACCACCCAGAGCCAGACAAGCCCGGCGTCGCTGGCCACCACCACCGCCAGGAGCGGCAGGTAGACCACCACGGAAATGAGCCCGGCGAGAGCGAGGTAGCGGGCGTCTCCCGCACCGATCAGGACTCCGTCTAGGACAAATACGTAACCTGCCAGGGGGATGCCGATGGCCATCACCAGCACGACGGACGGCAGCAGGGCGCGGACATCGGAGTCGCTGGTGAACACGGGGGCCAGCACCTGTGCGAGGGCGGCCAGGAGCAAGCCGATCAGAACGCCACCGCCGATACCAATTTCGATCAGTCGCCGGGTGATCCCGGTGACCCGATCGACATTGCGCGCCCCGAGGCCATGGCCAATCATCGACTGGCCGGCGATGGCAAGGGAATCGAGCACGAACGCGATGGTGGAGAACAGGGTGAGAGCGATCTGCAGGGTCGCCAGCTCGTGCACACCGATGGAGGTCGCGGCGATCACGGTCGCGAGCATCGCCGCGCGGAGGCTTGCGGTGCGCAGGAGCAGCCAGCTGCCAGACGCAACGGCCCCGGTCACCCCGACGAGCCCGGGCTTGAGTGATGCGCCGGAGGACCGTGCGGCACGGACGGCCATCGCCACGTACACGGTGGCCATCGCCCACTGCGCCACGACCGTGCCGGTCGCGGAGCCGGCGATGCCCCAGCCGAAACCGTAGATGAACAGCACGTTGAGCCCGGCGTTGAGGGCAAACCCGGCGATCGCGACGACCAGCGGTGTTGTGGTGTCCTGTAGACCACGCAGCAGGCCGGTGGCCGCGATGACCAGCAGCATTCCCGGCAGACCCCAGACGGAGATGGAGAGGTAGGTTGTCGCGGCGTCGGTGACCCCGTCTCCCGCACCGAACAGACCAACGACGGCCGGGGCGGATGGCAGCCCAACGGCCAGCAGGGCGGCGCCGATCATCAGCGCGAGCCACATACCGTCGATCCCGGCCCTGATGGCACCGGGGCGGTCGCCGGCGCCGAGCCGACGCGCGACCGTCGGCGTCGTCGCGTAGGCAAGGAATACCATCAGCCCGATGACCGTCTGCAGGACGGTGCTGGCGATTCCGAGCCCGCCGAGGGAGTCGACGCCGAGATGGCCGACGAGGGCGGTGTCCGTAAGCAGGAACAGGGGCTCCGCGACCAGGGCGCCGAACGCGGGGATGGCGAGGCGGGCGATGTCCGCGTCGAGGGGGGAACGGCGGAAGGGATGGCGGCGGGTGTGTGAGGTGATGCCAGAACTCTACCCACCGCAGGTCTTTGCCCAGAAGCTTCGAAGCTGCCCCGCATTGCCGCGCTCCGGGCGGGCGCAACGGCACCACCTCTAAACTTGGGCACTATGAGCGCTTCGAATCCCCTTTCCGCAGGTATCCAGCTCGACGAACTCGACCCGGCCATCCGGCCACAGGACGACCTGTTCCGCCACGTGAACGGCAAATGGATCGACCGGGCGGAGATCCCATCGGACAAGGCGCGCTACGGCTCCTTCTACCTCCTCGCTGAAGAGGCGGAGCGCAATGTGCGCACCATCATCGAAGAAGCGCAGTCGGCTGAACCAGGCAGCGAGCAGCGCAAGATCGGCGACCTGTACGCCAGCTACATGGACGAGGCCCGTATCGAAGAGCTCGGGTCCAGCCCGCTGGGCCCGCTGCTTGCCGAGGCCGCAGCGGTCGACTCCATCCCCAGCCTTCTCAGCACACTCGGCCGGCTCGAGCGTGGTGGCACCACCGGCCTGTTCGGCCTGTTCGTCGACAATGACCCGGGAAACCCCGAGCGCTACCTCGTTTTCCTCACCCAGGCCGGCATCGGCCTGCCAGACGAGTCGTACTACCGCGAGGAAAAGTCCGCGGACATCCGGACAAAGTACGTCGCCTATCTCGAGCGTATTCTCGCGCTCGCCGGCCTCGACGACGTCGCGGCCCGTGCCGCACGAATCTTCGCACTGGAGACGGCCATCGCATCGCACCACTGGGACAAGGTGAAGTCTCGCGACAGTGAGGCCAGTTACAACCTGATGGGTTGGGATGCCCTCAACGGCCTCGTCGGAGACATCCACCTCGACGTCTGGCGTGACGCCATCGATGCCCCCGCAGGATCCCTCGCCGAGATTGTGGTGCGCCAGCCGAGTTTCGTCGAGGCGCTGCCGCAGTTGCTCACCGAGGACAGCCTGGATTCCTGGCGCGACTGGCTGGCCTGGCAGGTCATCCGCTCCAACGCGAGCTACCTGAACAACGACTTCGTCGAAGCCAACTTCGACTTCTACGGCCGCACCCTGAGCGGGACCCCCGAGCTGCGTGCGCGCTGGAAGCGTGGCGTTTCGATGGTGGAGGGTTCACTCGGCGAGGCCGTTGGCCGCGTGTATGTCGAGCGTCACTTCCGTCCGGAGGCGAAGGTGGCGATGGACGTGCTCGTTGAGAACCTGATTGAGGCATACCGTCGCAGCATCACCGGGCTCGAGTGGATGACCCCGGCAACCCGGGAGCGCGCCATCGACAAACTGGAGAAGTTCACCCCGAAGATCGGGTTCCCAGTCAAGTGGCGTGACTATTCGAGCCTGCAGATCGCCGCGGACGACCTGCTCTCCAACGTGCGAGCCACCAACGAGTTCGAGTTCCAGCGTGAGCTCGGCAAAATCGGTAAGCCGCTCGACCGCGACGAATGGTTTATGACCCCGCAGACCATCAACGCCTACTACAACCCTGGTTTCAACGAGATTGTGTTCCCCGCCGCCATCCTGCAGTTCCCGTTCTTCGACGAGAGCCGCGATGCCGCAGCAAACTACGGTGCGATTGGCGCGGTCATTGGCCACGAGATTGGGCACGGTTTTGACGACCAGGGCAGCAAGTACGACGGCGACGGCCGCCTGACCGACTGGTGGACCGCGGAGGACAAGGCCGCGTTCGAGCAGCGCACCGCGTCGCTGATCGAGCAGTACAACGCGCTGGCGCCCGCGCAGGTTCCCGACCACTTTGTGAATGGTGCCCTGACGATCGGCGAGAACATCGGCGACCTCGGCGGCCTCGCGATCGCGTGGAAGGCCTACCTGATCTTCCTCGACGGCGAAGAGCCACCCGTGATCGACGGCCTCACCGGGGCGCAGCGCTTTTTCCTGTCCTGGGCCCAGGCGTGGCAGCTGAAGGCACGCGACGAGGAGGTCATCCGGCTACTGTCGATCGATCCGCACTCGCCCAACGAATTCCGTTGCAACCAGATCGTCCGCAACATCGACGATTTCTACGCTACGTTCAATGTGACCGACTCGGACGCGCTTTGGCTCGCCCCGGAAGACCGCGTCACTATCTGGTGACGCCCGTGCTTTCTCATCGCTGTGGGTGACGTGGCTGATACCAACCGAGTTCGTGGACGCGGCGGGCACGCCCGCGGGACGCAGCCTGCCCGGCACGGTAAACCGGCGGAGGGTGACAGCTTCTCCGCGTCGTTTTCCGCGCTGGGATCATTGGCATACGACGGTGCCGAGGTTTCCGCCCACGTTGTTGACCTGCGCTCGAATGAGGTGCTGCTCTCCATTGACGACAGGATCGTCCTCCCGGTGGCCAGCGTCGGGAAAGTGCTCCTCCTGATCGAGGTCGCCGCCCGGATGACGGAGACGCACTCCTCTGTGCTGAGCTCGCTGGAGCGTGACCCGGAGCTCACGGTCGGGGACGCTGGACTGTGGCAGCACCTGCGCACGGCACGGCTCCCCGTCGCCGACCTCGCGGCGCTGGTGGCCGCGACCAGCGACAACATGGCCACTAACATCCTGCTCAGCCGGATCGGCCTCGATGCGGTCCGCGAACGGGCGGAAACCCTCGACCTGGCTAAAACGGCGCTGCTTGACAGGATCCGCCCGTCCCGGGGCCCCGACGACGCGCCCTATTTTTCGGTCGGCTCAACCTGGGAGCTGGCGAGGCTGATGTCTGGGCTGACCCGGGGCCACGTGGTCGACCCGGTCACGAGCGAACGGGTCCTCGGCTGGTTGGCCCTGAATGCTGACCTGTCGCTGGTGGCCAGCGCCTTTGGGCTCGACCCGCTCTCTCACCGTCGCGCGGAACACGGCATCCACCTGGTGAACAAAACGGGTAGCGACGACGGTATCCGGTCGGAAATCGGTGCCGTCCGTGCCCCAGGATCATCGGTTTCCTACGCGCTGACCATTCGTTTCACCGATGACAGCGTCGCTTCCCGACTGCGTGTTATCGACGCGATGCGCACCGTGGGCACCGACATCTTGGAGCACGTCAGCTAAATCGAGAAATACCCAAATTGGCCTTGTCCGCATTTAGGGGGACGTGCTACTTTTGCGGCGCACCTGGGATGTGAGTGACCCGAACGCTCGTCCGACCCGACAGTGTGCCAACGATGAGGTGATGCCCCGCCCGCGAATTCGCGGTGACAGCGGCGCCTTCGGCTGCCCGCAGTGCGGCCCTCTTACCCGGTAGCCGCATACTCCCGTCTCCGAATTCGCCAGCGCCACCCGGGCACTTCTGTGCCCATCGCCGTCATCAGCCGGCGACCTCCGGCGCGCCCGCAGCCGGAGAACCGCATCTGAGGAGATCTTCGTTATGAGTACCCACCCATGAGAAAAGTTGTCGCGACAGTCGTCACTGCCCTTCTCGCCCTAGGCCTGTCCATCGGTGCGTTGGCCGCACCGGCCATCGCTAACACCCCCAGCCTCAGCGGTAGCGCCGTCTGCGAAACGGATGGCACCAGCACGGTCACCTGGACGTACAGCACCACAACGCTTACGCCCGACCTTGAGGCCAAGGCATGGGTCTCCTCCCACACCCCCACCAGCTCCGTTCTCGGCGGCGCCAACACCGCCACTGACAACGGACTCCTGCTGATTTCGGTGTGGAACGAGCTGTCCGCGCAGTACCCCGGAGTGCCGGTGATTGTGGGTGACGGCAGCACCAGCTTCACCCAGTCGGGCATTCCCGCTGGCGAGAGCAGCGCTTCGGTGACCGTGGAGAGCTGGTGGACCGATGACGTATGGCAGACGTCCGTCAAAACCATTGACCTCAATGCCAGCTGTGGCGCCCCGCCCCCCGCGGAATGCGAACCCGCCGAAACGCCCGCCGAGCAGGTGGGTATCGAATCGACCGACCCGGACTGCGGAACTTCCCCCACCCCCACCGAGCCCCCGGTTCCGACTGAGCCCCCGGTTCCCACCACTCCGCCTGTCCCCACTACCCCGCCCGTCCCTACCGAGACGCCGACCGCCACTCCGACTCCGAGTGCGACCCCAACGGCAACACCGACGGTGAAGCCGACTCCGACCACCTCCCCGTCACCCACACCCACCGTCTCGCCGACCCCAACACCGGAGGAAACGGACGAGCCGGAGAAGCCCACCGACCCGGTAACCCCGCCGGTCGTAATTGACCCGGTTGAATTCGAGGCGTCAGCCTCGGCGGTTCCGGCTACCTGCGACACTTCGGGTGCCATCACCGTGGAGTACCCCGCGGATTCAGTCGCGGAGCTCGAGTACTTCTACGCACCGACCCCCACGGCCGAGGAACTCCTGGTGAGCATCCCGGTGCCGATCGAAATCACCGATGCTCGCACCGAGGTCGAACCCGGTGATTACACGGTGGTTGTCCTCGCGGTGACGGAGGGCGACACCCTGGTCGGTGCACAGACCTGGGACCTGGTTGTCGAAGCCGCTGATCCGACAGACTGCACGATTCCCGTGGTTCCGACGGTAGCTGTCCCGGTCGCTTCCGTTCCTGTAGCGGCGGTTCCCACCGCCGCTGTCCCGCTCCTCGCCGAAACTGGCGTGGACCCATCGATTGCCCTCGCCATCAGCGGAGCACTTCTGCTGTTGGGAGTCGGGGGTATCAGCCTGCGTCGTCGTTTCGTCGGAGTAGCGAAATAGGGCGCAGATGAGGGGATGCCCCGGTCGTCGTCGCGGGCGACCGGGGTATTCCGCATGCCACCGCTGGTGCTGACGCGGTGCGATAGGTCGTTGGACGCATTCCGCGGGGCGTACCCGTCCGGATCAGTGTTCGGAGACAATCGCCATCAGGATGACGTCGGACCATTCGCCGTCCCAGAACCAGGCATCCCGCAGCAGCCCCTCCGGATGGAAACCGATTTTTGAATAAAGCCGCTGGGCCCTGGTGTTGTAGTCGACCACCCGCAGGGTGATGCGGTGCAGGTGAACGACCTCGAGTCCGTAGTTGACAACGGCCTTGGTGGCCTCGGAACCGAAACCCATTCCGAACACGGCGCTGTTGCTGAGCTCGATGTGGAAGTCCATCGACTCGTTGTACGGGTCGAAGTCGCGCAGGCTCACCTCGCCGACATACATTCCGTCGTGTGAACGGACTATCGCCCAGTCGGCACGGTCATCGGCGATGCTCGCCCGGTGCAACCTATCGGCGACGTCGTCGTCGGTGGTTTCGACGTGGGTGCCGGTCAGGCGCCTGCTCTCCCGGTCGGGGCGCGCGGCGAGGGCGGTGTCAAAATGCCCGGGTCCGAGCGGTTCAAGTCGCAGCTGCGACGTTGTGAGGGTCGGCTGGTCGTGAAAGAACGCAGGATCGATCATGCATCGAACCTAACGCGTTGGGCGGTCAGGCGGTGGCGGTACCGATCTCGGGCTCTTCGGCCAGCAGCGCGGCACGCACGTTATACACCGCGTCGAGACCATCTATGAAGTCATTCGCCCGCCCGGCACGGGCCAACTCGCGGGCCCGGACCGACGGGCCGTGCAGAAAGACCCCGGCAAGGTGGCGCAGGGCCGCCTCGGTCTCGTCACCGGCGCCGCGGGAGCGTGCCCGGGCGATCTCCAGGTCGAGTAGGTCGAAAACATGGCTGCGCAGAGCGACAATCGCCGGTTCCACGCTGTGGTCCGCTGTAAAACCAGCGGCGGCCTCACCGATCAGCGCGCGCGCATCGGCGGCGGCGGTGAGTTCTTCGATGGGGGCGTGCAAACTGATCGTCTCGAGGTCGAGGAGTTCAATACCGGGCATCGACGCGACCGCCGGATCGACGTTGCGCGGGAGACCGAGGTCAATGATCAGCCGCCGGGAAGAATTCACGATGACGGACGGGTCGATCGCCATGTAAGCGGTGCAGGTGATCACCACGTCGCTGGCGGCGATAGCGTCCGCGAGGGAAAGCTCCGCGTGCACCGAATACTTGGTGGCGAAGGCGGCCGCCCGGCCCGACGGGGAGAAAACACTCAGATTCTCCACGCCGCGGTCGCGCAGGGCGGTGACGGTGGTTGCGGCGTACTGGCCGGTTCCCACCAGCAGCACCTTGGTCATTGACCAGTCGGTGATCCGGCTGGAAGCAAGCTCGAGGGACAAACGAACGAGGGAGCGTCCGGCACCACCGAGGGCCGTGCGGGTCTTGACACCTCGGCTGGTTTGGGTCGCTTTCTGGAACAGGCGCTCGAGTTCTGAGGAGGTGGTACCGATGGTGCGGGCGCGTTCAAGCGAGCGGCGTACCTGGCCGGAGATTTCATCCTCACCGACAACAACGGATTCAAGCCCGCTGGAAACGGAGAACAGGTGCTGGACAACATCGTCGCCGGAGAACACTGTCACGGCGTCGCGCAGTGCTGCCGGATCAACACCGCTGGCGCGGCTCATCACATCGACGGTCGCGGCAGCGGCATCGTCGCCGTGGGCGTCGGGAACTTCGAGGTAGGCCTCGAAACGGTTACAGGTGGCGAGGATCACGGCGCCGCGCACAACGGCGCTGCCCTCGACAAGGGAGCGCGCCGCTTCGGGTGCTCCGAAAGACAGCTTCTCGAGAAGATCAAAGCTGGTATTTCTATGGTTGGCGGTAAGACACAGGAGCACCTTCTAATGTTAACCGTGTGCCACTTCCTTTGAATCACCCGCTTGTGACC
>JAODAO010000445.1 GCA_025463465.1 Glaciihabitans sp. | reverse complement strand
TGCGGCGCCCACAACTTCGCCGTGGGCGACAAGGTCGTCGTGTCGCTGCCCGGAGCGGTGCTGCCCGGCCCGTTCCCCATCTCCGCCCGTAAGACCTACGGCCATGTCTCCGACGGAATGATCGCCTCAGCGCGTGAGCTCGGCCTCGGCGAGGAGCACGACGGAATCCTGCGCTTGGCCAGCCTCGGCCTCGACCCGGAGAACGGAGCGGACGCCATCACCCTGCTCGGCCTCGACGACTTCGCCGTTGAGATCAATGTCACCCCCGACCGCGGCTACGCGTTCTCCATGCGCGGGGTCGCCCGCGAGTACTCCCACTCCACCGGTGCTACCTTCGCCGACCCCGCGCTCGCCCTCTCCGAGCGTGTCCCGGTTGCCGGAGAATCCGCGGCATCCGTCTTCCCCGTGGTGATCAACGACGAGGCGCCCGTGCGGGACCGCACCGGCGCCACCGTCTTCGTCACCCGCACGGTTCGTGGTGTCGACGCGAGCCTGCCGACCCCGCCGTGGATGATCTCGCGCCTGTCGCTTGCGGGGATCCGTTCGATCTCGCTGATCGTCGACATCACCAACTACGTGATGTGGGAGCTCGGCCAGCCGATTCACGGTTACGACCTCGACAAACTCACCGGTGGAATCACCGTTCGACGCGCGCAGGCGGGGGAGACCCTTGTCACCCTCGACAACGTCACCCGCAAATTGAACACCGAGGACCTGCTGATCACCGACGAGTCGGGCGCTATCGGCCTGGCCGGAGTGATGGGCGGCGCGTCGACGGAGATCGGTGACGGCACCACCAACGTCCTCATCGAGTCCGCCAACTTCGACCCAACCTCCATCGCCCGCAGCGCCCGCAGGCACCGGTTGCCGTCCGAGGCGTCCAAACGCTTCGAGCGCGGCGTCGACCCCCGCGTCGCGGCCCCCGCAGCACAGCGGGTTGTTGAACTGCTGATCGAACTCGCCGGCGGCACGGTCGACGACCTGGGATCGGTCTTCGACGTGTCCACCCCACCGTTGGCTATCCCGCTGCCTGCCGGGTACGCCGGCGCACTGATCGGGGTGGAATTCACCGCCGCCGAGCAGGAAACCGCGCTGACCGAGATCGGCACCACCGTGGAAGCGGCGGCCGACGGCTACTCGGTCACCCCACCAACCTGGCGCCCCGACCTCACCGACAAGGCCACGCTTGCCGAGGAAATCGCGCGCATCGTCGGCTACGACCGCATCCCGTCTGTGCTGCCCACCGCACCTCCCGGGCGTGGCCTCACCCGCTCACAGCGCCTGCGCCGTGTGGTATCGACCACCCTCGCCGCCGCCGGGGCGACCGAGGTACTCGCGTACCCGTTCCTCAACCAGAAGGCGAACGACCGGTTCGGCTCCGCCGTGGCCGGCACCGTCCCCGCGATGAAGCTCGCCAACGCCCTTGACTCCGAGGCGGCGCTGATGCGCACCTCGCTGCTGCCCGGGCTGCTCGACGTCGCCAGGCGCAACCTGTCCCGCGGTCTCACCGACCTTGCTCTGTTCGAGACCGGGACGGTCTTCCTGCCCGTCGCCGATGTCCGCTACGGCAGCGGTCCGCTGCCGTTCGGCGCAGCACGCCCCACCGCGGAGGTGCTCGCGGAGCTAAACGCGGGAATCCCCAACCAGCCCCGCCACATCGCCGCCGTTTTCCTCGGCGACGCGGTCAGTAAGCAGCCCGGCCAGGTTGCCGTGCCGAGCGGTCTGTCGAACGCTCTGGCGGTTGTCTCCCAGGTCGAGCTTGCCCTGTCGGTCACGATCCGGGTCGTCACCGGCGCCCACCAGGCGATGCACCCGGGGCGCACCGCCGAGCTTTTCATCGGCGACACGTCCATCGGCTTCGCCGGTGAACTGCTGCCCGCGCTGGCGGATGAGCTGCACCTACCCCGCGTCGTCGCCCTGGTGGAACTCGACCTGGACGCCGCGATCGAGCTCTCCGACCACGATGTCGCCGCCACCCCGATCGCCACCATGCCGGCGGCCACCCAGGACCTGTCGCTGGTTGTCCCCGCCAGCGTGGCAGCGGGGGAGCTGCTGGCGACGGTGCTCGAGGGTGCCGGTGCGCTGCTCGAACATGCGGAACTGGTGGATGACTACCGGGGCAGCGGCGTTGCCGACGGCAGCAAGTCGCTGACGTTCGCGTTGCGCTTCCGAGCTCCCGACCGCACGCTCACCGCGGCGGAAGCCTCCGAGGCGAAACTCGCCGCCGTGTCACTCGCCACCGAGCGCTTCGGCGCGACCCTGCGCGACTAAGCGAAAACACGCCATCCGGTTCATCCCCGTGCCGGACCTGTTCCAGGTCCGGCACGGGGCGTTCCGTCCCGGCAGGGATGTGCGATAGGGTCACTGTGTGGACTTCAGCGGAATTCGTTCGGGCCGGCTTAGCCGCCTGGTCATCCGCGCGCGCCGATCCTAGGCGACGCCCCGCCGCTGAGTTGATCAGCATCCTGTCGAACTTCGGCAGTGCGCGACGCCGCCGCCCCGATCCCCATCCGATCGATCAATAAGGTAGAGCCATGTCTCTCTCCGTCGCCGTCGCAGGCGCAAGCGGGTATGCCGGTGGTGAGCTTCTGCGGTTGCTCGCAGGCCATCCCGAGTTCACCGT
>JAODAO010000431.1 GCA_025463465.1 Glaciihabitans sp. | reverse complement strand
CATACAGCCAGCATCCGCGCATGTACCGTGCTTGACAAACCAGAGGTAACCTACTTACCTTTGGTGCGTGACCGGAATCGAAAAAACGAGGCAACGCCAGCCATTGCGCATCGACGACGAGGAATGCCAGCGTCTCGCGGCCGTGATGGAGATCGTCGGCAAACGCTGGTCCAGCGGCATCCTCCTTGCTCTCGGGATGGGTGCAGAGCGTTATACCGAGATCGAGCGCCGGGTCCAGGGGCTCTCCGGGAGGATGCTCACCGTCCGGCTCCGCGAACTCGAAGACGCCGGACTCGTTGAACGCACCGTCGAATCAACCACCCCCGTCAGCGTTCGGTACCACCTATCGGAGCGGGGAATGGAACTCCTGCGATCGCTCCAACCGATGGCACACTACGTTCGACGCTGGGAACCACCGGCAGACGGGACAACGTCACGTTAACTCGGTGTCATTTCGCGAGCACTCGACAGCGGAAAGGTGAGGCGTAGGGCAACTCGAAAAGCTCCCCTCCTCCGCGAGGGGAGAGCTCAGCCCAAAGATCTCCCGAAAAACAAAGAGATTCCGAGACACCCACGGTGGTCATCTTCGACGTGTGCGCCGGCGCGGAAAGACGCGGCGACCGGTGTCTCGCCAAGCCGTCTCGGTGAAAGCTTTCGACGTGGCCTGCACGGAGTTTCGTAGCTGTCCCGTCGGTGACGACGATAATGGGCGCTATGAACGACGCACCGGTATCCGCCAGCGAGGTCGTTCTCGAGACGGAGCGGCTGGTGCTGCGACGTTGGCGTGTGTCTGATGCTGCCCTCCAACGTGAGCTGTGGACCGAGCGCGATCCCCGCGTCTCTCCGAATCGTCGCATAGACGCCGATGGCCACCCAACGATTGAAGACATCGAGGAGTGGTTTCGCCACGCAGACCCCGATACAACAACAGGGCTCCTGGCAGCAGAGCAGAAAGGCACGGGCGCCGTCATCGGCTATTGCGGCATAATTTCGAATTCGCACGGGCAACACGGCGAGCCGGAGCTGGCGTACGAATTCCTGCGCCGGGTTTGGCGCCAGGGATACGCCACGGAGGCGTCATGGGCCGTGCTCAGCTGGGCTGAACAATCTGGATTCCGCCGCCTCTGGGCTACGATCCGCCAGTGGAATACTCCGTCTCGACGCGTGATGGCCAAGCTGGGGTTTGTTGAGACCGCTCGCGTTGACCTCGACGCAGTCCACGGCAACACGCTCTTCTATGTGAAGGAACTGTAGTTGCCCCCAGGCAAGTGAGCTTCAGCTGGCTTCCCTGTGGGACTGATCCGATTTGAGCCCCAAATATTGACCGAGCCCGGGCATTCCGGCATTGGGTGAGCTGACGCCATGTCGTTCACCGAGGAAGACGTTCGTTTCGTCGTCGCCGCTGATGCCGGAGGCACGTTCTCGCGCGTAGGCTGCTTCAGTTTCGACGGCCGGTTGCTCGGGTTCACCAGCGTCGACATAAGTGCAGCCGCGATAGTGCGCCCGTCCGTGAATCCGTCAGTGTGCACCGCGACGTTCGTCGCCGGTCGCCTGCCGACCCGGTCAGACAGTGAGGACGAGTCGCTCGGTTGTCTGGGTTGCCTGGCCCCAGGCATCCTGCACGTTATGGAGCGGCACCGCGCGCGCGCGGATTGAGAACGCGTCCGTACTCACCGCCGCAGCCAAGGCGCCGAGCTCTGTGACGATGTCGCTGGTGGAGACGGAGCCCTGCCCGCTACCAATCAGTTGCAGCTTCGTGGCTCGGAGCGCCGCAGAAGGGATGGCCGACTCGACGCCGGCGACCGAGCCGATCTGGACCCAGCTCAGTACCTGATCGTCGTTCGCTCGGCGGGGGACGATTGCGTAGAGGGCGTCACGCGTCGGTGTACCCCACAGGTAATCGAGGACAACGTCGACGTCCTTTCCCTCATCCCCGAGCGCTGCGGCGAGGGATTGCCCATCTCCGTCGAGCGACACAGTCGAGTCGGCGCCAAGGCCGTCGAGCCGGTCTGCCCCGCGGCCGACCGCGATGATTTTACCGGCGCCGAGGTGCTTGGCGACCTGGACGGCCAGGCGCCCCGCATTGCCGGTGGCTCCCAGGATCATGACTTTCTGGCCGGGGCGGAAATCGATGCGGCGCCGGAGGGCGACCCACGAGGACATTGCGGGATTCATCGCGGCCGCTATCTGGATGGGGTCAGCTCCCGGGGGAAGCACGACGCTGCGTCGCCGGTCGATTATCGTCTGCTCCGCCATGGAACCGAGATTGGTATCGGGAAGGATGAAGTAACGCAGCTCACCATCGGCGGTGCGGGCCACCCCGTCGATTCCCGGCACGAGGGGGAGTTCTTCCCTGCTGGTGTAGTGCGATCCGTCAGCCTGCGACCTCACCCGGGGATGCAAACCTGCGGCAACAACATTGACGATTTCCTCTCCGGGCGCCAGTTCGCTCGGCAGCGGGAAGTCTGCGAATCGGGGTGATTCGTCGAATCGTGTGACAACAGCGGCCCGCATGGGTTCTCCTCGATATAGTTGGTTATACGAACCAATATAGTTCGTAAAACCAACTATTGCAGAGGGGTCCCGTGAGTTCCCAGGAACAGAAGGCCGAACAAGGTGGTGCAGCTGCAGAGCTCATTGATGCGCTGGCGCAGTCAGCATTCGTGACCATGGGAGCGTTGACCAGAATCGCATCCGAAAATGATTTGTCCTTGACGCAGCTACGGGTTCTGGCCATCCTCCGCGATCGTCGCCTGCGCATGACTGACCTGGTCGGCTACCTGGGTCTGGAAAAGTCGACCCTCACCGGACTAATCGACCGCGCGGAATCCCGGGGATTGGTGTCCCGGGCC
>JAODAO010000425.1 GCA_025463465.1 Glaciihabitans sp. | reverse complement strand
AGTGCTCGACTTTTGCAGCCGGGCGACGTCTGCCTGGCGGTCAGTGACAGTGGGATGAATTCGACCACGGTGCGCACCGCGGAAGCAGCGGCGGCGGCGGGAGTTGTCATCATTGGGGTGACCAGTTACGCGCGATCCCGGTTGAGCGACCTGGCCACTCATGCACTGGTCGCTGGTGCGACATTCCACGCCTGGGGCGACGGAGCTGTCACCGGGAACATCACGCAGACGCTCATCCTGTCGGCCCTGCAGGACGCGGTCGCCCGTGAGATGGAGGGCTCAGCTGAGGCCGGTCCGGTAGTGCTCGAGGAGGTAATGGGGATAGTCCAAAGCGACGAATGAGGCGGGTCGCACATTATTGGTTGACCGCACCCATCTCATTAGCGCGACCGACACCTGCTGTTCACGTTCGGAGCCGATTCTCTACCTGTAACGAATATCCGAAAGTTTTGCGAAACGCGAAACGATATTTCGGAAGTCGGGAATCAGGGGAGAAATCATGGGCACCATCGAGATTCGGTCTATTTCGCGCGTCTTCGCCAAAAATCATGCGGTCAATGACGTCAGCCTCACTGTCGAGGATGGGGACTTCCTCGTGCTTCTCGGGCCGAGCGGGTGCGGCAAAACGACACTGCTGCGTATGCTCGCCGGGCTGCTGGAGCCAACTTCCGGGCAGATCATCCTCGACGGTGCCGACATCACCAGGGAGCCGTCGAAAAAGCGGGATCTCGCGATGGTCTTCCAAAGCTATGCGCTGTACCCGCACCTCACGGTCGCCAGCAACCTCGGCTTCCCCCTCCGGGTGAAAGGTACCCCGCGCGCCGAGGTGGCCACCCGCGTTGAGGAAGTAGCGCGGATGCTCGAGATTGATCACCTTCTCGCCCGACGCCCGAAAGAGCTGAGCGGTGGCCAGCGCCAACGGGTCGCCGTCGGACGCGCCCTCGTGCGTAACCCCCGAGCTTTCCTAATGGACGAGCCGCTGTCCAACCTCGACGCGAAACTGCGGACGGCAACACGCCAAGAGCTCACGGCGCTGCACCGTCGCCTCGGCGCCACGTTCGTCTACGTCACCCATGACCAGGTCGAAGCAATGACCATGGCGACCCGCATCGCGGTGCTCAACAACGGTCACCTCGAGCAGGTCGGTACTCCCGCGGACGTATACGACCGCCCAGCGACGGCCTTCGTGGCGGGATTCCTGGGAAGCCCCGCGATGAACCTCCTCGACGCGCGGGTAGACACCGTCGATGGGACCGTCGTCGTCGAAGCTGACGGCATTGGCGGGGCACTCTGGGACGGTGACACCGACCCCACCGACGTGACGCTCGGCATCCGACCGGAACACCTCCGCATCGATGACAGGATCACCGAGACCCGCGGCGTCCACGCCAATGCGACGGTTGTAACGGTCGAAAACCTCGGCAGCGAGGAAATTATCTACTGCACCCTCGGCGCCCGCCAGGTCGCCGTGCGGATGACTCGCACCGACACCATCGTCGTAGGACAATCCGTCACCCTCAGTGCTTCGCTCGCCCACGTGCACCTGTTCGACCGCCTGACGGGGGTGCGCCTCGAGTGGGTCGATGCTGCGACGGGTCCTTCGGAGTTAACTGCGCCCGTCGAATTTTCCGCCGTCTAAGTTTCTGAAATCTTTCCCCACGTTGCACCCTCACCAAGGAGAAACACGCATGCGTTCCACATCAAAATTCGCGAGCCTGCTAGCGGTTGCCGCCGGCAGTGCACTGCTGATCAGCGGCTGCTCGGCGCCGGACTCGTCGGCATCAGGCCCCACCGCGACGATTCCCGAACTCGGCGCGGACGAGAAGGTGGAGATTGTCTTCGAGAGCTATAACCTGCTTTCCGCCGGGGCCTGGACCGATACCATCACGAGCCTGATCTCGGACTTCGAGGCCGAGTACCCGAACATCACCGTCACTGCGCAGCCCACCCAGGGCGCCGGAGCCGCGGGGAGCAACACCGTCGGCAGCGTGCAGACGCAAATGTTGGCAGGTAACGCCCCGGACGTCGCCCAGATCACCTTTGACTCCCTCGACTTCGCTGTCAACGAGCTCGGCGCCCAACCGATTGAGGAACTCGTTGGCTCAGACGCCATCGACGAGGCTTTCGGCGGGGACAACCCGTTCCACGAGAAAGCAGCGGTACTCGGCGACTGGGACGGGGTCACATACGGAATGCCGTACGTGTTCTCCACCCCTGTCCTGTTCTACAACGCCACAGCATTCGAGGCGGCTGGCTTGCCAGCAGACACCGACCTCTCCACCTGGGCCGCGGTCAAGGCAGCGGCTGAGACGATCACCGCCCAGACCGGGAAGCCAGCGATCACTATCTCCTGTTCCGTTGCCGGAGGCAGTTGGTGCCTGCAGGGCATGATCCGCTCCAACGGCGGACACGTCCTGAGCGAGGGCCGCTCCAGGATCGAGTTCGGTGACGACGAAGCGGTTGGCACCATCGAGATGCTTCGCGACCTCTTCGATTCGGGAGTACTCGCCAACCTCGACTCGACCGGACAATACGAGGCATTCGCCCGCGGCGACTCCGTGATCCAACTGCAGACCTCCGCGCTCCAGGCCACCTTTATGGGAGCGGCAGCAGCCGGGAGCTGGGAACTGAAGAACACCGTGATGCCATCGTTCGACGATCAGCCCGTAGTCCCCACCAACTCGGGTTCCGCACTGTTTATGTTCAGCGAGGACCCGGCGAAGCAGCGCGCGTCGTGGGAGCTGATGAAGTTCCTCACTAGCGACCACGCCTACGAGGAGATCACCTCGAAGATCGGTTACCTGCCGCTGCGCCCCTCCCTCACCGAGGACGGCGGTCCCCTCGCCGAATGGGCATCGAGCAACCCTCTCGTCGCGCCCAACCTCGCCCAGCTCGACAACCTCGAACCCTGGACCTCATACCCAGGCAACAGCTATGTGCAGGTCGATGACATCCTCGCGACCGCCGTCGAGGACTCGGTCTTCTACGGCAAGGATCCCGCCAGCACTATGGCCGAAGCGCAGGAACGCGCCCAAGCCCTCATCGAGGAGTAAACAGACCATGACGCGTGACCCCAGCGCCGCAACCCGTCTTCACATGCTCGAAGGCACCTACAACCTGCGCGACACCGGTGGCTACGACGCCGCCGGTGGCGGAACGCGCTGGGGCAAGCTGTTCCGCTCCGATGCCTTGCACGCTCTTACCGACGGCAGCCGAGCGCAGATCAACACGCTCGGAATCAGTTACGTTGCCGACCTGCGCGACCACAGTGAACTGCTTTCCGCCCCAAGCCAGTTGGACGGCCTCGGCATCACCGTGCTGCACCTCCCCATCTATTCGCAGGCACCGTCGTTCACCGGACTCGGCGAGATCACCCTGCCCGGCCTGTACCGGCTAATGATCGCCGAGTACGGCGAGAACCTCGCGAGGGCGGTCACCTTCATCGCCCGTTCGGGTTCAGATCCGGTCCTGGTGCATTGCACCGCCGGGAAAGATCGCACCGGGCTCGTCATCGCCCTTGCACTGCTGGCCGTTGGTGTTGGCAAGGACGACGTGATCGCCGACTACGCCGCCACCGAGGAAAACCTTGCGGGGGAATGGGCCGAGATGATGCTCGCCCACATTGCCGACGGGGGGCTCGTCGCGACGCCCGCTATCGAGTACATCGTCTCGGCGAGCCCCCCAGGACTTATCGCGGAGATTATCGACCAGATCGAGTCGGACTACGGCTCGGCCGCTGGTTACCTGCTCGCCCACGGTTTCCAACGTCCCGACCTCGACCTGCTGCGTGAGTCGCTCGTCGAGACCACCCCAGTGCTGTCACCCGAGTCAGAAAAGAGCGCAACATGACGAACATCGTCGGCCAGTTTGGAACCCCGGAACACTTCATTTTGCACATCAGCGACACCCACTTTGTGGGGGATGACAACCTGCTCCACGACTCGATTGACAGCGATGCGAATCTAGTGAAGCTCTTCGAGGGATTCAGCCGTGCCAACGCACGGCCGGAAGCCATCGTGTTCACCGGCGACCTTGCCGACACCGGCCGCCCCGACGCCTACAAGCGTCTGCGTGAAATCGTTGAGCCGGCCGCTGCCGCCGTCGGTGCCCAGGTGATCTGGGTGATGGGTAACCATGACGAGCGCGGAGCCTTTCGCGCAGGGCTCCTCGACGAGGAGCCCAGCACCGGTTCCATCGACATGGTCTACGACATCAACGGCCTACGAATCATCTCCCTCGACTCGACCGTTCCCGGTCAGCACTACGGAGAGATCACCGACGACCAACTTGCCTGGCTGGCCAATGTTCTTGCCACTCCGGCGCCGGACGGTACCTTCATCGCGCTGCACCACCCGCCGGTGCCAAGCCCGCTCGGCCTCCTCGCCCTCGTCGAGCTACGCGACCAGCACAAACTCGAGGCGGTGGTTCGCGGCTCCGATGTGCGTGGCATCCTTGGCGGTCACCTGCACTACTCCACAACCAGTATGTTCGCCGGGGTGCCGGTGTCCGTGGCCTCCGCCACCTGCTACACCCAGGACCTGAACGTGCCGTACCCCGCAGCGCGTGGGCAGAACGGAGGCCAGGCGTTCAACCTCGTGCACGTCTACGGTGACCGGGTGCTGCACTCCGTTGTGCCTATCGGCGAGTTCCCAACCGTGTACGAGATGACGGCAGAGATGCTCGAGTCGTTTATGGCCAAGAGCGCTGCTGAGCAGCTTGAGTTGGTTAACGCATCCGTTGCCGAGACCGCGGCGGAGATCTAGCGGCATGTTCGTACACCTCGCCGAGACGACGCATCCCACTTCTGTGGCAGCCGTGGAGCTGCCACCCAAGCGCCGCGTGAGCTGGTCGAAGCTCACCCCGTATTTCTACCTGCTGCCTGCCTTAGCCCTGCTGGTGTTATGGATCTACGCCCCGCTTGTGCAGACCTTCGGTCTCTCGTTCGTGGACTGGAACCTGATTCCGACCAACCCGAAAGAGTTCGTTGGGTTCGACAACTATGTCACCGTGCTCACCCTGCCCGAGCTGCACCAGGCGATCAGTAACACCGTGCTTTACATTGCGGCGTTTATGGTGTTCTCCCTCGTGCTGCCGGTACTTATAGCTCTAGTATCCCGCCGCATCCAGGGCAGGGCGAAGACCTTTTACCAGGCGCTCATCTTCGTTCCTTTCCTCGTCACCCCGGTTGCAACGAGCGCCGTCTGGCGGTGGCTGTTCGACGAGAGTGGTGGGGCCATCCCGCGCATCGCGGCCACGCTCGGCTGGGAGATGGGCAACGTCTTCCGCGACCCCGGCATGGTGATGACAGCAGTCATCGTTATTGTCGGCTGGCAGCTGCTTGGCTTTGGTGTGCTCGTTGTCTCAGCCGGAATGGCCGGCATCAACCCGGACTACGCCTCAGCAGCCTCGCTCGACGGGGCCTCGGCCCGGCAGATCATCTGGCGCATCACCTTGCCACTGCTCAGCCCCAGCCTGGTGTTCCTCGCACTCATGACGATCCTGCTGTCCGCACAGTGGGCATACCCGATCATCGACATCCTCACCCAGGGCGGGCCGGGTGGCGCGTCAACGAACATCTACTACCTGCTCTACCAGTTCGGCTTCCGCAACTTCGACGCCGGTCTCTCGGCGGCTGCGGGGACGCTGTTCTTTATCGGATTCGGGCTCGTCGCGATGATCTTCGTCGAAGTCTCCGAACGCCTGAGCTTCTACGACAACTAAGGACCAACCATGGCACTCGTAGCTATCCAGGGCGCCGCCCGCCCGTCCACCGCGGTGGGTACAGGCAAAGTGACGGACCTCCCTGTCGCATCACGTTCCTTCGCGGGATTCGCGATCGGACATATCGTCCTCGCCGTGCTCGCGATTTTCAGTATCTTCCCTGTCTACTGGATCTTCGTCACTGCTTTCCGCGCGCCGCAAGACGCCCTGTCGCAGAACATCTTCGTCTGGCCGTTGAGCTTCAACAACTTCCAATACGTGTGGGACACGATCCCGATCGCCGGGATGATCGCCAACACTTTCGCCATGTCGCTCGTGCTGGCTGTCGCACAGTTGCTCGTCGCAGTTTTCGCCGCCTACGGCTTCGCGACCTGGGAATTCCGAGGAAAGAAAATTCTCTTCCTGCTTTTCATCGGCTCGTGGCTTGTGCCGTTCCAGGTCACGATGATCCCCAACTACGTGCTCATCTCACAACTCGGCCTGCTCAACACCATCGCCGGTGTTGTTGTGCCGAACCTCTGCTCAGCCTTCGCCGTGCTGCTGATGCGCCAGCACCTGCAGTCCTTCCCCCGCGACCTGATCGACGCCAGCCACATCGACGGCCGCTCAAGCTGGGGAACGCTTTGGCTCGTGGTGCTGCCCAATATGAAACCCGCGCTGGCGGCCCTCGGCATCATGCTTTTCATCTCTGCCTGGAACGAATACCTTTGGCCGTCGCTGATCTTGCAGAGTTCTGACGCTCTCATCCAGGTGGGTATCCGAAGTTTTCTGGGCGCAGAGGGGAACAACTGGGGCGCGGTGATGGCGGCCAGCGGCCTGGCGTGTGTGCCGATCTTCCTGATCTACATCTTCCTACAGCGCTACGTTGTTGATGCCTTCATCCGTTCGGGACTGAAGTAGACCAGCGGCTCCCAGAGCACGTCGCGATAATCGGACGTGTTCAACGCACGAAGACCGTGCTGGAGAGAGACGCGCACGGAGTATCAATGGGGCTGACCTGCCCGAGGGTGACATGTCCTGCGGGGATTCCTCGTCCTCGATCGGGACGTAGGTCGACCGGACATCTCTACGGCACGGTGACAAGCCGGATTGGTTTCCCGACGCCCGCTGGACAGCATCACGCAGTCTGAGCATCTGAAACGCGCTCATCCTGGGTTAGGCATGGCGACGTCGCTCGAAACTGAACGAATAACCGACCCGGGCTGCCTGGATGTGGCTCAGGTTCTGCGCGACCGTTTTCCGCACCGCTACGGTGTGCGGTCCCAGGGACCGGCTCTCTGTTCACGCGCTCTCTGCCAGTGCCAGACGTAGCGCGACGATCTGGAATGCGCGTTATGTGAGCCGCGCGACGACGTTTTCGCAAGCTCTTCTGTCTGTCGAACCTACCGCTGACAATCGTTGTGCGGCGAAGTCCGCAGAAGGTGGGGTCAACGATGAGTGACAAAAAACCAGAACAGTCCGGAGCTGACGACATCACCGAAGAGGAGGCTGTGTCGGAGGATCCGCTGACGTCGCTGCACCCGTCGGACGACGACAAGCCCGACTGGTTCCCTGATGCGGTGCCGACAGAGGGGGAGGGTCCCCTGCCCTGAACGAGTTTGGCCGGGGCTAGGTAGCTTTTAAATCCGAGCTCCGAGCTCCGAGCTCCCAGCTCAGCGATATGGTGCGTCGAGAAGCCTTCCGGCAATCGCCCGGGCGGTTGAACCCTGCTGATGCGGCGCGCGCAGCCGCATGGCGAGGTGTCCGGTGACAAGCAGGAGGAGTTCCTCGGTGAGGGCGGCCGCTCTCGGCCCGGCGAGTGGGGTGGTGAGCTGCAGCAATCGTGTGCGAAGGGCCGCGGTGTCGTGCTCGATCGCCTGCCGGATCTCGGTGGGCGGGTCGGCGTACTCGGCAGCGGATCCGAGGAACGCGCACCAGCGCGATCCGTCGGGTCGCGCAGCGAACTCGTCGAGGGCGTCGAACACGGCAAGCACTCTGCCGGTTTCGGTGTGCTGTCTCTGGATCGCGCGCTCCCACACCTCAAGCCATGCCGCCTGGCGTCGCTCGAGGGCGGCGGCAACGAGGGCCTCTTTGCTGGCATAGCCGCGATACAGCGTTGCGGCGGACACCCCGGCGCGGGCGAGCACGGCGTCGATCGGGGTGGCGCTGATCCCCTGCGTGAAAAAGAGCTCATCGGCGGCGTCGAGCAGCTTTTTCTCGGTGGAGGCGCGAATGCTCATTCACGCAGCCTAGACTCCCTTAAGTGAAACGATCGTTTTTGTTATCAAACCCCAAGGTGACCGGTCTCATCATTTCGGGCACCGGCCTCATCGCCGCGACCTACGGGTTGGTGCGGCTGGCCTACGGGCTGTTCCTGCCCGACGTGCAGGCCGCACTGTCATTCGACGCAGCCGCGGCGGGACTCATTTCCTCTGGCGCTTCCCTGCTCTACTGCATCGGCGCCGTCATCGGGTTCTTCAGCGCCGAGCGATGGTCCCGTTTGCTGGTGATCGTCGCGGGGCTGAGCGCCAGCGTCGGCGCCGCTGGCATGGCAACCGCCCACAGCACGGAGCTCTTCGCCCTGTTCGCCATCGCCGGTTCGGCCGGGGCGGGCCTCGCGTCGCCCGCGTTGGTGAACATCGTCAGGAGGAACGTCCCAGCCACTGCCCTCAGCCGCAGCCAGGTCATCGTGAACTCCGGAACCGGACCCGGTCTTATCGGTGCCGGCATCCTGGCGCTGGTCCTCCTGCCCGATTGGCGAACGGCCTGGTTGGTCGTGGCCGTTTTTACCGTCGGGGTGACCGCGGCCACCCTGGCACTCGATCGCGGGAGCGAAAGCGGGGGCACCCCGGCGGGCAGGCCTGCTAGGTCGCGGCTGCCGGCGATGTCCTGGTTCACGGATCACCGGAAGCTCATCGTGGCGGCGTTTTTCCTGGGCGCTGGCTCCTCTGCGGTGTGGAACTACGGGAGGACCCTCCTGATAGACGCGGGCTCAACCGAACGGACCTCGATCATTGCGTGGGTCGCGCTGGGTGTGGGGGGAACGGCCGCCATCATCACCGCACGGGTTCTCAGCGCACTCGAACCGCGCCTCGCATGGATCATCACGACCCTCGCCGTTGGCGCAGCGACCGGTGTCCTCGCCCTCGCGGCCGGTTCAACCGCCGGCTCGCTTGTGGCGTGCGCCGTGTTCGGGTGGGGATACACGGCTGGCACCGGGGCGCTTATCTCCTGGACGACACGGGTGGATGCGGCCCGCGCCGCCGCCGGAACAGCGTTGCTATTTGTGGTTCTTGTATTGGGCCAGGCCGCTGGTGCTTCCGCGATCGGCATGCTCATCACCGCCGCGGGATTTGTGCCGGCTTTGCTCGTTGCGACGGCAATCACGCTGCTCGCCGCTGTGACCCCGTTGTGGCGGGACACACCACGAAGCAACCCGAGAAGAACACCGCACGCCGCAACCCGGCGTTAGAGCGACAGCCGCCCCAGCACCCACGCCTCCCCAAAGGGAGAAACGTGTGATGCCAGGGCGGCCGCCATCTCAGAAATCAACTCGTTGGGGTCAGCTCGTTGGGGTCATCCGCAGGGTCACGATCTGGAAGGCGCGCAGGGTGAGTTGCACGGCGTCGGTGCTCTGCGAATCCAGTGCCGAAGGCTCCACCCGTCGCTCCAGCAGGTCGGTCTCGATCACCGAGGAGACGGCGAACCCGTGCCCGACCGTCGCGCGGGCCCGGCTGCCGTTGGCCTCGTAGAGCCGCACGATCACGTCGCCAGAGCGGTCCTCGGCGAGTTTCACTGCCTCGATCACCACGGCGGGGTTGTCGACGGTGAAGAGCTGGGGGATGTCTTCCGCCCCGGTGAATGCGCGCGGCGGCACGTTGAGGCGGTAGCCCTCCGCGACGGCGTCGAGCACGGTGGCGCCGATGCGGATCGAGGTGGCCAGGCGGTGCTCGCCCTGGTCGGCGTGCGGGTCGGGGAACGTGGGCGCCCGCAGCAGTGACTCGCGCACCAGGGTGGTGGTGCCGCCGCTGTCACGGGTGCTGCGGGTGATGTCATGGCCGTAGGTGGAGTCGTTGGCGACGGCGACCCCGTAGCCGGGTTCCCCCACGTGCACCCACCGGTGGGCGCTGGTTTCGAAGCGAGCAGCGTCCCACGAGGTGTTGCCGTGGGTGGGCCGGTTGATGTGGCCGAACTGGATCTCGGAGGAGGCCCGCTCGGCGTGCACGTCGAGGGGGAACGCCAGCTTCAGCAGCTTCTGGCGTTCGTGCCAGTCGACGTCGGTGACGAGGTCGAGGGTGGGTGAGTCGGCGCTGAGGGCAAACTCCTGCACAAAGCGGGACTCCCCGCGCGCCCGGGTGACCGTGACGGCGACCCGATCGGGGTTGTCAGCGGTGACCTCGATCGACTCGACGTGATCGATCAGGGTGCCGTGGCGCTGGTAGTGCACGTCGATGTCCCAGGCGTCCCACTGGGCGGGGGTGTCCCGGAAGATCCACAACGCGCCCGCGCGCTCGCCGGGGGCGACCAGTTCGCGGTCGGCGGCGCGGTCGAAGAGCGAGGTGATGAGCCCGTCGGAGTCCAGCTGGACCCGCACGAATCGGTTCTGCAGGGTGATACCGGTGGTGCCCGGGGTGACAGACGCCGAGTCGCGCGCCCCCGCATCAACGGCGCTCGCCCCGAAAGCGCCGGCGCCGGCCACGGCGTAGGGACCCGCGTTGGCGAACAGGGAAACATCCCCCTGCCCCGACAGGGTTTCCAGCGAATCGGTGATGATCTTCTCGAGCACCTTCGCCACCCGCGCGTAGTGTTCCTCGGCCACCTGGTACACCCAGGCGATGGAGGAGCCGGGCAGGATGTCGTGGAACTGCTGCAGCAGCACCGTCTGCCAGGCCTCATCGAGTTCGGAATACGGGTAGGAGGCACCCGTGCGGACGGTGGCGGCGGTGGCCCACAGCTCGGCCTCACGCAACAGGTGTTCGCTGCGCCGGTTGCCCCTCTTAGTACGGGCCTGGGACGTGTAGGTGCCGCGGTGGAACTCGAGATACAACTCGCCGGACCAGACCGGGGGCTTCGGGTATTCGGCCTTGGCCTGGTCGAAGAACGCCCTCGGGCTCTGGATCTGCACCGTGGGGGAGCCCTCGAGGTTTGTGGTGCGGGCGGCCGCCGCGAGCATCTCGCGGGTGGGTCCGCCACCGCCGTCGCCGTATCCGAACGGAACGAGGGAGGAGTTCGCCTCGCCCTTCTCCCGGTAGTTGCGCTGCGCACGCGCCAACTCCTCGCCGGAGAGGATGGAGTTGTAGGTGTCGACGGGTGGGAAGTGGGTGAACACCCGGGTGCCGTCGATGCCCTCCCAGTCGAAGGTGTGGTGCGGCATCACGTTGGTTTCGTTCCAGGACGGCTTCTGGGTGAGGAAGTACTCTGACCCGGCGGCGCGCACGATCTGTGGCAGCGCGGCGGAGTAGCCGAAGGAGTCTGGCAACCAGACCTCGGGCGGCTCGATGCCGAACTCGCGCAGAAAGAAGCCCTTGCCCGCCACGAACTGGCGGGCCATGGCCTCGCCGCCGGGCAGGTTGGTGTCGGATTCGACCCACATACCGCCGACGGGGATAAATCGTCCCTCGAGCACCCGCGCCTTGATGCGGCCGAAGAGTTCCGGGTAGAACTCCTTCATCCAGGCGAACTGCTGCGCCGAGGAGCAGGCGAAGAGAAAGTCAGGGTTCTCGTCCATCAGGGCCAGCACGTTGGAGAAGGTGCGAGCACACTTGCGGATGGTTTCGCGCACCGGCCAGAGCCAGGCGGAGTCGATGTGGGCGTGGCCGATGGCGGTGAGGCGGTGGGCACTGTTGTAGGCGGGGGAGGCCAGCAGTGGGGCGAGCACGGCGCGACCCTTCGCCGCGGTGCCGAGAACGTCGTCGGGGTCGACGGCGTCGACGAGCCGTTCCAGTCCGCTGAGGATCTCGGCGCGGCGGGGCAGTTCCTCGCCGAGTTCGCGCCAGAGCCCGTTGAGGGTCCAGACGTCCTGCACCAGTTCCCACACGGTTTCGTCGCGGAGGGCAAGGTCGGCCTGGCGGAATCGGTAGAGGGGCTCGTCGCCGGAGGTGTGCAGGTCGCCCAACGGTGTGGGGGCGTAGACCGACTCGCCCTGGATGTCGGGGTTGGCTGCCGCCTCCAGGTACAGGTCGATGGTGTCGCCGGGCGAGACATCCAGCGGCACGTACGAGTTCATCGGCTCGACGGCCTTGATGATCGTGCCGTCGGCACTCCAGATGAGGCCCTCGGATTGGAACCCGGGGTGGCCGCGGTTGAAACCGAGATCGAGTAGCACCTCGATTTTACCCCCGCTCAGCTCCCAGTCGGTGGGGACAGAGCCGGTGAGGTGGATCCAGGTGGTTCCCCACGGCCGGCCCCAGGCGTCGCCGATGGCGAAGGGGGCGAAGTCCGCCGTGACGGCCTCGGCGAACGGCACGGGTTCGCCTGGCGCAACCCAGGCGGTCAGCTCCAGCGGGATACTCCGCGGGTAGGTGGCGGGAACCAGGCGTTCGGCGAGGAAACGGCTGACCCTGAGGTCGATGAGGGAAGCCTTGTCTGGCATGGTGAACCTGGTCTTTCTCTGCGGTGATGGCGCAAAAAATCGCGCTCGAATGGTCGCGCCCACAAATTGGGGGCGAACCGGTGGTGGATGTCTGGATGCTGGCGGCGGGCTGGCCTACCCCTTGACCGCCCCTGCGAGGGCGAAGGAGCCGCCGCCGAGCCGAGTGACCAGCACATACAGTGCCAGCACCGGAACGGAATAGAGCAGCGAGAACGCGGCAAGCTGCCCGTAGGCGACCGCTCCGTACTGGCCGAAGAACGAGAAGATGTTGACGGCGGCGGGCTGTTTGTCCGGGCTCAGCAGCAGCACAAAGGGGATGAAGAAGTTTCCCCAGGTCTGGATGAACACAAAGATGAACACCACTCCGATCCCGGGCCGCATCAGCGGCACCACGATCGTGCGCAGGGTCGTCATCGCCGAGGCACCGTCGGTCCAGGCTGCCTCTTCCAGGGACACAGGAACGGAGTCCATAAAGTTCTTCATCATCCAGATCGCCATGGGCAGCGAGGTGGCGGCGAGGAACAGAATGGTGCCGCCGACGGAGTCGATGAGGTTGAACGCCACAAAAAGGGAGTAGACGGGCACCATCATCGCGGTGATCGGCAGGCACGTGCCGAACAGCACCCCGTACAGGAAGGGCTTGTTGACCCGCATTTTGTAGCGGGACAGTGGGTAGGCGGCCAGCAGCGAGGCGATCACCGTGAGGATCGCGCAGCCACCCGACAGCAGTGTGCTGTTCAGTAGCGGAATCAGCGAGCGCTCGGGGGTGAGGATGGCGGTGAAGTTGCCCAGCGTCAGGGTCTCCGGCCACTTCACCGACAGCGTTGCCCTGCTGTCGACGGAGGCCAGCAGCAGCCAGACCATCGGCAGCAGAAACGCCAGCCCGATGATGATGAGGACCGCGTTGGAGAATCCCCTCATCGCGCGGCGGTTGGGGGAGGCGATGCTCATCCGGGTGCCGAGGGTCTCGGGCGAGGCGCCCGATTTTCCGCGTTTGCCCGCACCGCCGGTCGTGCCGGTGGAGGGGCTCGCGGGTGTGGTGACGGCGCTCATGATCAGTCAACCTCCGGTTTGAGGGCGCGGATATAGAAGACGGAGAACAGCGCCCCGACCAGCAGCAGGATCGTGGCGATCGCCGTGCCGAAGCCGAGTTCACCGAACTTGAATGCCTCCTGGTAGGCCAGCAGCGGCAGCGTGGTGCTGTCGGTGCCTGGGCCGCCTCCGGTCATCACAAAGATGAGCGCGAAAACGGACAGGGTTTGAAGTGTCGTCAGCATCAGGTTGGTGGAGATGCTGCGCCGGATCATGGGGAC